>NZ_JBDWPJ010000152.1:0-8477 GCF_039971195.1 Pseudophaeobacter sp.
AGCAGACGGGGTTTGTGAAACAGCGCGGTGATCTGGTTTTCCAACCCGGCACCAAGCACTGTGCCCACCCGCAGCACCACCTGCTCCAGATACGGGCTGCTGGCGCGGGCCTCCGCCAGCATCTCTTCGACCTGACGTTTGTGATCGGAATAGGCGAACTCGGCATTGCCACGCACCGGATCGCTTTCTACCAGCGGCACCGGATTATCCGCGTGATAGCCATAGGCCGCCCCCGAGGAGGTCACCACCAGGCGCCTGACCCCATGGGCAAGACAGGCCTGCAGCACATTGCGCGAGCCGGTGACATCCACCGCATAGGCAAAGTCACGGGTTGTCGGCGTGACAATCGAGGCCAGATGGATCACCACATCGGGGCGCTCCTCGCCAATGATGCGATCCGGGTCGGTGCCGCGCACATCCAGCGCTTCAAAACGGATCCCCTCTGGCAGCCCCTCAGGGCAGCGCAGATCTGTCGCCAGCACCTCATAGGAGCCCTGTGCCAGCTCACGTATCAAGGCAGAGCCCACATCCCCTGCGGCCCCGGTGATCAAAACCTTGGTCATCGCTGGGCCTCCGTTCGCGCCATGATCCTGGCCAGACAGAGGCCAGAGATGGCGTGCCAGATGCCCCAAAGGGCAGCCACCACGGCCATACCGCCCAGCCCGTTGAAGAAGCCAAAGATCAGGACCAGCCCAAGGCCGGAATTCTGGATGCCGGTCTCGATGGAGATGGCGCGCCGGTCAAACTGCGACAGACCTGCCAGGGAGGCGCAGCCATAGCCCGCTGCCAATGCAATGGCGTTGTGCAACACCACCAGCCCGCCGACATAGGGCGCAAATTTGAGAAAGAACCCCCAGTTTGCGGCCAGGGCGAGCACTACGAAGGCCAAGAAGATCAGCATCGACAGGTTCTGCATCGGGCGGCGCACCCGATCTGCAAAGGCCGGGCGATGACTGTTGAGATAGATGCCCAAAAGCAGTGGCAGGACCAGCATCAAAGAGACCGTGATGGCGATTTGAACCGGGTCGATCTCCACCGTGTTCAGGATCTCCCGCGTTGGTGCATAGAGCTGCCCCCAAAAGGCGATATTCAACGGCGTGATCAGGATCGCCCCCACGGTTGCAAAGGCGGTCATCGATACCGACAGTGCCGCGTTGCCGCCCGCACGATGGGTGATGAAGTTCGAAATATTACCCCCCGGACAGGCGGCAACCAAGATCAACCCCAGGGCAATGGAAGCCCGTGGCTCGACCCACAAAACCAACAGAAAGGTCAGCGCGGGCAGGACAATGAACTGCGAGATCAGCCCGGTCAAAACCGGTTTTGGCGCGCGCAGAAGACGGGCAAAATCACTCATCTTCAGATCCAGCGCGATTGAAAACATCACAATCGCCAGGATGGCATTCATCACCAGCAGACTGGAGGCGCTGAAATTCAGAACAACTGTATCAAGCTCCGTCATGAGGTGCCTCCTGTCAGGGCTTTGATCCAGCCAGTGACGGCTTTACGATAGGTGGCCTTGTCGACGTAATAGGCCATGCGGGCCAGTTTGAGGTAGTTCATCCCGCCCGTTGCGCGCTGAAACCCGGCGGCTTTCTCCTGCTGCAATCGGGACGCGCTGGCGCTGCCTGCCTGGATACCCTTGATGTATCGCGCCACCATTTCAGCCTGCTCGTGACGTCCCTGCCAGCCCAGACCCGAGGCTTCGACCATGCCAAGCACAAAGAGATCGTCGCGGCTGGGGTGCATACAATTGAGGTAGAGATGCGGCGCGGCGCCCTGCCAGTTGAGCAGCTCTTTGTCGATAAAGGGATAGTGCAGCAGATAGCCGGTTGCGGTCAGGATCATATCGTAATCAGCCTGACTGCCATCGGTGAAAAACACTGTCTTTCCATCCACGTGGTCGATATCAGGCCGCACCTTCAGATCGCCATGGCCGGCATGGAACAGGATCAGAGAATTCACCACCGGGTGGCTTTCATAAAGCGCATAATCCGGCTTTGGGAAGCCGTATTTCTGCGGATCACCAACAAACCATTTCAGGATCATGCCATCGACCCGACGCTTGAGCCACATCGGCAGGCGGATGGCGCCGCCCATGGTATCGGCCGGTTTGCCAAAGACATATTTGGGCACAAAGTAATAACCACGCCGCATCGAGATATCGCAGCTCACCCCGTGATGAATGGCATCCACTGCGATGTCGCAGCCGGAATTTCCCGCCCCGACAATCAGCACGCGTTTGTCCGCAAACTGGCGCGGATCGCGGTACTGCGCCGCATGGATCTGCTCGCCTGAATAGCTGCCTTTGAAGCTGGGAATATTCGGCTCCGCCAGGGTGCCATTGGCGATCATCACCCCGGCAAAGGTCTCACTCTGTTCAACCCCGTCGCCATCGCGCCAGGTGACCTGCCAGCCCTCTCCCGCCGCTCCCAGGGGCACACAAGACAGCACTTCGCAGTTGAAAGCATAGTCTTTGTAGAGATCAAAATGACGGGCAAAATCGCGAAAATAGCGCCGCATCTCGTGGTGCGAGGGGTATTCTGCCACCTCTTCGTCCATGGGAAAGTCGTCAAATTGAGTCATGTTTTTGGACGAAATCAAATGTGCGGTTTCATACATTGTCGACTGCGGTGCATCGATATCCCACAGCCCGCCCACATCTGAATGCAGCTCGAAGCCCTGAAAGGGAATGCCCTGCTCTTTCATGACCTTTGCCATGGCGAGCCCCATGGGTCCCGCGCCAATCAGCGCAAACCTGCCCGTCGCAGCTCCCATTGGGGCCGCGCTTGCCTGTGCCGTCATCACTGTCTCCTCCCAAAGACACCCGATGGGTGTTCATTTAGATTGAACGACTGTTAAAAATAGGGCAAGATAAATCTGTCATGACAGGTAAAGTGCAAGAAGAACAACGACAACGCGCACCAAGCAAGCGCTCACTCGCAACACGAGAGCGCATTTTTGATGCCGCAGAGCAACTGTTTGCGGAGCGTGGATTCGAGGGGGCTTCGATTCGTGACATCGCCCGCGCGGCCGAGGTTCAGGGTGCGCTGGTCAACCATCATGGCGGCAGCAAGGAAGCGCTGTTTGCCACCGTCGTGGCCCGACGGGCAGAGGAATTGTCGCGGATTAGGCAAGAGGCGCTGGCGCAGGCAAAGGCAGATGGCCCACTCACCCTGCGGCTGGTGCTCAGCTGTTTCATAGCGCCCTTCATCGATAAGACACTGAACGGTGGCGAGACCTGGTCAGCCTATGGGCGGCTGATTGCTCATGTCTCGTCTGACCAGCGCTGGCAGCATATTGCGCAGACCTGTTTTGATCCGACGGTGAAACTGTTTCTGGAGGAAGTCGCCACCCTGCTGCCCGAGACATCACCGCAGAAGATAAGCGCTCATTTTGTCTTTATGGTCTCCGCCATGCTGTCGCTTTGCACCTCGCGCTGGCGGATGAATGGCCTCGCCCAGGGCGCCGCCGGCCGGGACCTGACCCAGGACCTGACGGCGGAGCTACTGGATTTCTGCGAAGCCGGATTTAAGTCATAAGCCGCTGATTGTTCGGGGTAACCAGAATCAAGCAGGCAGGACCTGTTGTTCCGCCCAGCGCAGGTTCTGGGCCAGCAACCTACGCTGCACCCGACCGGGATAATCCGTGACAATGGCATCGGCCCCAAGGGAGATGATATGGTCGATATCGGCCTGTTCATTCACCGTCCAGACCGCAACCAGCAGCCCCAGAGCGCGGGCCTGAGCCACCTGTTCAGCAGTCACATCCAGATAATAGGGACACCAGAGGCTCCCCCCCGCCTCTGCCACCAGTTCCGGCACATTGACGGTACTACCGGTCAGATCCGGGCAGGAGGGCGCGGCGTGATCCTCGCCCAGATCTGCGTCATTGTCCGGCAGCTGGGTCAGAAAGGAAGTGGGCATCTCGGGCGCCTGGCTTTTGCATTCCGCCAAAAGCGCCCAGTCAAAGCTGTGCATCAGGGTGCGTTCAGTCAGTCCCAGCGCCCGCACCTCGGCCACAACGGCGGCCACAACGGCAGCGCGGGCTGCGCCGTCCTGCAGCTTGGCCGGATCGGATTTGATCTCCAGCATAAGGTGCACGTCCTCGTAGCCCGGCTGGGCAATCAGGGCGCAAAGATCACTGAGCCGCGGAATGCGGGCACCATACAAGAAGGCCTGATCCGGAAAGCGCTGACCATAGTCGCTGCGCCCGTCCAGTCCGCCAACATCCAGCGCCGCCAGATCGCTCCAGGCCAGATCCGCGACCTTGGGTTCTGCCCCGCGCAGCCAATTGCCCGCCCCGTCGCGGACAATCGAGCCTGTCAAAGAGTGGTTATGGGTAATCACCGGCACCTCGTCGCGGGTCATCACCACGTCGAACTCCAGCAGGCGCACGCCACAGTCCAGGGTGAAGGCAAAGCCCTCCATGGTGTTTTCCGGCATCACACCGCGCGCCCCCCGGTGGCCGATCACCCGGATGAGATCCGAACCACCGGCAAAAGCCGCAAGCTGGGGGTAGTGCATCACGTCTCCAGCCGTTTTTCGGTTTTGGGATCAAACAGATGCAGCAGCTCTGGTGCGGCAGAAAACCGATGGGTTGCACCGGTCTCGGTTGTGACATGCCCGGGCACCGAGGCCACCATGGCGTGGTCGGATCCAGAGAGAGTGCCGTGCAGCAGGGTATTGGCGCCAAGCTGTTCTACCATCTCCACATCAATGCCAATGGGGCCTGCCGCATCCGGCACCAGATGTTCGGGACGGATGCCGAGCAGCACCAGGCCAGGTTGGGCCTGCACCGCGCTGAGCTTTGCCCCGGTTGGCAGAACCATACCGTCTGCCTCTGCTGTGGCGGGCAGGAAATTCATCGCCGGGCTGCCAATGAAACCCGCGACAAAGACCGAAGCAGGCCGGTCATAAAGCTCAATCGGGGTGCCGAATTGTTCGACATAGCCGCCGTTCAGAACCATCAGCCGATCGCCCAGAGTCATGGCCTCAACCTGGTCATGGGTGACATAGATTGAGGTCACACCCAGGCGCTGTTGCAGCTTGCGGATTTCCAAACGCATCTGCACCCGCAGCTTGGCATCCAGGTTCGACAGAGGTTCGTCAAACAGGAAGACCTGCGGGTCGCGCACAATCGCCCGCCCCATCGCAACCCGCTGCCGCTGGCCGCCGGACAATTGCCGGGGCTTACGGTCAAGATATTGACGAATCTCAAGAATATCGGCGGCTTCTTCGACGCGACGACTGATCTCTGCCTTGGAGAGTTTGCGGATTTTCAGCCCGTAAGCCATGTTTTCGCGCACCGACATATGCGGATAAAGCGCGTAGTTCTGGAACACCATAGCGATATCACGCGCCGAGGGTTCCAGCTCGTTCACCCTCCGCCCGGCGATGGCGATTTCGCCAGAGGTCACGGTTTCCAGCCCCGCCACCATGCGCAGCAGGGTGGATTTGCCGCAGCCCGAGGGGCCAACGATGACGATGAATTCGCCATCTTTGATCTCGCCCTCGACATGGTGCAGCACTTCGGTGGGACCGTAGGATTTGGTCAGGTCGGTTAGTTTAATTTCAGCCATTTGCGGGGCGTCCTATTTATCGGTTTCCGTCAAGCCCTGCACAAAGAGCTTTTGCATCGAGATGACGACAAAGATCGGCGGGATCATCGCCAAAAGGGCGGTCGTCATGATGATATTCCATTGCGGGCTTTGCTCGGCGGCCTCCAGCATCTGTTTGATCGACATGACGATGGTTGTCATCGAGGTGTCCGTGGTGATCAGCAGCGGCCAGAGGTACTGGTTCCAGCCAAAGATGAAGAGAATGACAAACAGCGCCGCGATATTTGTCCGCGACAGCGGCAAGAGGATGTCCCAGAAGAACCGCATCGGTCCGGCGCCATCAATACGTGCGCTTTCCAGCATCTCGTCTGGCACCGTCAGAAACACCTGGCGGAACATGAAGGTGGCCGTGGCCGAAGCGATCAGCGGGATCGACAGCCCCCAATAACTGTTCAGCATCCCGAGGTTTGCAACCACTTCGAAGGTCGGCAGGATCCGCACCTCGACCGGCAGCATCAGGGTGATGAAGATCATCCAAAAGCAAGTCATGCGGAAGGGAAAGCGGAAATAGACAATGGCAAAGGCCGAGAGCAGCGAGATGGCGATCTTGCCCAGCGAGATCATCATCGCCATGGCCAGACTATTGGCCAGCATCAGCCAGACCGGCGCACCTTGGGTGCCGCTGAGGCCAGTACCAAACAGGGTCTGTTTCAGGTTGTCCCAAAGATGGGTGCCGGGCCAAAGCGGCAGCGGCACCTGGGTCATGCGGATCTCGTCATGGGTGGCGGCAACAAAGGTGATCCAGATCGGCAGGGCAATGGCAATGACGCCAAGCACCAGCACAAAATGAGTGAGCAGCGAGGTAAGGGGGCGACGTTCAACCATCAGTATTCCACCTTTCTTTCAACATAGCGGAATTGGACAACGGTCATGGCAATGACCAGTACCATCAGGATCACCGACTGCGCCGCGGAGCCGCCAAGATCCAGACCAACAAAGCCATCGTTGAAGACCTTGTAGACCAGAATGGTGGTCGAGGTGCCCGGCCCGCCCTGGGTCACTGCGTGGATGATGCCGAAGGTCTCGAAAAAGGCGTAGACCATGTTGATCACCAGCAGGAAAAACGTGGTGGGCGAGATCAACGGCAGAATGATCGAAAAGAACCGGCGTCCCGGCCCGGCGCCATCAATGGCGGCGGCCTCGATAACGCTATTGGGGATCGACTGCATCGCCGCAAGATAGAACAAAAAGTTATAAGCCACCTGTTTCCAAGCCGCGGCCAGGATCACCAGCGCCATGGCCTGATTGCCATTCAGGTAGTGATTCCAATCTATGCCAACGAATTCAAGGAAGTAGGGAAAGATCCCCAGGGTCGGGTTGAACATGAAGACCCAAAGCGCGCCGGCCAGAACCGGGGCCACCGCATAGGGCCAAATCAGCAGGGTGCGATAGATCATGGCACCACGCACCACCCGCTGGGCAAAGCCCGCGAGCACCAGCGCAAACCCCATCGAGAGAGCCGCCACCAAGAGCGAAAAGATACCGGTGCGCCAAAAGGCGTCCAGGTAGTGCTGGTCATCCCAAAGCACCTGGAAATTCTCAAACCAGACAAATTCGGAGCCAAGGCCAAAAGCGTCCTCAATGAGAAAGGACTGATACATCGCCTGACTGGCGGGCCAGATAAAAAAGACCAGCGTAATCGCCAGCTGAGGTGCCACCAGCAGATAGGGCAGTGGCGAAGAAGGAAAATGGACGCGTTTCAGCATGGAGTGCCCCGTATTGTGGCCTGTGTAGTGCCCGGCAGGTTCTGCCGCAGCTGCGGCAGATAAAACGAGACCATGCCGCCCGAGGGGCGGCATGGCTCAGATCGGTAAGCAGTGCTTATTTGGCGGAACGCTCGAACTTGCGCAGCAGGGTATTGCCACGCTCGGCTGCCGCGTTCAGCGCGTCGGTTGCCGATTTGTCGCCAGCCCAGACAGCTTCCAGCTCTTCGTTGATCACGTCACGCACCTGAACAAAGTTGCCAAAGCGCAGGCCACGGCTGTTCGGGGTTGGGGTGTTCAGGCTCAGCTGCTGGATGGCTGTGTCGGTGCCGGGGTTGCTTTCGTAGAAACCCTGCTCCTTGGACAGCTCATAGGCGGCTGTGGTGATCGGCACATAGCCGGTTTCCTGGTGCCACCAGGCCTGAACTTCGGGCGAGGACAGATAGGTCAGGAACTGAGCAGTGCCCTTGTACTCTTCGCTCTCGTGGCCATCCAGAACCCAGAGGGTAGCGCCACCGATGATCGAGTTCTGCGGTGCATCAGCGACCGAAGTGTCGAGTGGCAGCATGGTCTGACCAAATTCGAACTCGGCCTGGCTCTTGATCGAACCGTAATAGGCAGAAGAGTTCATCCACATGCCGCATTCACCGCTGGTGAACATGGGCAGGCTGTCGCCACGACGACCGCCATATTTGAACAGGTTACCTTCGGTCATGGCAGCGATGCCATCCAGACGGGCCGCAACCGCTTCGTTGTTAAAGGAGAACTCGGTGTCGAAACCGGCAAAGCCGTTTTCCTTGGTGCCCATGCCGATGTTGTGCCAGGCCGAGAAGTTCTCAACCATGACCCAGGACTGCCAGCCAAAGGAAACGCCGCACTCCATGCCATTGTCGACCAGCTTCTGCGCGGTTTCCTGCACCTCATCCCAGGTTGTTGGAACCGAGGCACCGGCTGCCTCCAGGGCGGTTTTGTTGTACCACATCACCGGGGTGGAGCTGTTGAAAGGCATCGACAGCAGTTCCCCTTCGGGGGTCTCGTAGTAGGAGACAACCGCAGGCAGGAAAGCGTCGCCGTCAAAGGCTTCGCCGGTGTCTTTCATCAGTTTCTCAACTGGGTAGATCGCGCCCTTGGCGGCCATCATGGTGGCGGGGCCA
>NZ_JBDWPJ010000153.1:0-28601 GCF_039971195.1 Pseudophaeobacter sp.
GAAATCGATGTCCAACCGGCAGATGGCCAGCGATCTGTTGCAGACCTATCTGGGCCGCGATCCTGGCCAGCGGGTGCTGTCTGGCGAATTCCAGCGCGGTTCGTCCAGCGAGATCGACGCGGTGATCGGCCTGTTTGACCTCAAGGGCTTTACCAGCTTGGCCGGAGAGCTGCCGGGGCCGGAGCTGATTGAGATGCTGAACGATTACTTTGGCATCGCAGTGGCGGCGACCCAGGCGCATGGTGGCAATATCCTCAAATTTCTGGGCGATGGCATGCTGGTGATGTTCAACCTGGGCAGCATCGAACAGGATGCGGCAGCAGCGCTGGCGGCCTCGGCAGAGCTGTGCCGCAACATTAGCCAGCGGAACGGCGAACGTCTGGCAGAGGGGTTGCCCGTCACAGATTGGACCCTGGCACTGCATGCCGGGCATATTCTTTATGGCAATATCGGCGCGGAGAACCGGCTGGATTTCACTGTTATCGGCCCGGCCGTGAACCAAACGGCGCGCATCGCCGGGATGCACCGCTCGGTTGGTCAGAACCTGATATTCTCGCAGGTGGTACAGCAGGCTGTTGTCGGGTCAGAGCACGACATGGTCTCGCTTGGGCGCTACATGCTGCGCGGGGTGCCAGAGCCGCTGGAGCTGTTCACCATCTATCGCCCGCAGGGTTCGATGCCAGATCTGGTGCCCTATGTGGAAGACTAGTGCCGCTGCCTTTGCCTATTTGAGCTTCAAACGGGCCTGACCTACCGTAGAGGATAGCCAGATGTTTTCTCATGTGAATTTGGGAACCAAAGATCTTGAGCAGGCGGTTGCCTTTTTTGATGCCGTCCTCAAACCACTGGGCATAGAGCAGAAGTTCTGCCAGCGAGAGATGGGCTGGGCCGGGTGGCAGCACCGGGATTACCCGCGTCCTTTGTTTTTGGTCGGACTGCCTGTGGATGGCGGTACGCAGTCCTCAGGGAACGGGCAAATGCTGGCGCTGCAAGCGGGCAACCGCCAGCAGGTTGACCAGTGCCATGCGATTGCGCTGACCATGGGCGCGCGCGATGACGGTGCGCCGGGCCTGCGCCCGCAGTATCACCCGGATTACTACGGCGCCTATTTTCGGGATCTGGACAACAATAAAATCTGCATCTGCTGCCACGAAGCAGAGTGACCCCCGGCCTGTTTTTCCAGCGGGTCACATCTTTGAAAATCAGATATCGATTTCGACGCCGGGCAGGTTCACGGCTTTCATCATGTCGCGCAGCTCTTGGCGGGCGGCGATGTTGGAGATGTTCAGCTGCTTGATGCCGATGTCCTTGAGGTCCAGCAGGGTCAGGCCACGGGGGAACAGCTCGCGGAAAATCACCCGCTCAGAAAAACCAGGTGCGACGCGAAAGCCGATGCGTTTGGACAGCATGTTGATGGCGCGTTCCATCTTTTCCTTGTTGACCATGCGCTGGGTGCCGACGCGGTTGCGGATCACTACCCAATCGATGGGCTTGAGCCCGGCCTGAGCCCGCAGCTGGCGGGCGTTCCAAACCATCTCGGAATAGACCGATGGACCGGTGATCTTTTCGCCCTTCTGGTCGGTATGGGCCAAGAGGTCAAAATCGACAAAACTGTCGTTCAGCGGTGTGATCAGTGTGTCGGCCAGCGAATGCGCCACCTGACTGAGGCGTGTATGTGACCCGGGGCAGTCAATCAGGATAAAATCATTGTCCGGCTCCAGGCTGGAGACGGCGGCAGAGAGGCGGTGATCATAGATGTTTTCGCCTGGCTGCAGGCTCTCGGCATCAATCTCGGGCAGTTCGTGCAGCTCGACCAGCGGCAGATCCAGCGCGGATTTCTCCATGAAGGCCTTGCGGTTCTCCAGGTAGCGTCCCAATGAGCGTTGCCGCAGATCCAGATCCAGCGCCGCCACCTTATGGCCAAGCCGGGCCAGCGTTGTGGCCACGTGGATCGAGACGGTGGATTTGCCTGCGCCGCCCTTTTCGTTGCCGACAACTATGATATGCGCCATCTATTGATCCCTTTGGTGTTCTGCGCTGCTCGCGCCCTTCGTTGCAGCTGACTATAGGCGGGCTGCGAATCAATGAAAAGCGCCCAAATGGCAGGAAAAGTCCCGCGTTAGGGCCTGTATTGATCTCATTTGATCGACCCATTCCAGCACGTGCAAACAGCAATCCCCCATAAAAAATGCCGCCCCGAAGGAGCGGCATCTTTGAAACCAAAAGGTTGGGATGCTTAGAAGCCCAGGCCTTCGTATTTCTTTTTGAACTTGGAGACGCGGCCGCCGGCATCCATCAGACGGGTGTTCCCACCGGTCCAGGCAGGGTGCACTGTGGGGTCGATGTCCAGCGCCATCTGATCGCCTTCTTTGCCCCAGGTGGAGCGCATCTTGAGGATGGTGCCATCGGTCATTTTGACGTCGATGAAGTGGTAATCGGGGTGAATATCTTTTTTCATGATACCGCTCCTCAGGCTTTCTTGGCTTTGTAGTTTGCATCTTCACGGATACGTGCGGACTTACCGCGCAGGGCGCGCAGGTAGTACAGTTTGGCGCGACGAACGCGGCCACGACGCACAACGGTGATGCTGTCGATGTTGGTGGAATGCAGGGGGAACACACGTTCCACGCCTTCACCAAAGGAAATCTTGCGAACGGTGAAGGAGCCAGCAATGCCAGCGCCGTTTTTACGGCTGATGCAAACGCCTTCGTAGTTCTGTACGCGCGAGCGCGAGCCTTCAGTTACTTTAAAGCCAACACGGATGGTGTCACCGGCTTTGAAGTCGGGGATGTCTTTCCCCAGGGCGGCAACTTGTTCCGCCTCCAGCTGTGCGATCAGGTCCATCTGATCTTCTCCTATTTTGCTCGTGGTTTACCACGACGTATTTGCGCGTCCTCAGAGCTCTTGGTCTTCACCGGGTCCCACAAATGCAGCCCGCCAGAGGTTAGGTCGTCCGTTCATTAAGCTGTCGGTTTGGCCCGCGCTGCGATGGCCGAAGAAGGCCGGGCAGGGACATGCGGTTCCATCACCAACGACTCGGAAACGCCAAAAGCGAATCCAAGTAGGCGGTCTGTAGGGGAAATGCGCGCCCGGATCAAGTGGGCCGCGCACGCCAGGTGCCTTTGTTTATTGCTTTTGCAGCAGGGAGCCAAAGAAATTGATGCCGGTTTCCAAATTCTCGATCGAGAGCCGCTCATTGGTGCCGTGGAAGCGCGCCAGATCAGATCCTTCGATCTTGAAGGGGTTGATGCGATAGGCGTTCTTGGCCGCCTTGCCATAGTGGCGCGCATCCGTTGCGGCGATGGTCAGGCCGGGTACTGTCGCCAGCGAACCAAAGGCATCCAGGATCGAGCTCTTGATATCGCCATAACCCGCGGCCGAGGACGAGGAAACCGGCGAGGCCGGATTGGCCAGGCTTTCGTCATAGCGAATTTCGATTTCCGGATCATCAATGGTCTGGCGCACATGGGTGACGATGTCTTCAACGGTATCGCGCGGGTGGATGCGAAAATTGATCACGGCAGAGGCCTCAGCCGCCAGCACGTTTTCCTTGCTCGATCCGGTCAGCATGGTGGGCGCGGTGGTGCTGCGCAACATGGCATCGGTGGTTGGAGAGCCCGCCAGAATGGATTCAAGCAGTGGCTTGAACAGCCAGCGGTTGGCAAAGACCACCCGCTGGCCAAAGGAGAAATGCCGTCCCAAGCTGTCAAAGAACTCTTCGGAGAGGCCGCTCAATCCGCCAGGAACCGGGTTCTCCTGCAGCCGGGCCACGGCCTGGGCAATACGCCCCACAGCCGTAACGCGGGGCGGCATCGAGGAGTGACCGCCCTCTGCCTTGGCCACCAGTTCCAGGGTGACATAGCCCTTTTCCGACAGGTTGATGCTGGCCACGGGCTGATCCAGGCCGGGAATGACCTTGTCCAGCACAAAGGAGCCTTCGTCCAGCATCCAGTCCAGCTCGATGCCCAGCTGGTTGAGGTGCACGGCAACCGCCATGGCGCCCAGTCCGCCGACTTCCTCGTCGCCGCCAAAGCTGAAATAGACCGTGCGCTTGGGGGTGAATCCATCGGCGATCATCTTTTCCGCTGCCGTCAACATGGCGATCACGGCGCCCTTGTCATCCAGGGTGCCACGGCCCCAGACAAATTCATCGTCGATCACCCCTGCAAAGGGCTCGTGCTCCCAAAGATCGTGGGAGCCAGGCGCAATGGGAACCACATCATAGTGGCCTGCCAGCAGGATGGGGGCGAGGCTGGGGTCGCTGCCCTCCCATTTGTAGAGCGGCGTTTTGCGGGCCAGAACCTCGCGGCTCATGGTGCTGTGCACCAGCGGGTAGCGTTCTTCGATGAAGGTCAGGAAGGCGGCAAAATCGGGATGTTTCAAATCGGTGGAAACGGTGCGGAATTTCACCGCCTCGGACAGATCCCTGGTCGCCTGCTCGATATCGGCATTGAGATCATAGGGCTCACCAGTGTCGGCCAGGGCCTCTGGCGTATAGCGCAGAGTGTTGAACAGGAGCACCGCCAGCAGCACAACCACCGCCACAGCCAGCCCCGCCAGGATACGCAACAGAATTCGACCCATCAATTCTCTCCCCGATCTGAGCAGCCCCCGTTTGCTCAGGGGGCGATCTCAGTCAAAATGCCATAGTATTGCTGGCATGATGCATGGATGGGGCGCGGCTGTCGTGGCTAACTATACGTCACTTCTTGTTGCGTTTGGGCTTTGCAGCGGGCCTGCTGGATTCATAGGCGCTCCACAGATCGGGGCGGCGCGTCTTGGTGATTTCCTCGGCCATCTCCTGGCGCCACTCAGCCACCTTGCCATGATGGCCGGACATCAGCACATCGGGGATCTTGTGCCCCTGCCACTCCGCCGGGCGTGTGTATTGCGGATGTTCCAACAGGCCAGAGGAAAAGCTCTCTTCCTCGGTGGAGGCCTGATTGCCCAGCACACCGGGGATCAGCCGCACGGTGGCATCGATCAGCGCCTGGGCTGCCAGCTCACCGCCAGTCATGACAAAATCCCCCAGAGAGACTTCCTGGATGTTGTAGTGTTCCAGCACCCGCTCATCGACACCTTCAAACCGGCCGCAGAGCAGCGTCACCCCATCACAGCGCGCCAGATCCTGCATCAGGGTCTGATCCATTGGCTTGCCGCGCGGGGTGAGGTAGATCAGCGGCCAGTTGCCGCCTCGTGGCGCAGAAGTGTCCTGCATTGCCTGGTCGATGGCATTGCCCAGAACATCTGGCCGCAGCACCATGCCCGCGCCGCCCCCTGCCGGGGTGTCATCGACATTGCGGTGCTTGCCGACACCAAAAGCCCGCAGATCTACAGTTTCCAGCTGCCACAGCCCTTCCTGCAGCGCCTTGCCCGTCAGACTCTCTCCCAGCACACCGGGAAAGGCGGTGGGGAACAGCGTCAGGATTTTGGCCTTCCAGACGCCGACCAGCTCTGGCGTTGGCGTCATCAGCTCCCGCGGTTTCAGGGTCGGGCGGATGGCCTTGCGGCCATGGGATTTGTTTGGTGTAGTCATGGCTCCCTTGTTTAGTTCAGTTAGAATTACACGCAATAGAAAGCATTGGTGTTTGCATGGAATTCGCGCCGGGCGGCACAGCCTTTCGGGCCTTGGAGGCGACGGAATATGGCCTGGGTGACAGGGGTGAGATGTTGCAGGCAATTGGCCAGGCAGTGGCCGCACTGCACCGGGTTTCTGGTGTGGGCAAGCGGCAGTTCTGGCCAAAACCCTTTTTGACGCGGATCTTTGACCGGGCGCAGGCGGTACGAAGCGGCCAAATTCAACTCCCACGCCACCACAAGTTTCTGGGTCTCTGCGCTCTGTTGCATCGTTTGGGCCGGGTGGCACGCGGGCAGTCTTTTGATGCCGCGGTTGAACATGGAGATTTGCATCTGCGCAATATTCTTATTGGCGCCGAGACGACCTCTTTTATCGACTTTTCTAACCACAAAGGGATCTTTCCACAGCGCGACCTGGCCACGATCTGGCTGGCGAACTGCCCGGATCATCTGGCGCAAGAAGGGCGCGCCCGGCTATGGGCTGGTGGCAAAGGCAGATTGGGAAGCGTTCGCAAAAGGCTATGGGGCCGATCTGGTGAGTGATCCGGTCTTTCGCTTCTTTTTTGCGCTGCGGATTTTTCACTCTTGGCTTCTCTGATCACAACGACCTCGCCCTTTGGATGCAAAGGCCACTCAGTTGGCGGAGAGTTACGTGCGGGTCTTCACGGCCCTGCTGGCAGAGGAATGACAGGAACCCAAGAGGGGTTTAGAACAGGTCTGTTTTAGAACAGTCCCTCTGGCGGATCTGCGATGATGCGGCCTTGCTCCAGATCCACCGTCGGTACCGCGGCCAGGGTGAAGGGCAGAAACACCGTACCTTTGAGGCCCGCACCCATCAGCTCCAGCAAATCACTGGCACCGTGGTTCTGAACAGATTTCACCGTGCCCAACAGCGCGCCGCCGGTGTCATAGACTTCAACCCCGATCAGATCGGCGTGGTAGTATTCATCGCTGGGCAAGCTGGGCAATTGGTCGCGGGTGGTGAACAGGCGCAGACCTTTGAGCCCATCGGCCTGCTCTTTGGTGTCGATGCCGGCAATGCGGCCGGTAAACCCGCCCTTGATGGCGCGGCCCAGGGTCAGGCTGTAGCTCTTGCTGCCATCTTCGGAGCTCAGGGGAGAGTATTTCTCGATCTCTTCGGGCTGGGCACAAAAGCTTTTGAGGCGGACCTCGCCGCGCACGCCGTAGGATCCGGCGATGGCGCCAACACAGATGCGGTCGTTTTCTGGGGCACTCATGGCTTCACTCTCCGGCGCAGAACCCGGCGCGCATCCACTGGCCGCCAGACTGTGCGCATAGGTCCTTTTGATGGCTGCGCTCGAATAGAATGCCCGAGGTAAAGGCGATCGCAACAAAAATTACAAGGCGGATCAGGCGTCCCATTGGCTCAACGGCTCTCGATCTGCAAAGAAGTCTGCCGGGTTTCCCAGCCCTGGCGCTCCAGCTCGGGGCTGTCGTGCAGCTCTTCGGGGTGACCGATGCAAAAATAACCGATGAGCTTCCAGCCTTCAGGCACCTGCAAATCATCGCAGAGCTGATCAGGGTCCAGCACAGAGACCCAGCCGAGCCCCAGCCCTTCGGCGCGCAGGGCCAGCCAGAACAGGGTCACAGCGGTGACCACCGAGTAGCGCCGCATTTCCGGCATAGTAGCCGCGCCAAGGCCATGGCCCTGGGTGGTCTCGTCATCGCAAAACACCGCCAGCTGCACCGGTGCTTCGCGCATGCCCGAGAGTTTCAGCCCCGCATAGCGGCTGGCGCGTTCACCGGAATATCCGGCAAGGGCCTCGGCATTGGATGTTTCAAAATTGGTCAGGGCGGCGTTTCGTGCGGCATCGCTGGTGATGCGCAACAGGCGCCAGGGTTCGCTCAACCCCACCGAGGGGGCCAGCTGGATGGCGTTGAGGCAGCGCGTGAGCACTGCCTCATCAACCGGATCCGTCCGGAAGCGGCGCACGTCGCGCCGCATCCGCATCAGATGGTCAAGCTGGGCGCGGAACGCCTGTGGAAAGGCACCATCCGGCGCCTCTCCATCAGGCCCCAAAGGGGGCAGGTCCCGCGCCGCCAAGAGCTTATTCCGCGTCTGCGGCTGGCTCGGCGGCCTTGGCTGCTTTTTCTTCAGCGCGTTCCAGAGCTTTCTTGCCAGGGGTACCCTTCTTGGGGTTGTTGCGCTCAGTCTTTTCACGAACGCCAGCGGCTTCGAGCATACGGGCGATACGGTCGGTGACCTGGGCGCCCTGGCCGAGCCAGTACTGAACGCGTTCCATGTCCATTTTTACGCGCTCTTCGCTGTCTTTGGGCAGCAGTGGGTTGTAGGTGCCGAGCTTTTCAACAAAACGGCCGTCACGTGGCATGCGGCTGTCAGCAGCCACGATGCGGTAGAAGGGGCGTTTTTTCGAGCCGCCACGGGCCAGACGAAGTTTGATAGCCATGGGGTAAGTCTCCTTTTATGGCGTTTACAGGGATTGCCCTGTTATTCCTGGTGTTTCTTGTGGTGTCTGATGACTTCCTGAATGATGAAATTCAGGAAAGCCTTGGCAAAATCGGGGTCCAGGTTGGCCCGTTTCGCCAAATCTTCGAGCCGTGCAATCTGCGTGGCCTCGCGGGTGGGATCCGAAGGCGGCAGCGCATGTTCAGCTTTCAGCTGACCCACGGCCTGTGTGTGTTTAAACCGCTCGCCCAGAGTATAGACGAGGATGGCATCCAGTCGGTCGATGCTTTCGCGGTGGCCCATCAGGACCTCTGCGGCGCGAGCGACATCATCGATCTCGGCCTGGGGTGTCTCTACAGGATCAGTCAAGCGCCCATCCTTTTGGTTTGAACAAGGGGTCAGCGTAGTGGCTGATTTCCATTTCGATGCCATGGGCAATCTGGCTGCCCTTCAGCGCCTCGGGACTGGGGTGGCGATAGACCGCGTCATTGCCATCGATGGTCGAGGCCTCGTGGTCTTTGACCGCGCCCAGACGTTCTGCCAGGCGGATGGAATCGAGGTTCTTGGGGTCGAGATAGCTCACAGCTGTCTCCCAGCCCATGGTCTCATAGAAATAGGCGCGGGCGGCATTGGTGGCCTCCAGTGCGTAACCGTGACCGGCGGCATCGGGCCAGATGATCCAGGCGATTTCCTTTTCAGGCCAGCCCGCAGGCATCCAGCCACCGGCCATACCATAGGTTTCATCTGTCACCCTGTCGTGAATCATCCACATGCCAAAGCCGTGGATCTGCCAATGGCCGATCTCAGCTGCATAGAGCATCCAGGATTCATAAGGATTCAGCGGCCCGCCCATGAAGCGGGCGCGGTAAGACGAAAAAGTCGCCTCGAAATTCGGGTAATCCTCGGCCTCAGGACCGCGCAGCACCAGGCGTTTGGTTTCAAGGGTGGGAATGCTCAGGCTCATGCGGAGATCTCCATCTTGGGGTGGCGCCAGATCTGGCAGCGCTTGCCCTGCAATTCACCATCGCACTCAAAGACCGCGCCCAGACGTTTGGCCAGCGCCATGGAGCGGGTGTTTGCATGGGCGATATAGCTGATCACCCCGTTCAACTCCTGATGCTTTGCGGCATGATCACGGGCTGCGGTTGCGGCTTCAAAAGCGTAGCCCTTGCCCTCGGCCTCTTCAAACAGAGTCCAGCCCAGTTCGGGCTCGGACCAGCCGGGGGCAAAGATCATGCCAGTCCAGCCAATGAAGGCGCCAGAGGCTTTGTCGACAATATGCCACAGCCCATAGCCATTCAGCACCCAATGTCCCAGACGTGAAACCAGCGAGGTATAGCTGCCCATGGCATCGCGCGGACCGCCCACCATATGGCTGCGCTCCGTCTCAAAGAAGGCTGCCATCGGCTTTAGATCCTCCAGCTGCGGCGCGCGCAGGGTCAGACGTTCGGTCTCAAGTACCGGGATAGGTAGGGTCAGGGCGTTCATGCGTAGCCCTCCATGCCGCCCGCAGCGAGGTCATCGGGGCCCATGTGGCGCCAGATTTCGAGACTGCCCATGCGCACATGGTTGAAATCACCGTCACGTGTCGCCCCCATACGCTGGGCAACCGCGCGCGAGGCGTGATTCTTCGAATCAACCAGGCTGATAGCCGTTGTCCAGCCGAGGCTCTCATAGGCAAAGGTGCGGGCCGCGGTGGCGGCCTCGGTGGCATAGCCCTTGCCGCCAAAGCCTTCGAACAGGTCCCAGCCGATCTCCGGCTCGGGCCAGCCTTCGGGGTTCCATAGACCGATGATACCAGCAGGTTTGCCGGTCTCTTTTTCCACCAGCGTCCAGCGACCATAGCCGCGCATCTGCCAATGGCCGATCTCCAGCGCCAGATGGCGCCAGACCCGGTCGGGCTCCATCTGCCCACCAACAAACTCAGCCCGCGGTGAGGCATAGAAGGCGCAGAGCGGCTCGAAATCTTCGATCGCTGGCATGCGCATCACCAGGCGCTGGGTGTCTATGGAAGGAACCTGGATCATCTTACTTCTTTTTGCCAAAACCAGAGAGGCCGCCGGGCAGGCCCATGCCGCCCATGCCACCAAGACCGGGCAGACCGCCGGGCATGCCCTTGCCTCCACCCATGGCTTTGGCCGCCGCTTCCAGCGCCTTGGGGTCCATCTGGCTGGGGTCCATGCCGCCCATGTCAGGCATGCCGCCGCCCTTGCCGAGCATGCCTTTCATAGCCTGCTTCAGCATCTTGCCTTTGCCCATCTTGCCCATCTTCTTCATCATGTCCGACATTTGCCGGTGCATTTTCAGAAGCTTGTTGAGATCAGAGACCTGCATGCCCGCGCCGGCCACGATGCGTTTCTTGCGGCTGGCCTGCAGCAACCCGGGGTTGGCGCGTTCTTTCTTGGTCATCGATTGGATCATGGCGATCTGGCGCTTGATCACCTTGTCGTCCATGCCGGCGTCCTGCACCTGCTTGGCCATTTTGCCCATGCCGGGCATCATCGACATCATGCCCTCCATGCCGCCCATCTGCTGCATCTGCTCCAGCTGCATCTTCAGGTCATTCATATTGAAATGACCCTTCATCATGCGCTTCATCATGCGCTCGGCCTGTTCGGCCTCGATGGTTTCCTGGGCCTTTTCAACCAGGGCAACAATGTCGCCCATGCCAAGGATACGACCTGCGACCCGCTCGGGTTCGAAGGTCTCGATGGCGTCCATCTTTTCGCCCAGGCCCACAAAGCGGATCGGCTTGCCGGTTACCGCACGCATCGACAGCGCAGCACCGCCACGGCCATCGCCATCCATCCGGGTGAGTACCACGCCAGAGATGCCGATCTTGGCGTCAAATTCTTCGGCCACTTCAACCGCGACCTGACCGGTCAGCCCGTCGACCACCAGCAGAGTTTCGCGGGGGCTGACCACATTGCGGACGTCTTCGACTTCCTGCATCAGAACGTCGTCAATATGCAACCGGCCAGCGGTGTCGAGCATATAGACGTCATAGCCCCCCAGCGCAGCCTGCTGTTTGGCGCGTTTGGCGATATCAACGGGTTTCTGGCCTGCCACGATGGGCAGGGTGTCGACACCAATCTGGGCACCCAGCACCGCCAGCTGATCCATCGCCGCCGGGCGATAGACGTCAAGCGAGGCCATCAGAACTCGTTTGCCGTCTTTTTCCTTCAGGCGCTTGGCCAGCTTACCGGTGGTGGTGGTCTTACCAGAGCCCTGCAGACCCACCATCAGGATCGGGGCTGGCGGGCTGTCGATCTTGAGCGTGCCGAGGTCTTCGTCCCCGCGCAGCACGTCAACCAGTGCGTCATGCACGATTTTGACAACCTGCTGGCCCGGTGTCACCGATTTGGTGACGGATTGGCCAGTGGCCTGTTCCTGAACCTTTTTGACAAAATCACGCGCCACCGGAAGCGAGACATCGGCCTCTAGCAGGGCAACGCGGACTTCGCGCAGGGCTGTTTTGACATCTTCTTCGGACAGAGCACCCTGTTTGGTCAGCCGGTCAAAAACACCGGAAAGCCGTTCGGATAGATTTTCAAACATGGCTTACGGCCTCCTTTGCCGACTTCAAAACCAGACAGCCCCTATGTAGTGAGCGGGGTGCCCATGCACAATTGCCCCTCAGGCCGGATGTCAGTCGTAGGAGCAATCCAAACAGAATTGCCCCCACGGGCGTAACACGCTGGTGGAGGGCGATCCCCGACAGGTCGAGGACCGGAAGACTTGAGTGCTTCCGGATATTGGCCCTGCGTTACGTGGATCGATCACCAGAGTCAAGCGAAGACAGGTTTTGGCAGGGTTGCAGTTCTGTCAGGCCACTTCTTTTGCCGGCAACCAGCTGTTCACCGCCTTGGCGATCCGATTGGGGCCGACCCCATTGGTATAGGCGGCGACAATCGGGATGCGGGTTTCACCATTGGGGGCAGAGGCCGCTGCCTCCAGAACCAGTGTCGGGCGATACAGGGTTGAGTTATGCCCGTTTTGCCGCGTGGTGGTTTGCTCTATCTCGACATGGGAGAGGTGTTCCAGCGGGTGATCTTCGCTGTTGTAGCCAAAAACGGACTGACGGCGAATGGTGATCGTGCCTGATGGCCGGTCAAAGATGATCTGTACCCGCCTTACAAAGGCGCAAAAGGCAGCGATGCCGATGCCGCCTCCCAGGCCTCCAAACAATATCCCGAACCAGACATCCCCTTCTTCTCCAGTGGCGACAAGAATGCCGGCACCGATAAAAACCAGGATGAATAGGGTAAGCATGATGCCGATCAGCCAGGGCTTGTTGGCAATGATCATTTGCTCTGGGGTGTCTCGGATGATTCGCATCACAACAGCCTAGTCAATTATCGTCAGTTGAGAAGGGGCGAACCAGTGGAGTGCTTGACACAGAGCGGGAGACCTTGCCAACATTGCCCCACGGCCCTTTGATCCAAGCGCCGGATCTCACCGGCACGTTGGGGCCGCGAGGCAGAACCAGCATCAGGTATTCACGCGTTCCTCAAGGTTCGCGCTCCTCACCGGGCGGCCATCTAGCTGAGGGAGGATCCGAACATATGCGCGTTTTCACAATTCTAGGGCCATCGCAGTCAGGCAAAACAACCCTTGCAAGGGCGTTGGCAGGGCTCGACGGGGTCATGGGCAAACGGCAGGAGACAGCAGCGGTTGCAGCGATGCAGCCGTTTTCTTTTATGGGAGAGGACTGGGCGGCCTTTGATATCGCGGGCGGGGCTGAAAACCTGGGGCAGGCAGGGCCGGCTTTGGCGGCCAGCGATGCGGCGGTGCTCTGCGTGCCGGCTGATCCGGCATCGGCGGTGCTTGCGGCGCCCTATCTGCGCATGATCGAAGAGGTCGGCATCCCGGCCTTTCTCTTTGTCAATCGCATCGACCAGGCCACCGGGCGGGTGGCCGATATCGTGGGTGAGCTGCAGACCTACTGCAATCACAGCATTATCCTGCGACAAGTGCCAATCCGCGAGCAGGGCGAGATCGTTGGCGCCGTTGATCTGATCTCGGAGCGGGCCTGGAAATACATCGATGGCCAGCCCTCTGCCTTGATAGAGCTGCCACAGGATATGATGGCGCGGGAACAGGAAGCCCGTACGGAAATGCTGGAGGCGCTGGCGGATTATGATGATCATCTGCTGGTAGAGCTGATTGAGGATCAACAGGTTCTGCCAGAAGAGGCCTATGACATCGCCACGCGGGTCTTGCAGCAAAATGATATGTTCCCGACTCTTTTGGGATCAGCGGAACACAGCAATGGTATTCTGCGTCTGATGAAATCCCTGCGCCACGAGGTGCCGCAGGTCGAGGCCACCAAGACGCGGCTGGCAGAGCTGGGCGATGTGGTGGCAGTAGGCTGCATGGCGGATCAGGTCAAACATCTGGGCAAAACAGTGGTGTTGCGGGCGCTGGATGGTGGGCTGGGCGCGGCGGGCAATCCGGTGGGGGGAAATACCCTGGGGGGGCTGTCCGAGGTTTCTGGTGGAGCCACTGGCAAGGGCACAGCCGCAGCCTCTCGTGCCGGGTTGGGCGCGGGAGATGTAGGCCAGGCGGTGAAATCGGATCACCTCAATCTGGGCTATTGCTATTCTGCGGATGGCAGCGCTGCCCTGCCGGACTGGGCGCAGCCGCGGCCCTCGACCTATCGTCGGCTGGTGATCCCGGTGTTTGAACGCGACGAGGCCCGGCTCTCTGCGGCGCTGGAGCGGATGGCAGAAATCGACCCTGCCATTGTGATCGAGCAGGATGCCCTGTCGGGGCGCGCCTTACTGCATCTGCAGGGGCCGCTACACCTGCGCCGGGTGCTGGCGACGCTGGACAATGAATTTGGTGTCGAAGCCATCGGAGAAATGGTGCCGCCCGCGCTTTGTGAAACCATCACCCGATCCGTCGAGGTGCAGCACCGGCACCGCAAGCAATCCGGCGGCGCTGGGCAGTTTGCAGATGTGGTGATCGAAATGTCTCCGCTGCCGCGAGGGGCTGGTTTTCAGTTCACCGACACGGTGAAGGGCGGCGCGGTGCCAAAGAACTTCATTCCCTCGGTCGAGGCCGGTGTGCGAGAGGCCCTGGCGCTTGGCGATGCGGGGCATCCGGTGGTGGATGTGTCGGTGACCTTGAAGGATGGCAAGTTCCACGCGGTGGACAGTTCCGACTATGCTTTTCGCATGGCGGGTAAAAACGCCACCCGCGAGGCGCTGGGCCAGGCTGGGATGGTCCTGTTGCAGCCGATCATGCGGGTGGCGATCCATGTGCCTTCGGTCTTTACCGGCGGGCTGGTGGCGGTGGTCAGCGGCCTCAAAGGTCAGGTGCTGGGGTTCTCCCCAGAAGAACGCGCGGTGGGCTGGGATGTCTTTGAAACCCTGCTGCCCTTGGCGGCGCAGGATGAGCTTTGCCATAGCCTGGCCAGTGCAACACGGGGCACCGCCTGGTTTGAGACCAGTTTTGATCACTACGAGGAGGCCCGCGAAGATGATTTTGCCCCGGCTTAAAACTGGCCTGGGGCGCAACGCGTGTGCAATAGACTGAAGCGTACAAAAGGGCAGGCCAGTGGCAGTTAGCTCTTGCGCTTGCCGGGGTTTCGGCATGATCTGCCTGGGCTACTTCATGGACCTTTTGGAGACCCGCAATGGATGCACCCTCAGCCGCGCAGGACAATCTGCCGATCAGCTCTGACGCGCTTTTGGCGCAGCTTGATGCCTGGGGGCTGCAGTATGAGCTGTTTAGCCATGTGCCTTTGCGCACGGTTGCGGATGCCAAGCAGGTAGAGGCGCAGATGGAGCGCCCCGGTGTCACCGGCCTGCGCATCAAGAACCTCTACCTGCGAGACCGCAAAAAGCGCAATTTCCTTTTTTCGCTGGAGCAGGACCGTGAAGTCGATCTCAAGGCCTTGGGCAAAGAGATCGGTGCAGGGGGCCTCAGCTTTGGCTCCAGCGATCGCCTGATGCAGAACCTCGGCATTCTGCCCGGCGCCGTCAGCCCACTGGCGATGATCACCGGCGCGACTCAGGGTGTTCAGTTCTTTATGGATGCTGCGGCGCAGCAGGCTGATGTGATCAATATGCACCCGCTGGTCAATGATCGCACCGTGGTGATGCCACGGGCGGATTTTCTGGCGTTCCTACAACGGGTGGGCGTTGAGGTCAGCTGGATCTGAGGTCTGAACCTCTGTAACGTCAGGCTGAAATAGAGACTGAATCAGGCTCTAATCAGGGTCATTTGCCAGGGCCCGGTCAAGCGCCGCAGTGACATGGGCCGCCGAGGGGTTGATGAAGATAAAGCCTTCTGCCTCGAACTGAGCGTCATCGATGTGATCAGGAAAGGCCAGAGGCAGCTCGGTGCAGGCCAGAATCACGGCGCAGCCTGGGGCTGCGTGTTTGCGACAAAACCGCAGCAACCGCGCCCGCGCCGTGGCCGAAGCGCCGCCATGGAAATCCTCGTCGATCATTGCTTGCGCTTCCGAGATCTCACTCTCAGCCAACGGCGCATTGGCCTGCACACCATGGGCGGCCAAGACCTCAGCGTAGTTGCTGGCCTGCATGGTGACGCGGGTGCCGATCACTAGGGCTGTTGTGCATTTGGATTGGGCAGTGACCCCTGCGGTGGCGTCAAAAATGGACAGCACTGGCATGTCCACTCCCCGACGAATGGCATGCAGTCGGGCGTGCGGCGTATTGCTGGCGATCACGGCAAAATCACAGCCAGCGCCCTGCAGAACCAGCAGCGCGTCGCGGAACACCGCATCAAACGCGGCCCAGCTTGCCTCGTCTCCAGCAATGCCGCGCAGGCTGCGGGTCTGCGCCTGATTGACCGAATCAATAGTGATCCTGGGGCTGGGCAGCGGGCCGCCCTCGGCGTGGTCCCCGGCCGCCGTCTGTCTGGCCCAGCTGCCCGCGCAGAGGCCGCGATAGTAATCCAGCGTCGAGGCCCAGCCGACCCCACCAAGAATACCGATCTTTTTCATCTCCACCTGCCCTCGTGCTTTGGTCTGAAAGCCCAGTTTGGCAGGGTCATACACGCGAGCCAATGAAAAACACCGCCCCAAGAGAGCGGTGTCAGAATGTTGTGCAGGGGGAAGGTGTCAGGCGGCGAGGGCTGCAATCGCGGTTTTGGCGCGCTCCATCGAGCCTGTCGCATCCACAGACAACCGATCAGCGGCGACCAGTTCGACATCGGTGATGCCAATGAAGCCGAGCACATGGCGCAGGTAGGTGGTGGCAAAATCAATGTCTGACCCGGCCTGGGTGCCGCCTGAGGCCACGGCGATAATGGCGCGCTTACCCTCCAGCAGGCCGATAGGGCCAGTTTCGGTATACCGGAAAGTGACGCCAACGCGGGCGACCAGATCAATCCAGGCCTTCAGGGTCGAGGGCACCGAGAAATTGTAAATCGGCGTGCCGATGACGATGGTATCGGCCTGTTGCAGCTCGGCGATCAGCGCATCAGACTGCGCCAGCAGCGCTTTTTGATCTTCGCTGCGCTGGTCGGCAGGGGTGAAATTGGCGCCAACCCAGGCTTCGTCCAGCAAGGGCAGCGGGGTTGCCAGATCGCGGCGAATGACTGTATCGGGCGCCAGGCGCTCGGTGATCTCGGCGCTGAGTGAACGGGTTACCGAATTTTCAGCGCGGGCAGAGGAGTCGATATGCAGAACTGTAGAGGTCATGATCTGAATTCCCATTTGGTGTTTCGTCTGCTTCACAAATGGGTTATAGCAAAAATGAACACAACTGCCATCAGGACACAGATTGTGTGCAATTTTGCAGCTTACTGTTTGAAGCGAGGGCATTGATATGGAAAATTGGGATGAGGTGCGCACCGCCTATCAGGTGGCACGTATGGGCACGGTCAGCGGTGCTGCCGAAGTATTGGGCGTACATCACGCCACGGTCATCCGCCATATCGACGCCATCGAGGCCCGGCTGGGGGTCAAACTGTTTCAGCGCCATGCGCGCGGCTATACGCCAACGGAATCCGGTCAGGATCTGCTGCGGGTGGCGCAGGCCACCGACGATCAGTTCAGCCAGTTGGTGGGGCGGCTCAAAGGCCAGGGCGATGAGGTCTCGGGCGAGTTGGTGGTGACCTCGCTGTCGTCGATGTCGCATCTTTTGGTGCCTGTCTTGACTGAATTTCAGCAGATGCACCCTGGTCTGGTCATTCGCTACCTGACCGGGGAACGTCTGTTCCGGCTGGAATATGGCGAGGCCCATGTGGCGCTGCGGGCCGGCAATGCGCCGGATCAGCCCGATAATGTAGTGCAACCCTTCCTGAAGCAGAAGATCGGTCTGTTTGCTGCACAAAGCTACGTGGATCGGCACGGAATGCTGAGCGGCGTCGACGATCTGAAGAACCACCAGTTTGTCGGCACCGATAATGAAAACAGCCGTGCGCCCTTTAACAAATGGCTGCGCGAACACACCACCGAAGACACCATCATCTTTCGCTGCTCCGATGGTGTCGCGATGCAAGAGGCGGTGATGGCGGGGGCCGGCATTGGCTTTATGTCGATGTGGGAGGCCTCGCGCCGCCCCGGATTGATCAAAATGATGGATTCTCAGGTGGAATGGGAGGGCAGTCTTTGGCTGGTGACCCATGTGGATCTGCACCGCACCAACAAGGTGCAAAGCTTCCTCAGTTTCCTGAAGGACCGCGCCAAGGCCTGGCAGGCATGAGTCCGGTCCAGCGCGCCCATGGCGCCATGTTGCTGTTTTCGATCCTGGTGGCCGGGTCGTTTTCGCTGGGCGTGCTGATTGCCAATGACATTGCGCCAATGGCCCTGAATGCCGCGCGCTTTGTCATTGCGGCGGTGGTCATCGGCGCGGTGGCGACGCTCAGCGGTCAGCTCAACCCCAACCACTACAGGGGCTCCTGGCGCTATCTGGTGCTGGGGGTGTTTTTTGCCAGCTATTTTGTGTTGATGTTCTATGGGCTGCAAACCGCTGACCCGGTGAGCGCCTCTGCGGTGTTTACCCTGACGCCCGTGCTGAGCGGGATCTTTGGCTATTTGCTGCTGCGGCAGGTAACGACGCCGCGCATGGCGCTGGCGCTGGGTATTGGCGCTGCCGGGGCGCTCTGGGTGATTTTTCGTGCCGATCTGGCGGCTTTGCGGGCCTTTGATGTGGGCCGCGGCGAGGCGATGTATTTCCTCGGCTGCGTTTCTCATGCCGTCTACACGCCCTTGGTGCGCAAATTGAACCGGGGGGAGCCGGCGGTGGCCTTTACCTTTGGCACCCTAGTGGCCGGGGCGCTGTTGCTCATGGTGGTGGGATGGCAGGATATTTGGGCCACTGATTGGGCCAACCTGCCACCGCTGGTCTGGGTGGGGTTGTTTTATGTGGCGATCTTTGCCAGCGCGGTGACCTTTGTCTTGCTGCAATTTGCCAGCCTGCACCTGCCGGCAGCCAAGGTTATGGCTTATACCTATCTCACTCCCAGCTGGGTGATCGTCTGGCAGGTGGCGCTGGGCAACCCGGCGCCGACGGGGCTGATCCTGGTGGGGATTGCGCTGACAGTGGTGGCCCTGGTGTTGCTCTTGGAAGATGCGGCCAAACCTGTGGGCCGGACCAAGGCCTGAAGGTGTTTTCAGGGCGCGCTGGGGTTATCGTCCAGCTCGCTCGCCAGGAAACGCTCAAAGGCATCAAGGTTCACCGGTTCGAACTGACCAAACCCCTGCATCCAGACCGAGGCGCTGCGCATCGCATCTGGCTGCAGCTTGCACCATTTCACCCGCCCCCGTTTCTCCTGTGCGATCAGCCCGGCGCGGCTGAGAATAGTGAGATGTTTGGAAATCGCCGCCAGTGACATCTCAAAAGGCTCAGCCACATCGGTCACGGCCATATCATCCTCCAGCAACATGGTGAGGATGCTGCGACGGGTTGGATCAGCCAGGGCGGCAAAGACGGTATCAAGTTCACTGGACATGCGGCGCACATTATGCGGCTCTGGTGCCAAAGGAAAGCGGGGAGAAAACTGAAGTGGGCCTGCGCTCTAAGCTAAACGCCCTGGGTCAGAATGATCGCGCCAGATATCAAGAGCAGGAACAATACTGCTCGGCGAAAACTCTCTTCGCTGACGCTTTTGAAAGCCCTGACTCCCAAAAGAGCACCAAGGACGGTAAAGGGGGTGGAGATGCCGATGTAGATCATCAGCTCACCGTCGAGCTTACCGATCACGAACATGGCGAATGAGGCAAAGCCCAGCACCAATAGATTGAATGGCTGATAGCGAGCCCTCTGCTGGCGCGCGGAAAACCCCCTGAGCTGCAACCAGACCAGCGGCAAGACGCCCGACAGCCCGGCAAACCCGCCCAGAACACCGCTGAAAAACCCGATCACTCTGTCGGCCATGCCTTCGGGAGAGGCAGAGACGGCGGGTCGTGGCCATCCTGCAAACTGTAAAAGGGTGTAGATCACCAGAAAGCCGCCAATAATGGTTTTGACCAAACTCGGCTCCATCAAGGCCAAGGCGGCAGCACCAAGCGGAACACCCAGGAGGCCACCGGAAAGCAGGTAGCTGCATTTGCGCCAGTCCAGCTCAACCGACAATTTGAACAGCCCGATGAGCTGCCCAACCAAAGCCGAAACGATGATAAGCGGCGGAACGATATGCGCTGGTAAGACAAGGAACCAAAAACCGGAGGCCACAAGTGCAGTACCAAAGCCGGCAAAGCCATTGATAAAGCCAGCCGCAGATGCGCCGGCTGCCAAGGCTATAAGTAACTGGAATTCGATCGGACTGCTCCCTGCTCCCAAAAGCACCTTCTGCAGGTCGCAGTGGATTGGCAAGCCGGAACAGAGGTTGAGGTTTTGTGAGTGTGGGATTGTGGGCTATTTCCAAGATCAACCGCTTGGTTGAATAACGTAAACGGGCAAAATCCCTGCTGATGCCGTGAATGGGGAGCGGAGCTCCAATTTGATCGATTGTGAAACACGTTTAAAATCAAACTTCTAAGTTAATTCTCCCTGCGGCGCTTGAACAATTGACTCTGAGGCCCCAGCGCCTTAGCACCTCTCATAGAAATCGCGTGAGGATGGCGCCCGTGACAGATGATGACCAAAAGCAGCGCATGGCGCAGCTGGAGGCCAAACTGGCAGCGGCGCGTAAGGCCCAGGAGCCCAAGCCGCGCGTTGATGAGCACTACTCTCTGGCCAATCAGGCTTGGCGAATGGTGATGGAGTTGGTGGTCGGTCTTGGGATCGGCTTTGGCATCGGATACGGCCTGGACCTGATTTTTGGGACCCTGCCGATCTTTATGGTGTTGTTTGTAATGCTTGGACTTGCCGCTGGCGTGAAGGTGATGCTTCGCACCGCGCAGGAAATCCAGGAACAGAAACTGGCCGAACAGGCCGATGAAAATGCAAAGGCTCAGGACTGATCGCAAGATCAACACCTGACGACAGGAGAAGCGGAACGATGGGCAAGCTGTTCTTTTACGTAGTCTTGGCACTGGTAGTGGTGTCTGGCTTGATTTTTGCACCAGCGGTGTCAGAGCTGGCAATCCACCCGATGGATCAGTTCAACGTGACATCCTACACCAGCGACCACGTCAGCATGTTTGCATTCACCAATGTCACCCTCTGGTTGGCACTGGCCGTTGTCTGCGTCTTCCTCTTGATGGTTGTCGGCTCTTCGCGCCGCGCCATCGTGCCCGGTCGCGCCCAGTCGATTGCAGAACTGACCTACGGTTTCATCTACAAAATGGTTGAAGACGTTGCCGGCAAAGATGGCGTCAAGTTCTTCCCCTATATCATGACCCTGTTCCTGTTCATCCTGATGGCCAACTTCCTCGGTCTGATCCCGACCTCCTTTACCACCACCTCGCATATCGCTGTGACTGCGGTCCTGGCTGGCCTGGTATTCTTTACCGTCACCATCGTTGGCTTTGTCAAAAATGGCGCTGGTTTCCTTGGCCTGTTCTGGGTGTCGAGCGCGCCGCTGGCGCTGCGCCCCATCCTGGCCATCATCGAGCTGATTTCCTACTTCGTACGCCCCGTGAGCCACAGCATTCGTCTGGCAGGCAACGTCATGGCGGGCCACGCGGTTCTGAAGGTTTTTGCAGGCTTTGCAGGTGCTCTGGGCCTGTTCAGCTTCCTGCCGATCTTTGCGATTACTGCAGTCTATGCCCTCGAAGTTCTGGTGGCCTTTATCCAGGCCTATGTCTTTACCATCCTGACCTGCGTGTATCTGAAAGATGCCCTGCATCCGAGCCACTAAGGTCCAGGCAACAAGTTACCCGCTGATCCGGTCTTGGGTCAGCGGGATCCCAAATCACCACATTCCATCGTAAGGAGAATACCCATGGAAGGCGATATCGCACAACTCGGTCAGTTCATCGGCGCAGGCCTCGCAGCAATCGGTTCCGGCGCAGCCGCAATCGGTGTTGGCCACGTAGCCGGCAACTTCCTGGCAGGCGCACTGCGCAACCCTTCGGCAGCCGCCGGCCAGACAGCTACTCTCTTCATCGGCATCGCCTTTGCAGAAGCCCTGGGCATCTTCTCGTTCCTGGTTGCTCTGCTGCTGATGTTCGCAGTCTAAGACCTTAGGACACTTTATCCTTACGGTCGGGCGGTAGGCCCAACGGTCCACCGCCCGATGTAACGGCAAGTTCCCAAGGAGAACGACATGGCATCTAATACTCAAGACGCAGCTCACGGCGCCGCCGAATCTGCTCCGGGCATGCCGCAGCTGGATTTCTCGACCTTCGGGAACCAGATCTTCTGGCTGGCTATCGCGCTCGTCGCGATCTATCTCATTTTGTCGCGTGTCGCGCTGCCCCGCATTGCTGCGGTTCTGGCAGAGCGTCAGGGGACCATCACCAACGACCTCGCTGCGGCTGAAGATCTGAAAGCCAAGGCAGTTGAGGCCGAAGACGCTTATAACAAGGCTCTGGCGGATGCCCGCGCCGAGGCACAGCGTATCGCCGCCGAAACACGCGCCGAAATCCAGGTTGGTCTGGACGAAGCGATTGCCAAGGCGGATGAACAGATTGCTGCCAAAGCGGCTGACTCTGAAAAAGCCATTGGCGAGATCAAGGCTGGCGCGCTGGAAAGCGTAAAAGTTGTGGCCGCTGACACCGCCGAAGCTCTGGTTGCTGCCCTGGGTGGCAAGGCAGATGCAAAAGCAGTCGCTGCCGCGGTTGCTGACCGGATGAAAGGATAAGGACATGCGCAAGCTACTGACCCTGTCTCTTCTGGCTCTGACCTCCGCAACCCCTGCTTTTGCAGCTGGTGGTGGTCTGACCATGGCAAACACCAACTTTGTTGTTTCGCTTGGCTTCCTTCTGTTCATCGGCATTTTGCTCTACGTCAAAGTGCCCGGCCTGTTGGGGGGCCAGTTGGACGCCCGCGCCGAAGGTATTCAGAAAGAGCTGGACGAAGCCCGCGCCCTGCGGGAAGAAGCCCAGACCATTCTGGCCTCCTATGAGCGCAAGCAGCAGGAAGTTCAGACCCAGGCGGATCGCATCGTGGCTTCGGCGCGTGAAGATGCGGCTGCGGCGGCTGAAGAGGCCAAAGCGGAGCTGGAGCAATCCATCGCCCGCCGTCTGGCCGCTGCCCAAGAGCAGATCGCTTCGGCTGAAGCTTCGGCTGTGAAAGAAGTCCGCGACCAGGCGATCTCGATCGCTGTTGCTGCCGCCGATCAAGTGATCGCCAAGCAGATGACCGCGACTGAAGCCAACAAGCTGATCGACGCGGCGATTTCCGACGTCAACGACAAGCTGCACTGATCTGATCAGGTCACTTCAGCTAAGTATCAAAAACCCGGTCCTTGTGGCCGGGTTTTTTGTTTGGTCTTGAACGCAATCTTCCCTGATCTTCGGTTAGCTACCTGTTGCTGGAGCTTGCCACAGCTGCCTAGAGATCGCCTGAGGCACCACCAAAATGGCTGGTTTGTCTCGCAGGAGCAGTGCAAGTAAGTCCTGTTCCAATCCATAAACCAGGGAGCGCGCGGATGGCTGGCTATGTTCTTTTTCATTACAACATCATCGACAGGTCCCGGATCAATGAGCTGGGTCCAATGTCAGCGCCAATCGTAGAGAAGTACCAAGGCGAGCTGATTGTCACCAGTCCGGTAAAGCCCGTTAAGGGTTCGACGCCTTATGCGGGCATGGTGATGTATAAGTTTTCCAGTTTTGAAACGGCTTTGGAGTTCTATCACTCGCCTGAAATGACAGAGCTCGCGAAGTTCAGAAACCAAGTGATCGAGGGTTTTGCGACAGTAATACCGGGTCATTCTGAAACAGCGACGGTGGTGGCTTCAGGCTATTTTGAATAGCCTGGAGGCGAAAACTTCAGAAAACCACCGCGCCCGCCCCGTGGGGGCGGTTCGGGCGCTGCCAAAGCGTCGCTTTGGCAATTGACGCAACCCTAAACTAGGTTGGCCCTTGAAGGTTGCTCTGCGGACGAACCGGACGGAAGGTCACTAGCTACGAATGTCTGGTTATGCTTTGTCGTGGAACCGGCACGTTGCTATTCACGAGTAAGACGACTCGGTAAGCCATGTACATCAGCTGTGCCACGGAGCCGCCGTATTTGAATCCAAGAGTGAATTGAATATCAGTAAAACTTGCTGAATTTTAAAAGGATGTTTCCAAAGATGACGCGGTCGAAAACACTTAATTTACGCCAAGCAAGAAAACGGAAAGCTAGAGAAAGGCTCCAAGGGAGAAAGCATCGAGAGTTAAGCAAGTTTCGGGCTATTCTTTTGAATCCGGTTGTTCAAAACTCCATCTCTTTACTTATTTGTGGGTATATGGGGTGGAAGTTGTTTGTTGTACAAGACCTATGGGCCGTTGGCTTAGGCTCTCTTGGCCCCGCTGGTGCAACGATCGCCGCAGCTCTGACTTCCATCGCGTATGCGGGAATGTCAATTTTCCTGTTTTTTGTGGCGAAGGGAAAAACAGTCTTTCTTTCACTCGCTACGGCCGTACTGATGACATTGATGTATGCGGCAACGTATGAACAGCTTGGTCTTTCCGGGCGCGAAGAGTTTGTGAGGTGGGACTATATTTATTTCAGCCTAGTTACATTAACGACGCTTGGGTATGGTGACATCCATCCCACATCGGCAAGCCAGGGAGTTGCAGTTGTAAATTCTCTCTTTGGTTTCTTCTTTCTGGCTGTTATGATTGCAAAGCTGTTGACCCTAACAAAAATTCAATCTGTTTTGGAAGGCGCTAGGCGGTCCTGAACTTCACGTATTTGTCAGCGTTTCAAACTTTGTAGTGATTCAATGTTCGGTTCAAGATCGGATCCTGGCCTCAATTGCAGCATCTAACAGTTAGCGCATTAAGTCGGCCTTCGCTGCAGCATAGGTTTTGCGGCTCTGGCCGGTCAGCAGACTACCTTTTCCCGCTCTCATGCTCCAGCCGTTGCTGGGCGATCTCGGCGTTGCGTTCGGTGCGCTGGTGGTCGATCAGCGACTGTTTCACATAGTCCAGATGCGCTTCAACGGCGGCGCGTGCGCCCTCAGGATCACGGGCCTGTAGGGCGGCATTGATGGCGCTGTGCTGGCCCAGAAGCACCTCGAAGGTCGTGTGGTGACTGAACATGATGCGGCGGTTGTAAAACACGCCTTCGTGCAGCAGATCAAACATCGACCGCATCATATGCAGCATCACCACATTGTGGCTGGCATCCATGATGGCGGAATGAAACTGCGCGTCGAGGCTGGCGGCCTCGTCTGAGACAGAAGGGTCACCCGCAGCGACCATCTTGTCAAAAATGGCCTGGATCAGCTTCAGATCGGCATCCGAGCCAAATTTGGCAGCGCGCTCGGCCGCCAGTCCCTCCATGTCGCGGCGAAAGCTGAGGTAGTCAAACACCGCCTCGTCATGGCGGGCAAACAGCCGGATCAAGGCGGGCGAGAAGGCTGAGCCCAGAACATCGGCCACAAAGATCCCCGATCCTGCCTTGGCAGTGAGCAAACCGCCCTCCTGTAGCTCAGCAATAGCATCACGCAGCGAGGGGCGTGAGACACCGAGCCGCTCGGCCAGTTCCCGTTCCGAGGGCAAGCGTTCGCCAGGCGACAGGATGCCGCGCAGGATCAACTGTTCGATCTGGCGCACCACAGAGGCAGAGAGTTTCTCGGGCTGGACTTTCTGAAACGGCATGAGGGCCTCTGTCTGGTCGTGGGGGTCAGGCCGTGGCCCTGTGTAATTGGTCAAAACATATGACCACGACCAGTGCAAGCCCGCAAGTCTGGCGCAGCAAATGCAAAGCTGGATCACATCTGTTGAAATATTAGGTCAGCAATGTTGACTATAATCGCAATATTCGTAGCTTCACATCATTGAATCAGACTTCAGGAGAGCACCGATGTCATTGCAACAGATTTTTGCTACCCGCACTCACCGGATGAAGGCTTCGGAAATTCGCGAACTCCTGAAACTGCTGGACCGCCCCGGTCTGCTCTCCTTTGCCGGCGGCATTCCGGACCCAGACCTGTTTCCGGCAGCAGAGTTCTCGCAGGCCTTTCAGACCTGTCTCACCCCCGCGCACCAAGCCAAGGCGCTGCAATATTCCGCCAGCGAGGGCTATCCGCCGCTGCGCCAATGGATCAAGGCGGAGATGGTCAGGATCGGAGTGCCCTGTGAAGTGGACAATATCCTGATCACCTCGGGCTCGCAGCAGGCGCTGGACTATCTGGGCAAGCTGTTGTTGTCGCCAGGCGATACGGCGCTTGTTGGCTGGCCCACCTATCTGGGGGCGCTGGCGGCGTTTAATGCCTATGAGCCGCGCTATGACCAGCTCAATCCTACTGGCAATCGGTCTCCTGCCAGCTATCGACAGGCCGCGCAGGAGGAGGGTAGCGCAGTAAAGTTTGCCTATCTTTCCCCGGATTTTGCCAATCCAACCGGCGAGACCCTGTCGAAGGCGGGGCGCGAGGCGCTGCTAGATATGAGCGAGGAGCTGGGCTGCGCGGTCATTGAGGACGGCGCCTATCAGGCCCTACGCTACGAAGGTGAAAGTATTCCGCCGGTATTGGCGCTGGAGATCAAGCGGCGTGGCGGCATTGAAGACTGTCGCACGATCTATTGTGGGTCCTTCTCCAAAACCCTGTCGCCGGGCCTGCGGGTGGGCTGGGTGGTGGCTGCCAAACCGGTGATTTCGCAATTGGTGCTGATGAAGCAGGCGGCGGATTTGCATTCGCCCACCATCAATCAGATGGCGGTGCACCAGGTGGCCGAGGCCGGTTTTGAAGCCCATGTGGCAGGGCTGAAACGGGCTTATGGCGCCCGCCGCGATGCGATGCTGGCCGCCCTGCAGGAATTTATGCCCGAGGGGATCAGCTGGACCCGGCCTGAAGGTGGCATGTTTGTCTGGCTGACCCTGCCCAAACACATCGACGGAGGTCAGCTGTTGAAGCGGGCCCTGGAGGAAGAGAGCATTGCCTTTGTGCCCGGGCAGGCCTTCTTTGCTGATGGTGCAGGCTGCAATACCTTAAGGTTGAGTTTTTCGGTATTGCCGCAAGATCAGATCCGCAGCGGCATGCAGCGCCTGGGGCGGTTGTTGCATTCTGCCTAAGGGGGATTGCGGTGGTTTGACTGGATTTCCTGCCCTGACTGCGCGACAGTTTTTGGGCCATGCGTTTTCTTGCCAATATCCTGATAGGCGGGCTGTTATTCTGCACAGTTTCCTCCTGTTCTGACAGCCATAGCCATTTTGCCGGGGCTGAGGTGACGCGGGTGACAGTGGCGGGCAGCACCTTTGATATTCGCCTGCGTGGCAATCTGGCTGAAGCGGCGCGGATCAATCCGCAATATGCTCCGCGACTCGGCCCGCTGCAGGCGCAGGCTGCCGCCGCTATGGCCCGTGTGAGCGGTTGTGATGTGAAAGGAGTGTTAGGGGATCAGGCGCTGATGACCGGTGTGCTTGACTGTCCGGACCAAGAGTTGTGAGGCTGAGTGCAGGTCGCGAAGGGGGAGAGGGGCCAGCCCCTCTGCGGCTGCGCCGCATTCACCCCGGAATACTTGCAGGAAAGGTGAAAGCCGGACCAAGGCCAGGTGCGAGGGGCTGCGTTTTGGTGGGCGGGTGTATTTATCCACAAGATATAGTGGCGCAAAGGGGATCTGTCGCAGGGATTGGGGGCGGCAAGCGTTGACTCTGCGCCAGTGAACCTGCTCGACTTGGGGCAGGCAAGAATCACTCAGGGGCGGCTTTGCGCTTTTCCAAACTCAGGCTCAATGGCTTTAAAAGCTTTGTCGACCCGACCGATCTGATCATCGGTGACGGGCTTACTGGCGTGGTCGGGCCCAATGGCTGTGGCAAGTCCAACCTGCTGGAGGCGCTGCGCTGGGTGATGGGGGAGACCCGTGCCAAAGCGATGCGCGGTGGCGGCATGGAGGATGTGATCTTTGCGGGCACTACTTCGCGCTCGGCCCGAAATTTTGCTGAGGTCAATCTGATCATCGACAATTCCGATCGGTTGGCGCCCTCGGGGTTCAATGATGCGGACCAGTTGGAAATCGTGCGCCGGATTACCCGCGATGTGGGCAGTGCCTATAAGTCCAACGGCAAGGATGTGCGCGCGCGCGATGTGCAGATGCTCTTTGCCGATGCCTCGACGGGCGCGCATTCCCCGGCGCTGGTGCGTCAGGGGCAGATCTCGGAATTGATCAACGCCAAGCCCAAGGCGCGTCGCCGCATTCTGGAAGAGGCTGCGGGTATTTCAGGGCTGTATCAGCGTCGCCACGAGGCGGAGCTGAAGCTGAAGAACACCGAACAGAATCTGCTGCGGGTGGATGATGTGGTGGAGCAATTGGCGGGCCAGCTGGGGCAATTGGCCCGCCAGGCCCGTCAGGCGCAGCGGTACCGCGACATTGGTGAAAAACTGCGTCTGGCTGAGGGCATGTTGCTGTACCGTCGTTGGCGTGAGGCGGATGATGCCCGGCTGAGCGCAGAGCAGGATCTTTCGGTGCGCTTGACGCAGGCTGCCAAGGGCGAAGCCCTGTCGCGGGCTGCTGCTGCCAACCGGGCTGAGGCAGAAGAAGGCCTGCCGCCCCTGCGCGAAGAGCAGGCCATTGCGGCGGCCATCCTGCAGCGGCTGGTGGTGCAGCGGGATGCGCTGGGAGATCAGGAGGTGCAGGCGCGCCAGACCATTGAACGGCTGGTGAGCCGGATCCAGCAGATGGGCAATGACATCGACCGCGAGGGGGGCCTGAACCGTGACGCGGGGGAGACCATTGAGCGGCTCGACTGGGAGCAAAAGGAACTGGCCAAGGCCAGTGATGGTCATGATGATCGCCTGGAAGAGGCAGGTGAGCTGGCCCGTGAGGCGGGCAAGATCCTGGAGACCCGCGAGGATCACCTGACCCAGCTGACCGAAGATGTGGCGCGGCTCTCGGCGCGCTATCAGTCGGCGCAGCGTCTGGTCGAGGACTGCAAGCGCACCCTGGCGCGGGCCGAAAGCGAAGGGGCGACGGCACAGAGCGCGCAGGATCAGGCGGGTGAGGCCCTGGAGCTGGCCGGGGAAGGCTTTGAGGCGGCTATGGCCACCGAAGAAGAGGCCCGTGAGGCGGTGGAGCTGGCCGAGGAGGCGCTGGCCGCCGCAGACGAGGCCCGCACGGAAACCCAATCGCTGGAATCTGCCG
>NZ_JBDWPJ010000154.1:0-7481 GCF_039971195.1 Pseudophaeobacter sp.
CGGTGGTGCGCGGCACGGGGCCGCTGTTCACGGTGATTGGCTCTTACTACCTGTTTGGCGAGACCTTCTCTTTGATACAATGGGCGGGGGTTGGCGTTTTGCTGGCTGGGATCTTTGGCCTGGCGGCTTACAACTACCGCTATCTGGAAACCCACCGCGAGACCCTTGGCCTGGCGATGTTCTTGGCTCTGGTCACCGGACTGTTTGTGGCGCTCTACACCACCTATGATGCCTATGGCATTCGCGCCACAGCGGATCCTTTTACCTTTCTTGCGTGGTTTTTCATGATCGATGGGCTGGCCATGCCGCCCTATGCCTATCTGCGCTGGCGCCGCATGGCGGATCGCCCCGCCCTCGGCCCCCTGGCAATCAAGGGGCTGTTTGGCGGGCTGGTGGCCTTTGCGTCTTTTGGGGCGGTGATGCTGGCCACCCGGCTTGATAAGGTGGGCGAGGCGGCGGTTCTGCGCGAGACATCAACCGTTTTTGCTGCCCTGATCGGCTGGCTGGTGCTGAAAGAAACCGTAGGTCCCCGGCGCATTGCCTTGATGGCTTTGATCGCGCTGGGCGCCGTGATAGTGGAGATGGGCGGCTGAAGCCGCCATCCGCCCCTGCGGGGCAATACGAGCTTTAGGAGAGCCAATGACCGGCGAAGAGACTGGCGAAAAAGACGCAGCCAAAAAGATCAATCCAACCCTGAAAATGGTGCTGGAGCTTGGCCCTGTGGTGCTGTTTTTCATCGGCTATATCAAGCTGCGCGAAGAGGTATTCCTAATCGCCGGGCAGGAGTACCAAGGCTTTATCATCGTAACGGCCGCCTTTATCCCTTTGATGATTCTGTCGACCCTGCTGCTATGGAAACTGACCGGGCATCTGTCAAAGATGCAGGTGGCCACTCTGGTACTGGTGATCTTTATGGGTGGCCTGTCCGTCTGGCTCAATGATGAGCGGTTTTTCAAGATGAAGCCCACCCTGATCTATTTGCTGTTTGGCGGCGCGCTGGGCGTGGGTCTGCTGCGCGGGCAAAGCTATCTCAAGCTGGTGATGGAAGAGATGATGCCGCTGGAGCATGAGGGCTGGATGATCCTGACCCGGCGGATCTGCCTGTTCTTCCTAGGGCTGGCGCTGATAAACGAGGTAATCTGGCGCACTCAAAGCACTGATATCTGGGTCTATTTCAAAACCTTTGGCCTGCCGGTGGCGATGTTTGGTTTCTTCATGCTTCAGGGCAAAGTGTTTCAGGAACATGGGCTGCCGGACGAGGATGAGGCCTGAGTGGCCTTGGCCAGGCCACAGACAGGCCACAGATAGGCCAGACTAAAGGCAAACCACACCACCACGCCTTGGCATGGCCACAGGGAAGGGTAGGGCTATTGACCCTTTGCTGTTTTGCCAAAGATAACCTGTTGTGCGCGACTGTCTGAACGGTCACCGCGCTGCTCGGCCTCTAAAGCGCGGCCGGCAATAAGGCCAGGGCGCGCCCAAAGTTGCTCCAGCCAACGCGCCATTTGGGGCTTGTCGTCGAGGCTCTGCTCCTGCCCCTCCCACAGCGAGGCCCAGGGCCAAATCGCCATATCGGCAATGGTAAAGCTGTCGCCGGCGACATATTCGTTTTCTGCCAATTGCCGGTCCAACACGCCGTAAAGCCGCGCCACTTCTGCCCGGTAACGATCCTTGGCATAGGGGATGGGCTCTGGGGCATATTTCAGGAAGTGGTGCGCCTGGCCCGCCATCGGCCCCAAACCACCCATCTGCCACATCAGCCATTGATCCACCGCCAGGCGCTCGCGGTCCGAGGCCCCATAGAACTGGCCGGTCTTGCGGGCCAGATATTGTAGGATCGCACCGCTTTCAAACAGCGAAACCGGTGCGCCACCCGGCCCCTGCGGGTCTATGATGGCAGGCATCCGGTTGTTGGGGGCGATCTTGAGAAAATCGGGGGCAAACTGATCGCCCTTGGAGATATTGATCAGCGTGACCGCATAGGGCAGACCCATTTCCTCCAGCGCGATGGAGACCTTCCAGCCATTGGGAGTAGGCCAGTAAAAGAGTTCGATTGGGTCCTGGGTTGGGTCCTGCATGTCTCATCCTGTGCATTTGGGGCTGCGCGGGATGAAAACACGGCTGATGCGGCAGGACAATAGCTGCCTGTAGGGGGCCGGACACAGCGCTGTGAACTGGCAGAAGGCAGAGCCCGAAACGCTTGACTGTGAGGCGCAACAGGCGTATCGGCTCTGCCACTACCATTGTGGCGATTTGTAACCGGATTGCGGGCCACGTTAAACATTCCGCTAAAGAGGTCAGGATGTGAAGGACCCCCTTTCGCTTGGCCGGACGGGGGTTTTTTTGTTGCGCGACAGGCGCAGGAGGCATGAGATGAGTGAGAACTGGAACAACCGCACCAAGCTGGTGCATGGCGGCACCCGCCGCAGCCAGTACAACGAAGTAAGCGAAGCGATCTTCCTGACCCAGGGTTTTGTCTATGACAGCGCCGAACAGGCCGAGGCGCGGTTCATTGAGACCGGCCCGGATGAGTTTATTTATGGCCGCTATGGCAACCCCACTGTGGCCATGTTCGAAGACCGCATTGCCCTGCTGGAAGGGGCCGAGGATGCCTTTGCAACCGCCTCTGGCATGGCGGCGGTCAGCGGCGCGCTGACCTCCCTGCTCAAGGCTGGGGATCATGTGGTTTCCGCCAAGGCCCTGTTTGGGTCCTGTCTGTATATTCTGGAAAATGTCCTGTCCCGCTATGGGGTTGAGGTCACTTTTGTAGATGGAACCGATCTGGATCAGTGGCGCGCTGCCATGCGGCCCGACACCAAGGCGGTGTTTTTTGAAAGCATGTCCAACCCGACGCTGGAGGTGATCGACATCGAAGCAGTGAGCGCCATTGCCCATGAGCATGGCGCAACGGTGGTGGTCGACAATGTGTTTTCCACCCCTGTGTTCTCCAAGGCGATCGAACAGGGCGCCGATGTGGTGGTCTATTCTGCCACCAAGCATATTGATGGTCAGGGTAGGGTGTTGGGCGGCGTGGTGCTCGGCACCAAAGACTATATCCGTGGCACGCTTGAACCCTATATGAAGCATACCGGCGGCTCTCTCAGCCCGTTTAATGCCTGGACTCTTCTGAAAGGGCTGGAAACCATTGACCTGCGAGTTAAAGCCCAGGCCGAAACCGCATTGGAGATCGCAGAGGCCTTTGAAGGTCACAAAGCGCTTGAGCGCATCATCTATCCGGGTCTGGCGGCCCATGCGCAACATGCGCTTGTCCAAAGCCAATTGGGCGGTCAGGGCGGCACCGTCTTGTCGTTGGACATCAAAGGCGGCAAAGAGGCCGCCTTCCGCTTCCTCAACGCGCTGACCATTCCGGTGATCTCCAACAATCTGGGCGATGCCAAATCCATCGCTACCCATCCGGCGACCACCACCCACCAGCGCCTGCCTGATGAGCAGAAGGTGGAGCTAGGAATCACGCCGGGTCTGGTGCGGTTCTCTGTTGGTCTGGAAGATGCGGGTGATCTGATTGCTGATCTCACCCAGGCGCTGGACGCCGCTCAAGACTAACCAGGGAACTAACCCTTCTTTGTAAAACAGGCTCCGGATCTGATCGTCGCGTCAGAACCGGGCCGGAACCTGCCGTATTTGATTGATCCGTTTTGAATTCTGCAGCGTAAAGGTCTAAACAAGTTGGACCCCTGCCACAGGTGGCGGCGGAAACGGAGAGCATTGCGCGATGAATATCCTCAACCGTGATATGACCGAGTCCCCGGACCGCAAAGAGGCCGAGGCGGCCCTGGCCTTGCTCCGGCAGTGGGCTGAAACCGCCGACCCAACCGAAGTGGCGCAGCTGGATCCGGCGGTGGCGCGGCTGTTGCCGGGGCGCGCAGTGGGGAACTATCCTGATCTGGCGCGCGATTACCCAACGGATTTCAAATCGGACGAGGCCTACCGCGCCACTCTGCCGGATCTGCAGAACGGTCCGGCCAGCCTCATTCGTGGGGCCAAGGAACAGATCCAGCATGTAGGCATCTCCAATTTCCGCCTGCCGATTCGGTTTCACAGCCGTGACGGCGATGATCAGACCTTGGAGACCTCAATCACCGGCTCGGTCAGTTTGGAAGCAGGTAAGAAGGGCATCAATATGTCCCGGATCATGCGCTCCTTTTACAAGCACGCGGAAAAAACCTTTAGTTTTGAGGTGATGGAGGCGACCCTTAGCGATTATCTGGCGGATCTGGAGAGCATGGATGCGCGGCTGCAGATGCGGTTTTCCTTCCCGGTTCGGATTGAGAGCCTGCGCTCGGGCCTCTCGGGCTATCAGTATTACGATATCGCCCTGGAGCTGGTGCAGTCAGAGGGTCAGCGTCACAAGGTGATGCATCTGGACTATGTCTATTCCTCGACCTGCCCCTGCTCGCTGGAGCTGAGCGAACATGCGCGCCAGGCGCGCGGCCAGCTGGCGACGCCACATTCGCAGCGTTCCGTGGCGCGGATTTCCGTTGCCGTGGACCCGGAGAGCACCTGCCTGTGGTTTGAGGATCTGATCGAACATTGCCGTCGTGCTGTGCCGACTGAGACACAGGTGATGGTGAAACGAGAGGATGAACAGGCCTTCGCCGAGCTCAATGCCGCCAATCCGATTTTTGTCGAAGATGCGGCCAGGCTGTTCTGCGAGGCGCTGCAGAATGACCCACGAATCACGGATTTCCGCATCGTTGCCAGCCATCAGGAGAGCCTGCACAGCCATGATGCCATAAGCATTCTGACACAGGGGCCGCTGTTTGCCGGAAAGAGCCTGGATCCTCGTCTGTTTTCCACCCTGATCCATCAGGGCTGACAGGCGCTGCAACAGCGTCTGATCTGAACCGTTGCTTCTGGGCACTTCGCAGGCCTGGCGGCGGGGCTTTGGCTTGACAGTTTCCTCTCAGGGGGCCAACGCTCGCTCCTATGTTGGATTTTCGACCCGTTGGATATGTGATCGGCCTTTTGGTGGTGATCCTGGGCGCCATGATGGTGTTCCCCTTCCTGGCTGACCTCATCGAGGGGCGAGGGGAGTGGCCGGTTTTTCTGGAAAGCGGCGTGATCACCATTCTGGCCGGGGCTCTGTTGGCGCTGAGCTGTGGCAGTGGCAATCACGAGGGGCTGACCATCCAGCAGACCTTTTTGCTGACCACCTTTGTCTGGGTAGCCCTGCCGATATTTGGCGCCCTGCCACTGATGTTGGGGGTGACCGACCTCAGCTTTACGGATGCATTTTTTGAAGCCATGTCGGGGTTGACCACCACCGGGTCAACGGTGATCTCGGGGCTGGATACCCTGCCTAAGGGGCTGCTATTGTGGCGGGGTATTCTGCAATGGCTGGGCGGCATCGGGATCATCGTTGTTGCCATGGTTTTCCTGCCCGAGTTGCGGGTTGGCGGCATGCAGATTTTTAAGTCGGAAAGCTTTGATACCTTTGGTAAAATCCTGCCACGCGCCCAGGCCATCGCCAAGCAGATCTCGCTGATCTATGTCGGGCTGACAGCCATCTGCATGCTGGTCTATATCGTTTTGGGCATGGGTGGGTTTGACGCTTTGGTGCATGCGATGACCACCATCGCCACAGGTGGTTTTTCCAATTATGACGCCTCATTCGGGGCCTTTAGCGGTGGCGCTGAATATGCCGCCACGGTCTTTATGATCCTCGCGGCGCTGCCCTTTGTCCGTTACGTGCAGCTGGTCAATGGCCAAACCACGCCGATGTTTCGGGACAGTCAAATTCGCGCCTTCCTCGCGACGCTGGGGCTACTGGTTCTGGTCACTGCCGGGGTGCTGTTTCTTGCCAATCCGCACGGGGCAGAGCAGGCCCTGCGGCAGGCCCTGTTCAATATTACCTCCATTATGTCCGGTACTGGCTACGCCAGCACGGATTACATGCAGTGGGGCAGCTTTTTGGTCATGGTGTTCTTCTTTGTTGGCATGATCGGCGGCTGCGCGGGATCAACCGCCTGTTCGGTCAAGATCTTCCGTTATCAGCTGCTCTTTGCTTCGATCCGGGTGCAGATTCAGCGTATTCGCTCGCCGCATGGTATCTTTGTGCCGCGCTTTGAGGGGCGCCCGGTTGGGCCGGATGTGCTCAGCTCGGTGATTTCGTTCTTTATGTTCTTTGTGGTGACCATGGGCATCGTGGCCTGGGCGCTGGCGCTGACCGGGCTCGACTTTATCACCGCCATTTCCGGAGCGGCCACAGCCGTGGCCAATGTTGGCCCCGGGTTGGGACAAACGATTGGACCAGCTGGGAACTTTGCTTCCCTCAACGATCCTGCCAAGTGGATCCTGAGCAGCGCCATGTTGATTGGCCGGTTGGAGCTGATGGCGGTCTATGCCATTCTCACAGTACGGTTCTGGCGCGCCTAGATAGCAGGCGCACCCAGCTGGCATAGTTTACTTGGGGTCGATCAAGGAGTTGGGGATCTCAATCAGTTCACCGGGCTGGATATGCACCACCGTTTTATTGGCAAAGCGTTTCGATCCCATGCTGCTAGTGCTGTCGGTGCCAGTGATCTTGCCATTCTTGCCATAAAGGTAGCGCACAGCTCCGCCGGGCAGGGCAATGCGCAGGGTGAACTCACCACCGTCCTTGGGCAGCATCTCATAGATACAATCAGACAGGTTGGCGCCTTCTTTGGCGGCGCAGCGCAGATGGCCGATTGAATTGACCCCGTCAGTCCCCGCGACATTTTCCGCCAACGCCATGGAGCTAAGAGGCAGTGACAGACAGAGGGCAAGAACGGAAGTAGCAAAAAGGCGCATGTGAATTTCCCTGTGTGGCCAAAATACTGGCCTGTTTTCGGATTGGTAGCACCCTCGCATTGGCGGCAAGGGGTGTAAAGAGAGGCCCAAGGGGTGCCTGCTCATGTGTCGTTTCCCTGCGGCAGATCGTCAGGGCAGGGGGGCAGGGATGTATCGCTACAATCGCGAGTCTTGCTCTCACATGAGCTTCCGCCTATGAGGCATTGATCGGAAACAGCGAGCGCACGGAGACTTTTGCCCATGCCCGTTCTAGTAATGAAATTCGGCGGCACCTCTGTCGCCAACCTCGACCGAATCCGGCGCGCGGCAAAGCGCGTTGGCGTCGAAGTGGCCAAGGGCTATGACGTTATCGTCATCGTCTCTGCCATGTCGGGCAAGACCAATGAGATGGTCGGCTGGGTCAATGAGACTTCGCCAATGTTTGACGCCCGCGAATATGACGCGGTGGTCTCTTCTGGGGAAAACGTCACCGCTGGCCTGATGGCGCTGACGCTGCAGGAAATGGATGTGCCCGCGCGCAGTTGGCAGGGTTGGCAAGTGCCGCTGAAAACCACCAGCGCCCATAGCCAAGCCCGGATCGAAGAGATCCCGACCGACAATATCAACGCCAAATTTGGTGAGGGCATGCGGGTCGCTGTTGTGGCGGGGTTCCAGGGCATCAGCCCAGAGGGACGCATCACCACATTGGG
>NZ_JBDWPJ010000155.1:0-21028 GCF_039971195.1 Pseudophaeobacter sp.
GAAGAGACCCAGGAGCTGGACGCGGATGGCAATCCCATTGCCTCGGATGATGACGACGACGAGGACGAGCAGGCGAACATGTCGCTGGCCGCGATGGAAGCTGCACTGAAGGACCGCGTCCTGACCACGCTGGAGCGGATCTCGACTGACTTCTCGCAGCTCTCAGAAATGCAGGACAGCCGGATTTCCGCGACCCTGAACGAAGATGGCTCCTTCAGCAAAAAGGATGAGGCCACTTATCAGTCGCTGCGCTCTGAAATCGTTGAGCTGGTGAATGGTCTTCACCTGCACAACAACCGTATCGACGCCCTGATTGACCAGCTTTACGGCATCAACCGTCGCGTCATGCAGATCGACAGTTCGATGGTGAAACTGGCTGACCAGGCCCGTATCAACCGTCGCGAATTTGTCGAAGCCTACCGGGGCCGCGAGCTGGACCCGAACTGGCTGGCGGATATGGGCGAAAAGCCCGGCCGTGGTTGGCAGATGTTTATCGATCGTTCCACCGACAAGGTCGAAGAGCTGCGCGCGGATATGGCCCAGGTTGGCCAGTATGTTGGTCTGGATATCTCTGAATTCCGCCGCATCGTGCAGCAGGTTCAGAAAGGCGAAAAAGAAGCCCGTCAGGCGAAGAAGGAAATGGTTGAAGCCAATCTGCGTCTGGTGATCTCGATTGCCAAGAAATACACCAACCGCGGGTTGCAGTTCCTCGATCTCATTCAGGAAGGCAACATTGGTTTGATGAAGGCGGTGGACAAGTTCGAATACCGCCGAGGCTATAAGTTCTCCACCTATGCAACCTGGTGGATCCGTCAGGCCATCACCCGCTCCATTGCCGACCAGGCCCGCACCATCCGTATTCCGGTCCATATGATCGAGACCATCAACAAGCTGGTCCGCACCGGCCGCCAGATGCTGCACGAGATTGGCCGCGAGCCAACTCCGGAAGAACTGGCAGAAAAGCTGCAGATGCCTTTGGAGAAGGTTCGCAAGGTGATGAAAATCGCCAAGGAGCCGATCAGCCTTGAGACGCCAATTGGTGACGAGGAAGACAGCCAGCTGGGTGATTTCATCGAGGACAAGAATGCCGTGCTGCCGCTGGACAGCGCCATTCAGGAAAACCTCAAGGAAACCACCACCCGGGTTCTGGCCTCGCTCACACCGCGCGAAGAACGGGTTCTGCGGATGCGTTTTGGCATCGGTATGAACACCGACCATACGCTGGAAGAAGTCGGCCAACAGTTCTCGGTGACGCGGGAACGAATTCGCCAGATCGAGGCTAAGGCGCTCAGGAAACTGAAGCACCCCAGTCGAAGCCGCAAGTTGCGCAGCTTCCTGGATCAGTAGTAAGAAAAGGCGTCCTTCCGGGGCGCCTTTTTTATTTGGAGTGTTGATTTTGCGGTTTTTTCTTTCGGCTCTTTTGTTCACTGTTTCTGCCCTGCCTGCCTTGGCCTGCCCAGCAGGGTCGGAGGTTCTGGTCTCCTGTTCTCTCAAAGGCGGCAGCAAGGCGCTGACCACCTGTTTGCGGGGTGATCAGGTGAGCTATGCCTTTGGCCGCAGCGGTGGCGCGGCCGATCTGGAGCTGCAGCGCAATGTGCGGGAGGTCAACATGGTGCCCTGGCCGGGGATTGGGCGCTCGATCTGGGAAGAGTTTACCTTTGAAAACAAAGGCACGTCCTACACTGTGTATTACAGCCAGGCGCGCAATGCGGGCCCAGAGGCGCCTTTAGACGGCGGCGTTATCGTCGAACAGGGTGGCAAGGAGCTTGCCCATCTGCGCTGCGACGCAGGCAGCGTGCAGAGTTCAGGCTATGGCTTGCCCCTGTTTGAGGCCAAAGAACGCGCAGGGCAGGTCTATTCTCTGGAAACTGGGAGCTGGCAATAAGGTATGGACAAAGCGGCGGGACCAAGGCCGAGTCCGGTGACTGGCGATCTCATCATCTTTGATGGCGAATGTGTGCTGTGCTCACATTTCTTCCAGTTCATGCTACGCCATGACAAGGGCCAGCGCTTCTCCTTTGCCACGGCGCAATCCGAACTTGGTCAGCGGCTCTACCGCGAACGGGGCCTGCCCATGGATGATTTTGAAACCAATCTCGTCTTTGTCGAGGGGCGCTGCTATCAGCGCTTGAATGCCTTTGCCGCCGCGATGCGGGCCTTGCCGGGGCTGTGGTGGATCCTTGGGCTGTGCCGGTTCCTGCCGGGATTTGTCAAAGACCCGCTCTATCACCTGATTGCCCGCAACCGCTATCGCCTCTTTGGGCGGATGGAAACCTGTATGGTGCCGGGGCCTGACATCCGGGCGCGGTTTCTGGATTGGGAACCGGTATTGAGGCACTACCCAGATGAGTGATGCCTTTGGCCGGATCATCGCCGATCAGACGCTTTCGGTGCCTGCCGTGGTCGCACGATTTCATTCCCTTTCAGCGGGTCAGTATCGCGGCATGGCTAGGGTGACCGGAGGCAATCTCTTGGCGCGGATCCTGATGCGCCTGGCGGGGTTCCCACCTCCGGGGCGCGAGGTTGGTTTTGAGATTAGGATCCAGCCTCAGGACGATGGGCAGATTTGGTCGCGCCGGTTTGGCCGCAACACAACCACGTCCCATCTGAGCTATGATGAGGTTCAGGGCTGCGCGGTGGAGCGTTTTGGCCCCATTGAAATTGACCTGCGCTTGCGGATGCAGAAAGAGGCTTTGTGGGTCGACGTGATCGGCGCGCGTCTGTTTGGCAGGCCCCTGCCACGGATCTTGACGCCGGTCTCCACTGCGCGTGAATTCGAAACCGCTGATGGATGGTTTGGCTTTGATATCTCCGCAAGTCTGCCCCTGATCGGTTTACTGATCCGATACCGGGGCCGCTTTGAGGTGCCGGAGCGCCGTTAACCATTGCTTAAGGTGATCCCTTGCTGAGGCCCCACCCCGGCCGGTAGGGTGATCAGACCTGTCTCGCTGCCATATGAGACCAAGCTGCCTTTTGGGGGACCGATGTCTGCAAATCAAAAACTGACCACGGCGCTGGCTGCCCTGCATGACCAGTTGCAAACGCTGCAAAACCTGACCGAGGCCAATGAATTCATGGTCACCGCCCTAAAAGAGCAGGGCGATGCTTTGAAAGCGATGGATGCAGAGCCTGCGCGCGAAATGCTGCGCCAGCAAGCGCGGGCGCAGTTCAGCGAAGAGCAGGGTAGGACACCGGATGCAGATATCTTGAACATTCTGGAGCAAAGTCTGGGCACCGGGCTTGGCGCTGAAATCATTCCCTTCCCACTGGCTGCCAAACCACGGGGCTAAACATCGGTGGACTGCAGGATGCCAAGGCATCCGGCTTGAACCACTGGGTCACGACGCTGTGATTTTCTTGTTGCTGTTCCCCTTGGAACCTCCTGGCCCTAGGCCTATGTAGGAGGAGACAAGGAGACGGATCTGATGAAGACGACATTGATTGCATGGGGCTTGATTGCGGCCTTAATTACCCCGGTTAGCGCTGAAGCCTTCACAACGCCGCGGGGCGTGCGGGTTAATCCTGTCAATGACCTGATTTTTGAAGTAATCCCCAAGTCATCCGGCTCCTATGGCGATTTCTGGTGTGGGGCTTCCCAATATGCACGCCGCGAAAAAGGCGCTGGTTGGCGGGATCGTATCTATGTGGTTCAGGGGCGTGCGCAAAGCGTGACCACGGGGCGGAAATCTGCAGTGCAGTTTACTCTGTCTCCGACCCAGGTTGGCGTTGCGCCTCCACCTCAGGGCTGGCTAGCCCTGGGTATCAAGCCCGGAGATAGCATGTCTATCCAGCAGGCCCATTCCTACTGCAACCAGTTCCCAGTGCGTTACGAACAGTGAACGTCTGAGGAGGGCTGGATCGGGCCATGGGTCTGAGTTCTGAGTATAGAGGCCGGTAGCGGGATGCTCCCTTTGGGTTTTGCTTAAACACAGTTGCGTGTTGCACATTTCCGTGACTGGAGTTGCGCAGCAGGTCGCCTATCGTAAAGGGATGCGTGCACGAGGCGCGCGTAAGGCTCGAATGGATAGGTGTGTTATGGATAAGTTCTCTTCTACGGTTCTAGCGCTCAGCGCTGCATGTATTGTTTTTGCAACCAGCGTCAGTGCCTTTACGTCCCGTGATGGCAGTCGCGTAAATCCGGTTTCCCAGGGCGTATTCGAAGTGATCCCCCGTGCCGGCGGTTTGGGGAGAAACTACTGGTGCGCCGCAGGAGACTATGCCCATAGGGCGCTCAAAGCCTCGTGGAATGCTCCCGTGTTTATCTCTCGTGGCCGTGGTCCGAGTGAAACGACGAACCGGCGTTCTGCTGTGCAGTTCACCCTGGAATCATCTCGCGCCGGCTCTCCTAGTACCGGGTCATTTGGCAGCGTCAATTCGCTGGCGGTAGGCGACAATATGACGGTCCAGAATGCGTTCAACTTCTGCAACATGTTGCCAGCCGGTTTCTAGGGTTTGAAAATTGGTGATTTACCCTGATCCTGCTAAAGTGCTCAGGTCTGAAATGGTGCTTGTTTAGGAAAAGGGGCTGGTTTGATGCAATGGAATATATTTCAGGAAAAAGGGCTGAGGACGGCCCTGCATGGGGCGGTATTGACCCTCTTTATCAGTTTTCCAGTTGGTGCGCAGGCTTGGTGGGCCTGGAACCGACATGAGGTTTTCCAAGTCTCTAGCGATGTCTGGGAGGTTGTCAATGAGGTCGGCTCCGGCGCGCAGGACTATTGGTGCGGCATTGGTGATTTTGCTCTGCGCCAGCTGCGCACTCAGGCAACCCAGCGCATCTACATTTGGCAGGGGATTGGTCCCTCGGTGAACCGGCCAGGCCGCAAGTCAGTCCAGTTTTCGCTGACACCGCCGCCGGGCGTGGATACGACACCGCGCCTTTCCCTCAGTGTTAAGGCCGTTGGTGATAACCTGAACGCGGCAACAGCACGCAATTATTGCTATGACCGGATCGAAGAATTGCTGTACCCGTTCAACTGATAGGAAGGACGGGGCGACCACAGCGGTTGGCTGTACCTGTCTATTCTTTTGATGAGCATCTACGGACCTGAGGCGCTGTGCAAAATCAATTTGGGATCTCTACCCGCGGACCCGGGCTCTATGAGTTTACCCGGCAGGTGCAGGACTGGCTTTTGCGCGAGGGCCGCAGCTCTGGGCTGCTCACTCTGTTTGTACGGCATACCTCCTGTTCCTTGTTGATCCAGGAAAATGCCGACCCCGAGGTGCAGGAGGATTTGCAGGCCTTCTTTTCCCGTCTGGTGCCGCGTTCAGATGATCCTGCGATGCGCTACCTCCGTCATACCTATGAAGGCCCGGATGATATGCCCGCACATATCAAATCCGCTATGCTGCCGGTGAGCCTGTCTATTCCCATCACTGGCGGCGCACTAGGATTGGGGACCTGGCAAGGGATCTACCTGTTTGAGCATCGCGACGCGCCGCATCGCCGTCAGGTATTGGCGCATTTCAGCAGCTAAGCCGCTTGATCTTGCGGTCGAATTTCCCCTCTACCCAATTCCTAGCGGCTGCCCTATAGTTGTGGATAACTGTGCAGATCGACGCACAAATGACAGGTATTGGGATAAGGGGATCGGCAAATGCGCTGTCCGTTTTGCGGGAATATCGACACTCAAGTCAAAGACTCACGTCCCGCCGAGGATCACGTTTCGATCCGTCGGCGTCGTTTTTGTCCGGCCTGTGGGGGGCGTTTCACCACTTACGAACGGGTGCAGCTGCGCGACCTTGTGGTGGTGAAAACCAATGGCAAACGCGAAGATTTTGACCGCGATAAACTGGAACGTTCGATCCGGATTTCGATGCAGAAACGCCCGATTGATCCAGAGCGGATTGATCAGATGATCTCGGGCATCGTGCGGCGGTTGGAAAGCATGGGGGAGACGGATATTTCCTCCAGCAAAATCGGTGAAATCGTGATGGAAGCCCTGGCCCGGATTGATACCGTGGCCTATGTGCGTTTTGCCAGCGTGTATAAAAACTTTCAGGCGGCAGATGATTTTGAGGACTTTGTCCACGAGCTGCGCCCGGATGCGCCTGGCGAAGAGTAGCGGCGCTACCCCTTGCCAAATGAGGTGACGGGGGCAGGTTCTGCCCTAGAACTAAGACCTACCCGCGCCCGGATTGGCATAGGCCTGATCCGGGCGCGCCTGTGAAAATAGATTGGCGGGCTTAACGTGACGGATACGGATACTCGGTTTATGGGCCTGGCGTTGTCGCTTGGACGGCGTGGTCAGGGCAACTGCTGGCCCAACCCGGCAGTGGGCTGTGTGCTGGTGCGCGAGGGGCGTATTGTTGGGCGTGGCTGGACCCAGCCGGGCGGCCGCCCCCATGCCGAGGTGATGGCGCTGGCGCAGGCCGGGGATCAGGCACGTGGTGCCACCGCCTATGTCACCCTCGAGCCCTGCTCGCATCATGGCAAAACGCCGCCCTGTGCTCAGGCGCTGATCGAAGCGGGGATTGCCCGCATGGTGGCCGCCATTGGCGACAGCGATCCGCGGGTGTCCGGCCGAGGCTTCGAGATGCTGCGCCAGGCGGGTATCGAGGTCACCGTGGGCGTTTTAGCAGAAGAGGCGGCGCGCGATCATGCCGGGTTCTTTTTCAAGACCGAACAGGGGCGGCCACTGGTGACGCTAAAAATGGCCAGCAGTTTTGATGGTCGCATCGCCACCGGATCGGGCCAAAGCAAATGGATCACTGGCCCCGAGGCACGCCGCCGTGTGCATGCGATGCGGGCCCGTCATGATGCGGTCATGGTGGGCGGCGGCACGGCGCGGGCGGATGATCCATCTTTGACAGTGCGTGACCTTGGCGTCAGCCAGCAGCCGGTGAGGGTGGTGATTTCACGCCATCTCGACCTGCCGCTGCTGAGCCAGCTGGCGACCACTGCGGCAGAGGTGCCGCTCTGGCTTTGTCATGGGCAGGGCGCAGATATTGAACGCAAACAGGCCTGGGAGGGGCTGGGCGCGCGCCTGCTGCCCTGTGCCAGCCGCGGCGTGCAGCTGGATCCGCATGATATTCTGCAGCAGCTGGGCAAGGCGGGGCTAACACGGGTGTTCTGCGAAGGCGGCAGCGCGCTGGCGGCTTCTTTGCTGGCCTTTGACCTGGTGGATGAGCTGATCGGGTTTACCGCAGGTCTGGGCATTGGGGCCGAAGGCTTGCCCTCGATTGGTGCCCTTGGTCTGCACAGCCTGGAGGCGGCCAACCGGTTCGAGCTGATCGAGACTGCCCCCGTGGGTGGCGATGTGATGCACCGCTGGCGACGGGCAGGTGAGGCGGGCTAGGATGGGGGTCCTCTAGCCGCGGCGCCACAGATGGGCATAGGTGGCAAAGGTGCCTTGCAGTTTTGCCAAGCTGCGGTTGCCAAATCCGGGAGAAGGCATCTCGCCTGAAATCAACCGCTCCACCACCACTTCTGGCGGGCAGGGCTGCCGGGTGATGGGATCAAAATAGCGTGGATAATCAATCAGCACCGCATGGGCGAGTCCCTGCAGGCTGGGACGGGCACTGCGCCAGGGTGGCGGCGTGCGTTTGTCCGTTGTGAGACCCCATCCGGCATAAAACGGCAACCCCAGCGTGGTGACCTTGACGCCGCGCAACAGCGCCTCAAAGCCCAAAAGCGAGGTCATGGTCCAAACCTCCTGCACCATGTCCAACAGCGCCATGGGGTCACAGTTGCTGGCCACAACATCGGCAAGACCCTCCGGCACGGTTTGGCCTGACAGCCCGCCGGGGCGTAGCCCTGCCTCGACATCGGGGTGGGGTTTGTAGATGATCACCGCCTTGGGGTTGGCCCTGCGGGCGGCACGTAACAATGCCAAGTTGGTGTTGATCTGCCCACATCCGGCCTTGATCGAGGCATCGTCTTCGACCTGACCGGGCACCAGAATACGGTGCCCTGTAGGTAAATCCGGTACCCCGCCCGTCAGATTGTATTTGGACAGGCTGTGACGGATCAGCTGTTGGATCAGCGCCTCTGCCCGCAGTTCTTCGGCAGGGCCGAGATCAGCGCGCTCAGTGATCAGATCGTCCAGATCCGAAGGCTGACGCGGGTCGTAGTAAATCCCTTGACGATCCAGTACCAAGGACATCGGTGGCACCAGCTCTGCCCCCAGCCCGCGTGACCGCAGGAAGCCATCCTCAACACGGGTGGCGCCTGCATGGATCTGTGGGCCGGCTTTGCCCGCCCAGACCATCCAGTTGCGGCCGCTCTTGCGGGCCTCTTTCGGGTCTTCGGTGAACTGCAGTTTGCGGCTCTGGCCAAAGAAACCCTGCAGGGGTTTGCGCTTCCACAGACGCATGCCCGAGGCGACCCAGCCAGCCCGATCCTGCCGCCAGGCGCGGGTGCGGGCTTCCAGGATATCGATCACCCGCTCCAACTGGCACAGCTGATCACTGTAGGGATCATACCAAGTCGGGTAGAGGAACATCACCGCCGAAAACAGCTGTGAACGGGTCAAATTACGCTGGCGTCTGGCTACTGGGTCTTCGTCATGGGTCAGCCCCCAGCCAGCATAGAAGGGCTGGCCGAAGACGCGCGGCTTATGCCCGGCCAGGATCGCCTCAAACCCAAGCTGAGAAGAGACCGTATAGACGGCAATGGCTCCCTCCAGCAGTCCCCAGGGGCAGACCGCATCGCTAAACATCTCGATCCGGCCCTGTGCGTCCTTGTCGGCGAAATGCCCGGGGCGGTGGCCTGCGTGGGTTTCTGGATGGGTCTTGATCAGGATGCGGGCACCTGGGTGCTCCTCTTGGGCAAAGACCAGCATCTCGCAGAACCGAGCACGGTTGGCTTTGGAGGCGATTACCGAGGCGTCGCCTTGCAACTGATCCACCACCAGCACATAGCCGGGATCGGGCAGGGGGGCGCTGGGAGAAAAGGCACTGTATTTGCTTAGATGCGCGTCCTGCAAACGGCCGATGGCATTGCGGGCTCGGCGCATCATATGGCTGTCATCCAAGGGGTGATTGGCTAGAATCTCTTCCAGATCAGAGGGCTGGGAAGGGTCAAAATGTACCGCCTTGCGATCCAGCAACAGCCCCAAGGGGGGCTCTCCATCGCGTCCGGGGTGGATTGAGCGCAAAAAGGCGTCTTCGATCCGCAGCAGATCCGTGCCGCGTTTTGCCGCCACGGACCGACCCCGGTGGGCAGTGGGGGAGTTGCCCCAGATGCCGACCAGATCTCCCTGTTTTGGCAGACCAAGGCGTACATTGTAACCTGCCAGCCCGAGGATGCGACGTAGCCGGGGCTGGGTGATAAAACCACCGTTGTAAACAAAAAGCCGGGAGCCTTGGCCCCCGGCTTTGGAATTGGCATTTGCGCCACTCATGCCATCAGCTGCCAAAGAGCGTCTGAACATTGGCAAGCGGCGTCAGCGGGCTGGCCAGTAGCGAAATAGTCTTGGTCCACTGTGCATAGGGGGCTTCGGTGACATAGAGCGTATCCTCGTCGCGCACCACAAAATCCCTTGCAACAAACAGCCCGTTGGGCTGGGTGAGGTTCAGCACATAGACCATGCGCTGGGCCCCAACCAAATCGTCACGCCCCAGAACCTGATTGGCAATCTCGGCTGGTTCATTGCGGAAGACAAAGACGCCGGTGGGGTCTGAGCTGGTAGAGATCAAGCCGCCAACCTGGGCGATGGCTTCCAAGGCCGAAAGGTCCTGGCTCTCAAAAGGCACCCGCGCCTGGGCATTGGTCGCGCCAAGCGCAGTAAAGGAGCGGCTGTCGGCCTCGACCAGAATGCGGTCACCGCCACGCAGGGCGATGTCCAGCTCGGGGTGGTTGAACAGATCCTGGAACCAGATCTTGCCCTGTTGTTCGCCGCGGATCACGGTGACCTGGGCAATCTCGGGTTCAATAGCCACACCGCCGGCCCGCGCCAGCATGGTAGAGAGCGTACGGGTCGGGCGCTCAATCGCATAGACGCCCTGGCCACCGATGGCCCCGGTCAGGCTGACAGTTGACCCATCACCGGCAATGCGGCGCACCTGCACCTGCGGGTCCGGGGTCTGATCTTCGAGCTTTTTGGTGATCTCTTCGCGCAGCTGTTCCGGCGTATTGCCCGAGGCCCGCAGGCGCCCGGCATAGGGCACAAAGATATAGCCGGCGCTGTCGACCTGCACTTCTTCGAGCGCAGTGGCATTGCTGGCCTCGTTGGCCAACAGCCCGTCATCGACGTTTTCCCAGATGGTCAGACCCAGCACATCGCCAGGGCGGATGGTATCCGAGGTCAGCCGACCAGCATTGATAAAGCTGTCAGAAAAGCCAAGGGCGGGAACCACGGCAGTGGCCCGGGTGACCCGGTCATTGACCGAGACAATGAAGGCATCGCCTTCCTTTTGCACCGATCCGGCAAAGATTTCGCGCTTGTTGGGGCCAACCTTAGGCAGGCTGCAAGACGCCGCCAGCGTCAATGCAGCGAGAATCGCCACGGGCCGCACCCACGAGAAGGGGACGTTTTTCACTGCTCGGTCTCCTCGACCTATTATTATTCTGCCTCAGTTTTTTGGACAGCCTAACGTGATCTTGGGAGAAAATCCAGTCTGGCGCGCAGATGGCCTTAGCGGACCACGGATAACTGTTGCCGCGGAGCCGCTGTACCATGGCGCAGCGCATCATAGGGATCATGCGGCGACAACATCATATCGACCACATGGCGCAGCAGTTGCCGCCGACCCGAGCGGGAATAAAAACCTCCCGGCACCTGCGAGGTTTCCAGCAGATAGCGACGGTAGTCTTTGTAGGCGCGATTGTCTGGACGGGCAGGTGCGGCAAAGAACTGTGCTAGGGGCTGCGCAGAGGTAAAAGCCTCTTTGTCGTAGACAGCGGCGCCAAAAACCTTGAGCGGAATGCCACGCCATAGGACCTGCTGACCGGCGGTTGAATTCACAGTCACTGCAGTTCGGGACTCGTTCAGTAGTTCCGCCAGCTTGCCGCCACGCACATAGTGTACGCGGTCCTGAATGCCATGGGCACGTGCCAGACGGCGCAGCTCGCGCCTTATGGGGCTGCGCCCGTCCTCCAATGGATGAGCCTTGATCACCAGATGGTGGTGCGGGGGGGCACCCTCAGCAAAGCCAGAAATCACTTCGGCGAGAAAATCCACCATGGTGTCAAAGGGGGAATGCATCTGAAAGGAGCTGTCATGCTCCAGCTGCAAAAGCGCCAGATGATAGGGGAAGCCGCCATTGCGAATGCGGCGAGTGGCGAGGCGACGCTCCAAAGCCTGGGCTGGCATCAGCAGCAACCGTTTGAGGTAGAGCTGAAATTCCCGGGCAACGGGCAGGGCGCGATGGGGTTGGAAGTTGCGGTACTTGCGATTCCAAAACATCACAAACCAATGATACAGCGCGCCATAGAACACATGCTGACGCATATCCCCCCAATGCGAGGGCGGCAGCGGCGCCTCCATATCCGACAGGGCTAGTGCTGTTTGCATCTCCGCAACCGTGGTCTGCATCAGCCGTGAATGGCCGTTGGATCCCTCGCGTTCATAAGTGACCCAATAGGGGCGCAGATAGCCTTCCTCAAACACATGGACCTGAAGCCCCAGCGCCTTGGCTGCTGATACCGCCTGAGCATGGATTGGTCGGGTGTCCCCATAGAGTACAATATCTGTGATCTGCTTTTCCAGGCAGGTTTTTTCAAAGAAATCAGGCCATTCCACTAACTGGCCTTGAAAAGGCAGATAGTGGGAACTGTCGCGCCAGAACGCCTGATCCCCAGCATTAAAACCGACACGCCAGACCGCACAGTTTGCGCTGCGCAGCATCCTGCCCAGGGCGTTGAAAAACGGCCCATGTGGCCCCTGTAGAAACAGGAAAATGCGTTGATCTGAGGCGTTGCTTGGCATCTGACGACGGAACACTTTGCTTTAAGATCTTAACAAACTAACGCCGGACTGGGGCGAAACTATGGCTGGGCTAAGCTGCCCTTACCGCGCAGGCTTGCTTGGGGCAATGAAATACCCACGCCAAGTCCCCCCCTCTCGCACAGCGTCAGTCATCTCTGCCCCAGAGGGACTTGTGAAGCCCAGTCACCTCAGCTACCTCTTGGCCACGATCTATCCTGCCTCAGCTAGACCCTTAGGAGAGCCCCGATGTTCACCGGTATTGTCACAGACATTGGAACCATTGCCCAGCTGGATCAGCAGGGCGATCTGCGCGCCCGCATCACCACCGGTTATGACACCGCAGGCATTGATCTGGGTGCCTCGATTGCCTCAGACGGTGTCTGCCTCACGGTGATTGAACTTGGCGCTGACTGGTACGATGTGCAGATCTCGGCTGAAACCGTATCAAAGACCAATATCGGTGCCTGGGCGCTTGGCAAACGGGTAAACCTCGAACGCGCCCTCAAAGTCGGCGACGAACTGGGTGGTCATATTGTTTCCGGCCATGTCGATGGGGTTGCCGAGGTGGTGACTTTGGAGGACGAAGGCGACAGCACCCGGGTCACCCTGCGCGCGCCGAAACAACTGGCTCGGTTCATTGCCCCCAAGGGGTCGGTGGCCCTGAACGGCACCTCGCTGACGGTGAACGATGTGTCGGATTGTGATTTTGGCATCAACTTCATCCCCCATACCAAAGAGGTCACCACTTGGGGCGAGGTCAAACTGGGCGATAAGGTCAACTTGGAGATCGACACCCTGGCGCGCTACGTCGCACGGCTTCACGAAGCAGGCTAACCGCTCCCCCCCCCCTCAAATAAACTGTGCTTCCCAGGCATCATCTTTCCAAAAATATTCCGGGGTGAGGCCGCAAGGCCGAGGGGCAGCGCCCCTCTCACCCCGCCCCTCACCAATTCTCGTGGCTACCACATATCGCCAACGGTATAGCCTTCAGGAAAGGGATCGCTGGGATCCAGCGTGTAAGAGGCCAGCCCATAGATCCAGCCCTGCCCGGACAGGCTGGGGACAATGGCCGGATAGGCCCCCACCGCGGTGGTCCTCAGAATGCGCCCGGTAAAGCAGGTCCCAAGCGGGCCAGCATTGACATAGTCCTCGCCAATACCCAGCAGACCGCGCGCATGCAGAACCGCCATCTTAGCGCAGGTGCCAGTGCCACAGGGGGAGCGATCCAGGATGCCGCTGGCATCTTCGGGGCGGGTGGGATCAAACTCTCCGGTAGAGATGGTGATGGCACCCCGCCCATGGGTGCCGGGAGCCAGGGGCGGCGCCCAAAGATTGGTGATGGTGGGGCCGGTGATCTCTGGGTTCTCGGGATGGGCCACCGGCAGCTGTTCGGCGCTGGCATGGCGAATGGCCTCGCTGATGCGAACAATTTCGGCCCCATTCTCGGCGCTGGGCTCCAGGCCAATGGTCTCGCCATTGATCAAAACAAAGAACATGCCACCCCAGGCCACATCGACCTTGATCGTGCCCAGACCGGCGACTTCAACCGGGGTGTCCAGATGCAGGGCAAAGGCCGGAACATTTTCAAACTGCACCCGGGTCACCTTACCATCCCGGCAGTCCGCCCGCACCTTGATGAGGCCCGCCGGCGCCTCCAGCGTCAGCTCTGTTACCGGTTCCACCATGCGCACAATGCCTGTTTCCAAAAGCACAGTGACGACGCAGATGGTATTGGAGCCTGACATTGGCGGGTATTCCGTCTGCTCAAAAATGATAAACCCGGCATCGGCCTCCGGATGGCAGGGCGGCACAATGGCATTGCCGCACAGGCCCGGGTTGCCGCGCGGCTCGCGCAGCATCTGTAGGCGGATATCATCATGATTTTGCGCCATATCCTGCATCTTTTCAAAGACGCTTGCGCCCCTGAGTAAGGGCATGCCGCCGGTGATGACCCGACCGGGCTCGCCCTCGGCATGGGCGTCAACGGCCTGTAGAATGCGGGATGCGCGCATGGGCTAGCCTTCCGATCTTGTGAATATTGTATCCAATACTGCCTTTCTGCCCGAAGCGATACGCCGCGTCCAGCCATAGCCCTGCCGCTTGTGGGCTGGCCTTTGCTGCAAGGCTGGGCTATTTCGCCCTATATACCCGCCGGGCGATGGGCCCTTGGGGCATGTGTATCGAAAGGCTGTCAGCATGAGCTTTGAAACACCGGGGCCGGTCGAGGCCCGTTTGCGCGCGGCGATCAGCCCGATTGAAGAGATCATCGAAGAGGCCCGGCAGGGGCGGATGTTCATTCTGGTTGATCATGAGGACCGCGAAAACGAAGGCGATCTTGTGATCCCGGCGCAGAGCGCCGATGCGGTCGCGATCAATTTTATGGCCACACATGGCCGCGGGCTGATCTGCCTGACCCTGCCGGCCGAACGTATCGAAGAACTTGGGCTGCCGATGATGGCAATGCACAATTCATCGCGTCATGAAACCGCCTTTACCGTCTCGATCGAGGCCCGCGAAGGCGTCACTACCGGCATTTCCGCCGCTGACCGGGCGCTCACCGTGGCCACTGCCATTGATCCCGAAAAGACCGCGGCAGATATTGCCACGCCGGGCCATGTTTTCCCACTGCGCGCGCGCCGGGGCGGGGTGCTGGTGCGGGCCGGTCATACTGAGGCAGGCTGCGATGTGGCGCGTTTGGCGGGGCATTATCCCTCGTCGGTGATCTGCGAGATCATGAACGAAGATGGCAGCATGGCACGGCTACCGGATCTGGTGGACTATGCTGAAAAACACGAACTCAAGATCGGCACCATTTCCGATTTGATCACCTACCGGTCGCGCAATGACAATCTGGTGGTTGAAACCAGCCGCAGCAATGTCACCTCCGAATTTGGCGGTGACTGGGAGATGCGGATCTTTACCGACCAGACCCACGGGGTTGAACATGTGGTGCTGATCAAGGGCAACATCACCTTTGGCGGCCCGGTTCTGACACGCACCCATGCCCTGCACGAAGCCTCTGATATTCTGGGTCTTGGCCCCAAGCCGGTGCGCGAATTGCCCCGTGCCATGGAGCTGATCGCCGAAGAAGGCCGTGGTGTTGTCTGCCTTTTCCGGGAACCACGCCATTCGCTCTACGCGCCCGAAGATGAAGGCCCCCGCACTATCAAACAGACCGGGCTGGGCGCGCAGATCCTGTCCAAGCTGGGCATTGTCGAGCTGGAACTCTTGACGGATTCCCCTGCCACCACCTATCTCGGCCTCGATGCCTATGGGCTCAGCATCGTTGGCACCCGCCCCATTCTGAAGGAATCCTGATATGGCTGGACAGGAACAGCACTACATCATGCCGCGTGCGGAGTTTGACAAACCCGTCAAACTGGCAATCGTGATTTCGCCCTATTACAAGGATATCGCCGACAATATGCTGGCCGGTGCCAAGGCTGAGATCGAGGCCGTGGGTGGCACTTACGAAGTGGTCGAGGTGCCCGGCGCGCTGGAAATCCCAACTGCCATCGCCATTGCAGATCGCAGCTCCAACTTTGACGGTTTTGTTGCGTTGGGCTGCGTCATCCGCGGTGAAACCACCCATTACGACACCGTCTGCAACGACAGCAGCCGCGCCATTCAACTCTTGGGCTTGCAGGGGCTGTGCATTGGCAATGGCATCCTGACGGTGGAAAACCGCAAGCAGGCCGAGGTGCGCGCAGATCCGGCAGATCAGAACAAGGGCGGCGGTGCAGCCGCTGCGGCCTTGCATCTTGTGGCGCTCACGCGTAAGTGGGGCGCCCAGACCAAGGGAGTCGGCTTCAAGGCGCCTTCCGAAGCCATTCAGCTGGCTGGCACAGAAAACGGACCCCGCACAGCATGACCCAATCGGACAGCGCCCCCAAGGGCAATGGTAAAACCCAAATGAAATCCGCCGCCCGGCTTTATGCCGTGCAGGCGCTGTTTCAGATGGAGCATAGCGATCTGACTTTTGACAAGGTGATTGCAGAATTTGAAAACCACCGCTTTGGCGCTGTCTATGAAGACGAGGAAATGGCCGAAGGCGATACCGGTCTGTTCCGCAAACTGCTGAAAGACGCGGTGAATTATCAGGCGCCAATCGACCAGATGACGGACCGAGCACTGGTGGCCAAATGGCCGATTGATCGCATTGATCCAACCCTGCGGGCGCTGTTCCGGGCGGCTGGGGCTGAATTCACCCAGTCCAACACCCCGCCCAAGGTGGTGATCAATGAGTTTGTTGATATCGCGCGTGCTTTCTTTCCCGAGGGTAAGGAATCCAAATTCGTCAATGCGGTGCTCGATCATATGGCCCGCGAGGCAAAGCCCGAAGCCTTCTGAACTAGCGTCTTCGAAACAGTAGCCTTTGAAACGCGGTCTTCGGATCGCGTTTTTTATGTCTGAACGCCAGTTTCTCCCGCGGTCCTAAAAGGTGCGACACTATTCCCCGGGGAATTCCCGCTCTTGCCGCCGCCAAAGGCTGGACCCTGACCGGTGGGGTGCTAAGCTCTTGGGTGAAATGGATGAGGTCGTCATGCCCAAACTGGTCAAACTCTACATCAAGAATGTCATTATCGGATTTGGTATCTCTGCTGGTTTTGTCGCCATGCTGCTCTGGTTCAATGTGATGAACCTCTGGGGGCTGGTCAGCCAGTCTGGCGATGGTCTTCTGGCTGTCTTCCTGCTTTGGTTCATGAATGGCATTGTCTTTGCCGGGGTGCAGTTTGCCTGGGTGATCATGGCCATAGCGCAAAAGGACGATGGCCCGCGTGGCGGCACGCCCGTAGCGCATCGGTTTGAACCGATCCGGGTCAAGGCCGAAGCACAATCCGGTGGTAATGGCTCATTGAACCCACGTCGCTAAAGGTGGGGCAGGGGTCACCCCCTGGCGATCTGCAGTGAACCTGAGATATGAACAAAAAGCCGCGCCCTCAAATTTTGAGAGGCGCGGTTTTCTGGTCCTACCCGCAAGGGCAGAAAGTGTGACGGGACCACCGCAGACGTGCGGTTTTGATTCCCGGGGACCTGTATGTACAGGTGGGCGCCAGGTAAACGGACCAGGGTCCGAACAGAGCCAGCTCCCGTGGAATTGCTTAAGGCCACTGGAATGCTTCCGGACACTGAAGGGGCAGAACCCGCCACATACTGTACCTAAGTTGTGCCGCCTTGGGAAACAAGGGGGAGCCTGCGGTCAGGCGGCAACAGTGGCGTGCAGCGCGGTGCGCAGACTGGCAAAATGTTTGTCCCAGCCTTTGTCCAGGGAGAGGATCATACCAAAGGCTTCTGCTTGTTGTGGCAGCCCTTCGTGCTCCAATGACAGCTGTGTGCCGCCGGGCACTGGGGTCAGGGTCCATTTGACGGTGCTGACGGCTCCCCCCATGGGTTTGATGCAGAAGCTATATTCCAGGTATTCCGGCGCCCGGGCCTGCAGAACTTCGCCCCAGATAATCAGATCACCACTGTCGGCCCCGTGCATTTCCAGCGCCGCTCCGGGTGTGAGTCGGTTTGTTGGCCGGTGAAACCAACTTGTCAAACGCTCCGGATCGGTCAGAAATTCCCAGACCTTTTCCGGGCTGGCCTGCAGATAGATGGTTTTCCTCAAAACAGATTTGGTCATTGGTTGTCCTTTGGATTGGGGGCTTCAATTGCAGCTTTGAGATCACTGAGCCGGTCGTCCCAGAAGCGGTCAAAATACTGCAGCCAGTCAAAAACAGGGCCAAGGCCCTGAGGGTTCAGGCGATTTATCCGCTCACGTCCTTTGGCCTCCACGGTGATCAGCCCGCCGTCTGACAAAACGGTCAGGTGTTTCTTTACCGCAGCGCGGGTCATGTCGAACTGATCGGTCAGTTGGGCGATTGTCTTTTCCTCAGCCGAAAGGATGCGGATGATGTCCCGCCTGGTAGGGTCGGAAAGGGCGCGAAACGCCAGTTGGGTAGGATCACTCATGGCCTCTCTCACTATGTAGTACCGAATGGTATTGTATTTAAGGTACCTTTTGGTATCACGTCAAGGCAAAATGACATTGCACTTTGTTCCCCAATTGTTCACTGTGGACGCATGGTATTGGATCTACAGCCCGGACAAAGACTGGCGCGGGGCGTCTCGCGTCATCTTCGCAGCCTCGGCTTTGCATCATTGGAGGAATTTGTTCCGACCCGTGGCCTGCGGGTGGATGTTTTGGGGCTGGGTCCCAAGGGAGAGCTTTGGGTCATCGAATGCAAATCCAGCCGTGCGGATTTTCAGTCTGACAACAAATGGCAGGGGTATCTGGAGTGGTGCGACCGCTATTTCTGGGCGGTCGACATGAATTTCCCGGTGGAGCTGCTGCCTGAAGGCAGCGGGCTGATCATCGCCGATGATTACGATGCAGAAGTCATCCGCATGGCACCTGAGGACAAGCTGGCGGCGCCGCGGCGTAAAAAGCTGGTTCAGAAGTTTGCCATGGATGCCGCCCGCCGGTTGCAGGTCCTGCGGGATCCGCGCCCCGGCCGGGATGGTCAGCTGTTTGCTGATCCGTCCCAGAGCGGCGAGGGGCTGGTCTAGCCTGCGACGATGCGGGCTGCCTGGGCTGCGGCGCGTAGCTCGTCAGCAATCTCTTCGGCTTCTTCCGGGTCAAAATCCATTGGGATCTCGACACCATCAGCTTCGATGAACAATCGCACCATGCCCTGGTCGGTGGGACCGATCTGCATGTTTGCTTCGATGTCGCGTTCGCTATTGATACCCATTTTGCACTCCTGCCGCAGCGATCTATTGCCGGTTCTTGGTGCTAGCCCGCGAAGGCTTGAAAGGCAAGCAGGCTCTGGGTTTTGATGGGGTATGCCAGATGTTAGTTTGCGCCGATTCGTTCCTTCAGATTGCCAATGGCTGGTGGCGCGCCACCAGGATCTTTATGCGCGGGACGAAGGGTTCGACGACAGTTTTGGCCCCTTGGTGGCCGATATCTTGCAGCAATTCTGTGAGAGCCATGACCCCAGCTGCGAAGAAGGCTGGATTGCTTGCCAGGGGCAAAAACGTCTGGGGTCGATCTTTTGTGTGCGCCACGGGGAAAGTACCGCAAAGCTGCGGCTGTTCTTGCTGACGCCAGAGGCGCGAGGGCAGGGTCTGGGCAAACGTCTGCTGCGTCACTGCATGGACTTTGCCCGCAGCTCCGGCTACCGCGATATGCGGCTCTGGACCCATGAGAGCCACAAGGCCGCCTGCGCGCTTTATGCTGCCTTTGGTTGGCAATTGACGGCCAGCACTCCGGTTCACTCCTTTGGGCGGGATTTGATCGAACAAAGCTGGGAAGTTGTGTTATAAAGCTCTTGCGCTTCGGTTTTCCCTAGGCTAAATCGCCCGCAGTGCCGCCTTAGCTCAGTAGGTTAGAGCGCCTGATTGTGGATCAGGAGGTCCCCCGTTCGAGCCGGGGAGGTGGTACCATCAAATCAATAACTTACAAGTTTTTCAAATTTGTGTCGGATCATTGTCGGATCAAGGTTTCGGCAAATTTGATCCGACTACCCTGAGTTTCTGAGTCGAACTACCTTGTTTGCGCTTTCGGATCTGTGCCGCGAGTAGCGATTTGTAGTCTGAGATTGCAGGTGCTGGGCAGCATCGCGGAGCTCATGTTCACTGACGCCAAGGGATTTTGCCTCGGTAACTGCGCCTGCTCGGATGTCCATCATCATGATCTCTTCCGGCACCTTTGCCAGCTTGCGCATCCGCTTCCATGCCTGGTTCCAACCGCTGGTCGTATAGGGGAGGCCTCCGCTGCGCTTGGCCAGAAGAATAGGTCCCACGGCGTTCTGTGGGCGGATAGCAAGTAGTCGCTCCCGAATCTCGGGAACAGCGGTCAAGTCGAACTCGTATGGCTCTGGCAGCGAGGTTTTCGTTTTCGAGATGAGTTTGGTCATCGTGGTTAGGTTTGGATCAAACATGTCCCAGGTCAAACCATCCTGCCAACGGCGCCCGTTGCGGAGAATACCCCCTTCGTTCTCGTCGGTCCTCAACCACTGCCCTCTGACATCGACGGCGCGCAGCGCAAACTCAAACTGGATCATGATGCCCAGAGCAAAGTGGTCATACCCATTCTCTTCGGCCATATGGACAATCGCATAGACCTGCTCGCGAGTAGGAAAAACTTGGCGCCCTGGGTTTTTCTTAACCTTCACCTCGGCCAGGATACTGGCGGCATCAACTGCAGCGGGGATGGCCAGCGCCTTGCCGTGTCGAGCAACCCGGCGCAGCGTGTTGAAGAAGCGGTGGATGTAATCCAATGACCGCCCCTTTTGCGCCATCGCCAACTGTATCCTTTTGATGCGCTCGTAGGTCATGTCCCGGATGCGGGTATGGCCCAGAACATCCTCTAGTTTCTTCAGTTGCTCCAAATACCCAGCACGAGAATTCGCCTTCACTTCCTGGATGGGGGAAAACTCGTCTGTTTTGTACCGGGCAATCAGGTAGTGCCAGCTCTCTGGGTCCACCTTCGGTTCGTTCTTCTCGTCGTACCACTTGAGTACTTCACGGGTCAGTTCCCGGCACTTGTGAGCCCGGGCCACTTGGTGCTCGTCGTCGGGATTGCCGGGAGGTGGTAGCTTCACGTTTGTGATAGCATAGCTTTCTTGCAGGTATTTCTTGGGACAGCGCCAGACGGCATGTTTTTGCCCTTTGTTCTTACCGCTCCGGCTTATGCCAGGGGCATAGAGCGGGTCGGAACCGTCCCATACGCCCCCTTTGGCATACCCAGGGACTGGGTCAGCGATATTGCGGCCTCTGCAGAAGACCATGCCTATATCGGCGAGCGTTTTGATGCTGCTGTTGGCCTGATCTTCCTGAATGCGCGCTACTATGACCCCGAACTGGGCCTCTTCACCCAACCAGATTGGTTCGAGGTTACTAAACAAGGGGTGGGCACTAATCGCTATGCGTATTCAGGAAATGACCTGATTAACTTCTCTGATCCGGAAGGGAACGACTAAAGCGGGTATTTCGGAGCTCGACCTGCACCCCTTAGAGTCCGCTAATTTAGGTTAGCTCTGTTCAGGTTTTGGTCTTTCTTTGACCGGTTAGCATATTCTGCTGGCGTTCGGCCAGCGAGGCTTGTGTGCGGGCGGTGATGGTTAAAGTCGTTTCGCCAGGATGCGATCAGATTGCGGGCATGCCGCAGG
>NZ_JBDWPJ010000156.1:0-36335 GCF_039971195.1 Pseudophaeobacter sp.
CCCAATGGAACCGCCAACAGCGGCCCCCACTGCAGAAAGAACGATCGTTGCCATCAGCTCAGCTCCTCAGGGAAGGTAAAACGCGCCACGATGCGGCGCTGCCAGGGGGAGGTCAGGACGCTCTCAACCACCCCCTGGCGGTGGTAGGCGTGGATAAAGCCCGCGACCTGGCTGGCGGAATTATCAGACCTTTGGGAAGGCAGATCACCAAGGCGGGTTTGCAGCCCCAGATGTTTGGCCACCGCCCCGGCTCGCATTCGGAAAAGCAAGACATCCCCGAGGGAGGCGTTTTGCAGCGGTTTCGGCTGCAGATGGCGCAGCGCCGCCTGCCACAGCACCTCGACCTGCTGCGGTTCGGACCAGTCCATCGTATAGGCCGGAGGCTGTTCCGGCTCCGAGCCATAAAGCCCGCGCCAGATACCGCGGATCAGCCCAAGACAATCACAGCCCGCCCCCCGGCAGCTGGCCTGATGCAGATAGGGTGTCCCCAGCCAGCTGCGCGCCTCTGCCACAGCGCGCAGGCCGAGAGGTGTCTCGGGCAGATCAGGGCAGTTCATCTGCGGCTTCCGCCGGTGTTGTGGCCTGTGGATTTTGGCACTGCCATGGCCCAGTCTTCGCCGGGAATATCCGGGAATCCTTGATAGTTATTAAGGTTGTTGAACTTAAGCCGACAGGTCTGCATAGCCTTGTCGCAGCCTGCTTCCAGCCGCACTTGGTCGCCCGCTTGCAGACCACCGTGCAGCGGGTCCCATAGGGTGATCAGACGGGACCCATAGGTGATCTCGTCCCGCTTGATACTGCCCCAAAGCCCCTGGGCAGCACCACTCAGCACCGTCAGCCTGCCAGAGGTGAACCAGCCCGGTTCAAATCCATCCAAAGCCTCCCACTGAAACCCGCCCTGCGTGGTCAAGACCTCAACCTTGCCTTCAAAGGCATAGCCTGGGGCCGTGAGATCGAAGCGACAGTCGCCATCGCCCAGCACCGCCGTGCAGGGGCGCTGATAGATCCGCCCCAAAGGCTGGTTCAAGGCCTCGGTGAGGCCGCGCAGCTCCGCCTCAAAAGCACCGCCTGCCCGGTGCAGCTCTCCTAAGCTGCCGCGAAACTGCAACCAACGGGCCGCAACATCCTGCCAATTGACCAACCAGCTGACCAGTTCGGCCCCGTCAAATCTCCCGGCCTCGATGTCTTCTTCGCGCAGGGCGGCATCGCTCAGCGCCCCCTGGGCGCCGGTGTTGTCCACCGACAGCCCGGTGGTCTGCAACAGCGCCCGCGCCGTCAGACCAGTGCCCGCAGTGAATTGCCAGCCGTCAAAGGCAAGATCCCTATCGTGATCGGTAAAACCAAACCGCCTGCCATCGTGCCGGGTCAGCCCCCAGCAGCGCGCCAGCGTGGTCACGCCGGTTTTTACATGGGCCAGAAAGGCCGGGTTGGGCCCCGCCATCAGACCGGCCATCAGACCCGCACCTCGATCACCGGCACATTGGGCACGTCACCCGCCTGAAAAGAGGCGACGCTGGTCTGAATGCTGTCGGTGTCAAACCGCACCGGCACGTCAAATTCAAACCCGGCAACCACCTCGCTCCCCTCTTCGGGCGGGTGGCTCAGCGTCACCCAGCCAGTGTCATCTTGCAGGGTAAAATCAACATCCTCGAACAGCTCTTCCTGCCCCAGCCCCAGGCGTAGAGACCCGGCCACCGGTTTGGTGATGGGGCGCTGGTATATGGTATCGCCCGAGCGATAGTTCTTGATCAGCTGGAAGGCCGTGGTCTCCCCATCCCCGCGCCCAATCACCTGATCGCGAAAGTCCAGCTCGGCGGTGGGAAGCGCTGATTTGTAATCCGACCAGTCTTTCCAGCGAAAGCCAAAGATCTGGCCCTGACGGGCTTCGAAAAAGGCGATCAACAGCTCGATGTCATCCAAGGAGCGCAACCCCAGACCGGCGTCATAGCGGCGGCGCGAATGGGCCCAGGGTGTATTGCGCTCTTCATAGCCATTGGCCAGCGTCACCACATCGGTGCGCCGCTCTGGCCCGCCGACGGAACCAAAGCTCAGCGAGGCGGGAAAGCGGATATCGTGAAAACTCATGGCTGGTTCCTCCTAGCGATTGCGGTTGCCACGGCTCAGCGCCCGGGACAGCTGCGCCGCGATCTGGCTGCGATTGCGGGCAAAGCCCTGCACATCCGGGGTGGTGACATTCATCACCACCGTGGCGCTGCCCGCAGCCCCTTGGGAGCGTACGCCCAGGCTGCCATCTGCTGCGCGGCTCAGCGGCAGGATGGCCTCGGGGCCGGCCTCGCCCATCACGCCAATGCCGCCGCGCATCGGAAATGTGGTGGCAGAGCTGATCACGCCGCCGCGGGCAAAGGGCATCACCTGCCCCTGCGAGAAGGCAGCGCCATTGGCAAAGGGCAGTATCTCGCCAATCAGATCGCCAACACCTTTGGAGATCAGCCCGCCAACATGGTCGGTAACCGGGCGCAGCGCCGCATTATAGGTGGTCTTGACCAGTGACCGCGCCAGCGTGTCCAACGCCGAAGAAAGACTATCGCCATCAAACACCACCTGTTCAAACGAACGCCGCAGCCCCCGCGATAGCCCGCGTTCCAGGGTTTCCACATCTTTGCCGGTGGCCTCAAAAGCATCGCGTACCCGCCGTAGCTCGGATTCAAAACTGGCGGCCATGCCAGCGGCATCTCCCAGCGAGTCGCCAAGGGCTTCGCTCTGCAGTTCCAGCGCGGCGATGTCACTGTTGTTTGCCATGGTGAGATCCTTCTATGTACTGGTAGCTGCAGTAAGGGAGGCATCTTCTAGAGGCGTGGTCTGGCCATCGGGAAAGCGGCGCATCAGGGCGTCCAACCCGCTCCGGTCCAGCCCGACACGCTCCGTACCGCCGAGCAACAGCTGCAGCTCCAGCGGTGTGAGGTCCCAGAAATCCGCCGGGCGCAGGTGCAAACCGCCCAAGCCCGCCCGCATCAGGCCGGGCCAATCCAGCCCGGTCATACCGCTCCCTTTGGAGGAGCGGCCGGTTCCGCCGCCTGTTCGCCTCCCCGCTCCACCTTTTGGACCGTGGGAACTGTCGGCAGGGCAAAACTGCGCGCCAACAGGGTGGCGGCCACCTGGGCTGCCGCAACTGGCCCGCCTTTGACCCCAGCCCGCGCCAAATCTTCGGCAGAAAGCCTATGTCCGCCGCCCTGCAACCCCGCTGCAAGCAGGGCCAGGATATCTGCGGCTGAGAACCTGCCGGCCTCAAAGCGTTGCACCAGATCGACCAGAGACCCGGTTTTTAACTGCTGCTCCAACCGGGCCAGGGCCCCCAACGTCAGACGCAGCACATAGGGCTGACCATTGAGGGTCAGTGCAACCTCGCCGCGCCAGGGGTTCGCTGTCTGCTCAAGGGGACCGGACATTGATCAAACCACCGTAAAAGTGAGCGCCCCGGCGCTGGACAGTGACAGCTCGTAGGTGGCTTCGCCATTGTGGCTGCCGGCATAGTCCAGCGTGGTCACTTGAAAGGCGCCTTCAATGATGCCAAAGCTGGGGATCACCACCTGAAAATCCGGGGTAATGCCGTCAAAGAACAGCTGGCGTGCCCGCTCATCCGTGGTTTCATCGCGGAAGATCCCGGAGCCGGTGATCGCCGCCGACCGCACCCCAGCCCCGGCCAGCAATTCGCGCCAACCGCCCTGGCTTTCGAGGCTGGTCACATCGACGCTTTCTGCATTGAAGCTGATCCGCGTCGCCCGCAGGCCCGCCAATGTTTCAAATTGACCGTCGCCGGTCATATCCACCTTGATCAAAAGATCCTTGCCGTTTTGGGCAGCCATGAGGGTGCTCCTTTTGCTAACATTTGATATCTATGGGAATTGAGTTCTGGCCCTTGGCTTGGGGCCTCAGCTGTCTTCCACCCTTGCGGCAAACAGCAGGGTGATGCTGCGGCCGCCATCCTTGAGGCGCTGGGCCGTGGCGCGTTCGAACCAAAGCCCCACCAGACGCCCCCGCGTCAACACCAAGGGCGCATCGACCAGCGCATCGCTGATTGCCCCGGCGGCGTCCTTGGCGAGGATAAAACCGGCACTGCTGGTAAAGACGCTGACGGTAAAACGATGCCGGGCCCCGACACCGCTCTGATCCGAGCGATCCAGCACTTCCTCAGACCCAAGCACCGCGTAGATCTGTGGCAGGGCGCCGGTGGGCATGGCATCAAACAGATCCGTCCCCACGGCTGCCACCACGCCTGCATCCACGGACAGATGTTGGAAAACCGCCTGTTGCAGGGCGCTTGCCAGAGCATAGGTCATGGCGCCACCTCTTCGATGCACTGACAGGTCAGATAATGCGCCTTTAGGTCGGCTTCACTGACAGCCTCAATACGAAACAGCCGGGCCCCTTCTCGGAACCGCTGCCCGCTGCGCGGACGTGACAGGCTGCCCATAGGCGCGGCGCGCAGAGTGATGCGGTAGCGTTGCAGCGACAGGCTGCCGCCCTCCTGCCCGGCGGTACGCCCGGCCTGTGGCGCAAGTGCGGCCCAGAGGCTGCCAAGCGGCGCCCAGCTCTCAGTATAGCCACCAGCACCATCGCTGACCCGTTGCGGGTCCTCCAGCACCAGTTGACGGTTCAGCACCGTGCGGACAGGCTTGCTCATAACCGCCCCCCAGCCGAAAGCCGCAATGCGCGGTGGCTCTCGATCAGGCTGGTGACGCCAAAGGGCATACAGCCGCCATGCAAGGCAGTGTCATCGCGGTACTCATAGTAATGCGCCGCCAGCATCAGCACCGCCTGCGCCAGATCACTCGGCAGAGCCTCCCAGCTGGGCGACATGCCAGCGGTGAGGAATAGCTCCAGACGGGTACCGGCGGGCAGATTGGGCAGGCAGGCCGCCGTGGGATGCAGCTGCGGTTGCTGACTGTCCGGCTCCAGCCAGTATGTACCTAGCGCCACAGGTGCAGAGCTGCCCTGCGCATCGATCCGCGCCACTGATACCAGGCCGACCACCGGGGCAATCGGCACCGCGGCCACATCCGGTCTGACCCATCGGGTCACCACCCAGCGGAAATCGCGCTGCAATAGGGCCTTGCCAGTGCGTTTTTCGATCGCCGCCAGGGCCGCCCGCAAAAAGCCAATCAACACGCTGTCCTGCAGTTCAGCCTCGCCAAAGCCGGTTCCCAGGCGCAGATGGGCCTTAAAAGCCCCCAGCGGCAGTGCCGCATCCAGCACTGGCGTCACTTCGCTCAACATCATCATCAACTCCGCAGGCTCAGATCCCCAATCGTCCCAATCCTGTTCAGCGGGCACGCAAAGCTTCCTGCCGCTCGGACGGAGGGGGAGCAGCTAGACGGCAAAAAGCATGAGATTGCGCACCCGCCAGGGAACCGGACTGCCGGTTCCCCATTCGGTCCAAGCGGTTAGCTCAGGCCGAATTTCAGCAGTTTGATAGCGGCAAAATCGCTGACATCACCGCCGACCCGTTTGGTGGCGTAAAACAGCACATGCGGCTTGGCGCTAAAAGGATCGCGCAGCACCCGCAAATCCGGACGCTCGGCAATGGTGTAGCCAGAGGCAAAATCGCCAAAGGCCAGCGCATAGCTATCCAAGGCGGCATCCGGCATATCCTCGGCGATCAGTACCGGATACCCCAACAAACGCGCCGGTTCACCAGCGGCTAGCCCGTCGGACCACAGGAAGCGGCCGTCAGCATCCTTCAGTTTGCGGATCAACCCGGCGGTTTTCGAATTCATCACAAAGCTCGCATTGGCCCGGTACTGGGCGCCAAGCGCGTAGACCAGATCAATAATCGCATCGCCATCGCCAACACCTGCGGCCTCGCCCGAGGCCACATAGCCCAGCGAGCCCCAGCTCCAGAGGCCGTTTTCAACCACCGGATGGGTCAGAATGCCGGTGGGTTTATCAAGCCCGTCGCCGGTCAGAAAAGCTGAGGCTTCGGCGCGGGAGAATTTGTCCGCGATGCGCCCGGCCAGCCAGCCTTCGATGTCAAAAGCGCTGTCATCCAACAGCCGCTGAGAGGCCTTTGGCAGCGCGCTCAGTTCGTGCAGTGGAATGGTGATCCGGTCGATCACCGGCGTGCCGCTTTCCACGGTGGGATCCACCTCTGTGGCCCAGCCGGCCCCAGCATCGCTGTGATCGATCAGCACATCAAAAGACGTCGCCTCGACGCTGACAACCGTGGCCACCGCACGGATAGACGCAGTGGACTGCAGCACCGATTTTACCGTCTCCGAGGTCTGCGGATCGACCAGATAGCCGCCGTCACTGTTCACCGATGTGGACAGTGCCTTGCTCTCAGGGACCAGATCCCGCAGGCCTGCGTCATCGCCGGTTCGGATATAGCCGCCAAAGGCCTTTGTATGGGGCGCCTCGGCCGAGCTTGCGGCTGCAAGTTGCGGCCGGGCGGCGCGATGTGTCTTTCGATCCAGCATGGTCATTCGCTCTTCCGTCTGTTTGAACTTCACTGTGACACCCTCCTGAAACCCTTTGAACTCACGCAAAAATACCGAGATTGCCTGGGTAACATCCTGCGTCAAAGGGGCTGCTTGTTCGGCCATGGCCGGGGTATTTTTATTCCGCATCGTTTTGTCCTGTCCTGGTCGATGAAGGGGAAAGGCCTGAGCGTGCCATCTGGCGGCTGGCGCGACGTAGTTCTGCTGCAAGGCGGCGCAGATCTGCGCCTTGGGGCGCCTCCTGTTTGGCCGCAACCCGTGCCGCCGGCAGCATTGGGAAAGTGACCAACGAGACCTCCCAAAGATCAACCTCGGTGAGGAGACGTTTGCCCTGCCCGTCCTGATGCGCCCGCTTGGTTCGGTAGCCGATTGACAGGCCCTCGATGGCCCCGGCTTCGATCAAAACCGCCGCCTCAGCCCCGCGAGAGATCTCTGTCAGCAGATGACCCCTGACCCAAAGCCCGCGACTGTCCTCGCGCAGCTCGTCCCAGACCCCAATGGGTTGCAAGGGATCGTGCTGCCACAGCATCTTGACCCGGCACCCGCGCGCTGCCAGCGCTTTGAGCGACGCGCCATAGGCCCCTGGCATCACCACATCTCCGCCCTGATCGGTCTCACCGAACAGGCTGGCATAGCCCTGAATGACGCCCTTGTCCTGCACATTCAGCATCTCTCCAAAGCGTGCGAACTTCCGTTCTACTTCTGGTTCCGACGGCATGAGGTACCTCTCGTATCGGTTTGAATTTGAATACTAATGCGTAGACAGAAGCGACTGGGACGCCTGTGCCAGGATCACCGCAGCCACGCCATAGACGGTCAACCAGACCCGACGTTCCAGCCGTTCAAGAAGCTGCTCCAATTGGTCATGGCGACGGGTCAGGGCATCCAGCTGTATTTGGATGACCTTTTCATGGGCCGAGAGTCGCAGCCCCGGAGCGCAGTCAAAGGGTGGCATCGGGAAATCAGGCATCTGACTCTCCCGCCGGTGCCTCAGGCAGACCAAGCAGCCTTCGCTTTTCAGCCTGGCTGAGGAAATCCGCGTCAGAAATCCGTCTCCACTGCCGCTCGCGTTCTTCTGACAGGGCAGAGATCTGATCAAGGTCAGGCTTCAATATGATGACTTCATTGCCAAAACCTGAAATCCAATCCGACAGACCGGCGGCCACACGGGTAACCAGGGGCAAGACAGTCAGCCGGTAGAAAGCCCTATTTGCCTCTTGGTAGTTGGCGTAGGCCGCGTCTCCCGGCAGGCCGAGAAGCATTGGCGGCACACCAAAAGCCAGGGCAATTTCCCGCGCGGCGGCCTCTTTGGTTTTCTGGAACTCCATATCCGAGGGCGAAAACCCCATGGGTTTCCAATCCAACCCGCCTTCCAACACCATTGGCCTGCCCGCGTTACGCGCCCCTTGGAAATTGGCTTCGATTTCCTCGCTGAGGCGACGGAACTGATCATCTGACAACATCCCTTGCCCCTCAGATCCGCCCCAGACCAATGCTCCAGAGGGCCGAGCTGCATTGTCCAAAAGCCCTTTGGACCAATGCGATGCGGAAGTGTGCACATCCAGTGACAGCGCCGCAGCCTGCAACGGGGCCAGGCCATAGTGATCATCCTGAGGGTGGAAGTTTTTCAGGTGCAGGATAGCGCTGCGGCCGCCCTCGCAGGCAAAGCACTCTGTGCGCCCCGTCACCGTATAATCATAGGCCTTTGGCCAGCCGTCAGCGCCGGCAACGATCGACATCCGATCCGGGCGCAACAGATGCATTGCCACCGGCCAATCCTCTGCCTCCTGCGTGGCCTCTACATAGGCATTGCCCGACAACAACAAGTAACCAAACAGAGTTTCAAAAAAGTCTGCCCCGGTTTGAGCTCCATTGGGCCGGGAAATCAGCGACAGCAGCGGATGGGTCTCATAACGCTGCGCCGCATCCTGCACCACTAAAGGGATGGCAGCAGCGGCTTCGATCACCATGCGCACCGCCCGAAACCCAACCGGATTGCCGCAAAAGCCAAGCCGCGTCAGGCCATTGCTATCCCGGTTCCCAAAGGAGGCAGCCCCAAGGCTCTGCCAGGCGATGCCAGCCCTGGACTTGGTCTGCCGCGCAGTTGCGGGCTTTGGCGCGGCCGTGAATGCCCCTGTGGCGTTGGGCTTGTTCTTGCGCCAAGGTAGGTCGAACCCCATGGGCCACTCCTTTGATCCATCATCCGGGCTTTGCGCCCTGTGCTGGAGAAAAGTTATGCCTGTAGGATCTGAATTTCCCCAAAGGGCAGCGCCCCCCGCCTTTGCAACACCCCGTAGTGCGCTGTTTTGCTTTCATTCCCTCAGATCATCCGGGCGCGTGGCCTGCGCATCCTTGCAGCCGGATCCAGGATCAATTCATGCAGTGCCCAGACCAATGCATCCGCCCGATCCGGAGAGCCCACCCCCTGATAGCCCTGCAGCGCCATTTGGCACATCTGCTCTTCCAGCTCTGCCAGGCCAGCCAGATGATGCACTCGGCCTTGCTCATAAAGTGCCGCCACAGGTTCGGCCCGTGCCACCTTGCCCCGGCTGGCGTGCAGCGCGCGAAAGGGCATCAGGGGATCCACCTGCCGCAACAGGCTTTCGACCAGAGCCCCGCCCTGATTGACCTCTGCCACCACCCGGTCGGCTGCAAACTCCTGCGCCGCCGCCAACACCGCCCTAGCCCAGGCCAGCGGGCCCAGCCCTTGCACGGTGCGATCCGCCAACACATAGGCCTGCCAGTCCTGCACCGGCCCCTTCAACACTGCGCCAGCCACGATGATGCCACAGGCATCCGATGCCTTGCCCGAACTCACCGCAGGATCCACCGCCACCACCACCCGGTCCAGCGCCGAAGGGGCGGCAATCTTAAGCGCCTCCAGATGCGCCGCCTTCCAGATTGCCCCCTCAATATCGCTCAGTAAAACCCCATCAAGTTCCTGTCGGCCCAGGCGAGACCCCGCATAACGCGCTCGCACTTCTGTCAGGAAAGAGGTCGCCAGATTGGCCCGGTTGGCCTCGGTTGCGGCATGGGTCTGCACCGTGGAGGGCGCTTCGAGAATTTGGCGCAGCACTTCGACATTGCGCGGCGTTGTGGTGACGCAGACGCGGGGATCCTCGCCCAATCGCAAAGAGAATTGCAGCATATCCCAAGCCTCGCGCGCACGGCGCCATTTCGCCAGTTCATCCACCCAGGCGGTGTCGAACTGTGGCCCGCGCAGCGCCTCTGGATCATGGGCAGAAAAAGCCTGCGCCATGGCACCATTGGCCCAAAGCAATTTGCGTTCGCCGGATTTCCATTGCGGTTTTCGGTCTGGCGGCGCACAGGCCAGAATGCCGCTGTCGCCCAGGATCATCACATCGCGCACCTGATCATAGGTCTCCCCGATGAGCGCCACCCTGCAGGCGTGCCCTGGTGCCTTTGGAGTTGCCCCCTCCACCTGAGACCGGATCCATTCGGCTCCGGCACGGGTTTTGCCAGCACCGCGTCCCCCCAAAATTACCCAGGTGCGCCAATCCCCTGTCGGGGGCAGTTGATGCGCATGGGCCCAAAACTCGAACAGATAGGGCAAGGCCAGGATCGCCTGATCACTCAGCCCCTGTGTCAGCGCAGCCTGCAGCATAGGCAGTTCGGAGGCGATCCAGGCGGCGGCTGATTTCAAGTTGGGCTGCTGCGAGGTCAACTCCGGACTGGTCTTGGGTTTCCCCAGCGGTTTGCTCGACAAGGGTCTTCTCCACTTTCTGGCAATCGCGAATGAGCCCCTCAAGCTTAGCAATACGGGGCAATGGTACCGCGAGCGCCTGCTCTCCTTCGGCAGCCAGAAGCTGCCGCAAATCTTCGGCCTCTTGCCGTAATCGCAGGATGGAGTGGTGCAGTGATCGCAACAGATCGCTGGTACAGGGCCCCAAAGGGTCCGGATTTCTATGTGACATCTGGGCTATGGCACCTCATGCAATGCGGGCGTTCCCCGGCATGAGAAAAGGAATAGAGACCGGCAGCTGCTGTTTTTGGGAAAATGGCTGCAGACAGCCTGGCAGGCCGGTTTTTGTCTCTGACCTTCTTCTAGCTGCCCGGTACCTTAGGTGCGAAGAGTGGAAAAAGTCAAATCAACCCGGGTTGCCAAGCGACCGAAGCGAAAGGGGAAAATTAACAAACCAGACGGTAACCGGAGCTATTTCTCCTTGCAGAACAGCAAAAGGCCCGCCCCAATTTTGAAATTGAAGCGGGCCTTTTGTGTTTTGGTTTCCGGTCCCGGTGCAGCTGCGCCGGGGCTGAAACAGGATCAGTTGTTGTTGCGCTCTGCTTCGATCTGGCGCCATTTGGCGACATTGCGGTTATGGCCCTGCAGGGTCTCCGCAAAGGCATGGCCACCGGTGCCATCGGCAACAAAGAACAAATAGTCCGTGCTGTCCGGGTTCACTGCCGCTTCCAGGCTGGCCTTGCCTGGGTTGGCAATTGGCGTTGGCGGCAGACCCTCGATCACATAGGTATTCCAAGGCGTTACCTTACGCAGCTCGCTTTGACGCAGCCCCCGTCCCAACACGCCTTCACCCTGTGTCACACCGTAGATCACCGTCGGGTCAGTCTGAAGCCGCATGCCGCGATTGAGACGGTTGGTAAAGACGCTGGCAACCTGGCCGCGCTCACGAGCGACACCAGTTTCCTTTTCAATGATAGAGGCCAGGATCAGCATTTCTTCGGGGCTTTGCACCGCCGCATCCTCGCTGCGGTTTTCCCAAGCAGCGCCAACCAGCAAAGTCTGACGCTCCTGCATCTGAGCCAGGATCTCGGCGCGGGACTGACCGGTCAGGATCTCGTAACTGTCAGGCGCCAGGGAGCCTTCGGCTGGGCGCTCGCCTGCCTCACCATCAAGGATTGCGATGTTCTCAAGCGCGTTGACCACCTGCCAGCTTGTTACACCTTCGGCCAGGGCCACCCGGAACCGAGTGTCATTGGCGGCCTGCAGCCGGGTAAAGATCTCAGGGACTTCGTCGACGCCCATTTCAAATTCGGCCCGTTCGACAAACTTGCCAGAGGCCGGATCCAGCTCGCGCACTTCGGCCCGCAAACGGGTCACCCCAACGCGATAGACCACCTCGGTGCCGCAGGTGCTGGCACCGCCCTTGGTGATCTGACCGATGATTTCTTCCATCGAAGTCCCAGGACGCACCAAAAAGCTGCCGGCCTTCAGCTGGCTGGATTTTTCGGTGTATTTGGCGCTGAGCCGGAACATCATCCCCGAGGAAACTGCGCCCTGCTCTTGCAGATCGTTGCTGACGCGGGTCATGTTTGATCCGGGCCGCACCTGCAGGCAAATCGCCGTTTCCAGCGGTCCTTCGGCGGTATACTGCGACTTGCCCCACAGGATGACGCCGCCCAAAAGGAACAACAGCACCACCAGAACAGTCAGCATATTCGAGGCCAGGCTACGCCACATTTATTTTGTCTTCCCAAAGACAACAGAGGCATTGGTGCCGCCAAAGCCAAAGGAATTGGACAGCGCGATATCAATCTTGCGTTCGACCTTTTTGTTAGGCGCCAGATCCAGCTGGGTCTCAACATCCGGATTGTCCAGATTGATGGTGGGCGGTGCCACCTGATCGCGGATCGCCAGGATCGAGAAAATCGCCTCGATGGCACCGGCCGCGCCCAGCAGGTGGCCGGTTGCCGATTTGGTCGAAGACATGGTCACATTGCTGGCGTGATCCTCCAGCATACGCTCTACCGCGCCCAGCTCGATGGTATCAGCCATGGTCGAGGTGCCATGGGCATTGATGTAGTCCACATCCGCAGGGGTAAGGCCGGCGTTCTTCAGCGCCGCGCGCATCGAGCGTTCGCCACCTTCGCCAGTCTCGGAGGGAGCGGTTATGTGATAGGCATCGCCCGACAGGCCATAGCCGAGAACCTCTGCATAGATTTTGGCGCCACGGGCCACAGCGTGGTCATAGTCTTCCAGAACCACGATGCCGGCACCTTCGCCCATGACAAAACCATCACGGTCCGCGTCATAGGGGCGCGAGGCCGATTTGGGATCATCGGCGCGCTTGGTCGACAGCGCCTTGCAGGCGTTGAAACCGGCAATACCAATTTCGCAGATGGCAGCTTCGGCGCCGCCTGCAACCATCACATCAGCATCGCCCGATTTGATCAGCCGCGCCGCATCGCCAATGGCATGGGCTCCGGTTGAACAGGCGGTCACAACCGAGTGGTTAGGGCCTTTGAAGCCAAAGCGGATGGAAACCTGACCCGAGATCAGGTTGATCAGCGCACCGGGGATAAAGAAAGGCGAGACCCGACGGGGGCCCTTTTCCTTGATCATCACCGCAGTATCCGCGATAGAGCTAAGGCCACCGATGCCAGAACCGATCATCACCCCGGTGCGCTCCAGGCTTTCGGTATCTTCGGGCAACCAGCCAGCATCGCGCACAGCCATATCGGCGGCGGCAATCCCATAGAGGATAAAGTCGTCGATCTTTTTCTGATCTTTCTTGATCACCCAGTCATCGGGGTTGAAGGTTCCTTCGGACCCATCACCGCGCGGAACTTCGCAGGCATAGGTGGTGGTTACACCACTGGCTTCTGCATCAAACAGCGTGATCGGTCCGGCGCCGGACTGGCCGTCCAACAGGCGTGACCAGGACTCTTCGACTCCGGTCGCCAAGGGTGTTACCAATCCCAATCCGGTTACAACGACTCGACGCATGCTTTGCTCTCCTCTGCCTCGGCAATTCGCTCACTCAGATAGCTTGGATTGCCCAAGAGGTGCAAGTGCGGCAATGGAACCGCGCGGCGGCGATACGCCAAAAACCAGCAAAGATTGGCGTTGTCGGCCCCAAGGCCAAAGGAACAGCATTGAAAAGGCCGGGTTTGAGCAGCTCGTTTCTGCCCAAGGCATGCCCTGGGAGCCCCAGCGCGCTCGGCGGCTCCAGAACAGCCGAGCGTAGGTCAGGTTTAGGAGTTTAGATAAACTCAGCCACTGGTTCCGGCTGCGGCTGCGCCACCTCCAACGCCTCTTCCAGAGAGAGGCTTTTGCGGAACAGCGCCCGCCCTACCAGAGCACCGGAAATATTGTGGATATACTTCAAGCGCGAGATGTCATCCGCACCGCGCACCACACCGCTAGCAATGACCGGCGATTGCGCGGCAGCTGCCAGCCCCGAGATCAGCCCAAGCTGCGCCTCAAGGTCGGACATGTCGCTGTCAATATCGGTGACGATAATGCCTGCAAAGGGAGCAGTTCCGAAGGCGGCAATATAGCTTTCAGGTTCAAAGGCGCCGGATTCGCGCCAGCCCTCGGTCATCACCTGCCCTTGCCAGACATCCACCGCCAGAACAATTTGATCCGGGTGCTGTTTGGCCAGTTCAGCCACCAGTGTAGGGTCCAGCGCCGCCAGAGTGCCAACCACAACGCGCCCGGCGCCCTTATCAATCCAGCTTTCGATGTTTTCCCGGCTGCGCATGCCCCCACCCAGCTGCACAGGAATGCCAACACTGCGAATGATTTCTTCGACAATTTCACGGTTGCTGTCATCGCCCTGAATGGCGTTGAAATCGGTCAGATGCATCCATTCCGCGCCTGCAGCGGCAAATTCCTTTGCCTTTTCAACCGGGTCAACATGCCAGATCTGCGGCTCTTCAAGTCGCCCCTTTTCAAGGGTGACACAGCGCCCGTCCAGCAACTCCATTGTCGGATAAATCAGCATCCTCAACTCCCTCCTGGTTGTTCAACCTCAACATGATAGCACAGAACTGCGCCGCATGAGGTCAGCATTGGCCAGAAGCCCTGGGAGTGAGAGACGTAAAACGGCGCTTCCCTTGTGGAAAGCGCCGTGCATACAATCACATTGCTGTGATCTCGACTTAGGAAGCTTCGGTGATGAACTTCACTGCGTCGCCAAATGTCTGGATAGTTTCGGCCGCATCATCAGGGATCTCGATGCCGAACTCTTCCTCAAAGGCCATGACCAGCTCAACAGTGTCGAGGCTGTCTGCGCCCAGATCGTCGATGAAGGACGCGTTTTCGGTCACTTTTTCTTCTTCAACACCCAGGTGCTCTACAACGATCTTTTTTACGCGGTCTGCGACGTCGCTCATGTCATTTCCTCGTTCTTCAGGGCAGCTTGCCCGGTTTTGCTCTTACCCCATTGGGGTGGCATGATTTGCCCGATGCGGGCGGTTGGGCTCTCAACAGCGAGAGCGACCCGATCGCTACCCCATAGGGATAGACGTCAGGACGAATATGGGCCGCCTATAACACAGACCAGCGCAGAGGCAAATGGTTTCGCTCCCGGCGCGGGCCTTGAAGGTGCTCTGCATTGACTGGCCCAGTCGAGCAGATGGCGCCCCCCTTTGCAAAGGACAAGGGGCAGTGCCAGCTTTTTCTAGGACCCCGTTGATATCAATGTGATATTCACGAAGTCTTAAGGAATTTTCTGCGGCGAATTCTTCGATTCTGCAATGATTTTCCCTCAAGGCCGAGGCCTATTTTGAGAAAACTCGATTACAGCATCGCCATTCCGCCGTTCACATGCAGGGTTGTCCCGGTCACATATGCGGCCTCTGGGCTGGCCAGATAGAGCACGGCAGCGGCGATTTCTTTCGAATCTCCCATGCGTGCGGCGGGGATCTGGGTCAGGATCGCGTCTTTTTGGGCGTCATTGAGCTTTTCCGTCATCGCCGTGGCAATAAAGCCAGGTGCCACGGCATTTACCGTGATGCCCCGGTTGGCAACCTCATAGGCGATGGATTTGGACATGCCGATCATGCCCGCCTTGGAGGCCGCATAGTTGCCCTGCCCTGGGTTACCGGTGGCGCCCACAATGGAAGAAATATTGATGATACGGCCCCAGCGTGCCTTCATCATACCCCGCATCACACCACGGCACAGGCGCATGGTGGAAGTCAGGTTCACGTCCAACACGCTCTGCCATTCCTCGTCTTTCATCCGCATGAACAGATTGTCCTTGGTGATGCCCGCATTGTTGACCAGAATATCAACGCTGCCCATGACCGCGGCGGCCTGCTTTGGCAGCGCTTCAACGGCCTCTGGATCGCTGAGATTGCAGGTGAGCACATGAGCGCGCTCGCCAAGCTCAGCTGCCAGTTCCTGCAGCGGGGCTTGGCGGGTGCCAGAGAGCGCAACGGTCGCTCCCGCTGCATGTAGGCTGCGGGCAATATCGCCGCCAATGCCGCCAGAGGCCCCGGTGATCAGGGCAGTCTTGCCAGTCAAATCAAACATGTCATTTCCTCTAAGTCTGAGAGCGCAGCCCGGCGGAGAACCACCAAGCACCGCGCGTTGTATCTTGGGATGGGATCAGGCGTCTTTGGCCGCGGAAACCGCTTCGGGGCTGCCAAACTGACGACTGGCCAGGCTGCGATCAATCTTGCGGATCATGCCCGACAGGGCTTTGCCCGCGCCGATCTCCCAGAATTCTGTCACGCCCTTGGCCCCCATGACCTGCACGCTTTCGCGCCAGCGCACCGAGCCAGTGACCTGCTCGACCAGAAGCTGACGGATCTCGTCAGGGTCGCTTACCACATCGGCGCGAACATTGGCGATCAATGGCACTGCCGGGGCTTTGATCTCCACCGATGCCAGGGCTTCGGCCATGACATCCGCTGCCGGCTGCATCAGCGCACAGTGGAACGGCGCCGACACAGGAAGCATGACCGCGCGCTTGGCGCCGCGGGTCTTGGCGATATCAGCAGCCCGTTCAACCGCGGCCTTATGGCCAGAGACAACCACCTGGGTTGGGTCATTGTCATTGGCAGCCTGAACCACCTCTCCCTCGGCAGCAGCCTCGGCTGCAACCTCTTTGACGGTGGCAAAATCCAGGCCCAGTAGCGCCGCCATGGCACCAACGCCAACCGGTACGGCGCTCTGCATGGCTTCGCCACGGGTGCGCAGCAGGCGGGCAGTATCCGCCACCGAAATCGCACCGACTGCAGCCAGGGCAGAATATTCCCCCAGCGAATGACCAGCGACAAAAGCAGCCTGATCAATGGAGATACCTTCGGCTTCCAGCGCCCGCATCGCCGCCATCGAGGTGGCCATAAGTGCTGGCTGGGCATTCTGGGTCAGGGTCAGGGTTTCGATATCGCCTTCCCAGACCAATTTGCTGAGATTTTCCCCCAGTGCAGCATCGACCTCATCAAAGACGGCTTTGGCGGCCGGATAGGCCTCTGCCAGGGCCTGGCCCATTCCAATGGTCTGGGCACCCTGCCCCGGGAATACAAATGCGATTGTCATCAAAGACCCTCATCCTTGGCTTTTGTTTTCCCCGGTTTAGACGGAGCTGACCCAACGTACAAGAGAACTGCTCCTTGCGCCGCGCCATCGCGACTGCGCTTGGCCACTGCCGCAAGCCGACAAAACACATAAAAGCCCCCTCAACGCGCACAACTCCTGTTCGTGAGTGGACAAAGCCCGCCATTGCATGGCTTTGCCCGATGGCTAGATTGAAACCAGAAGACCAGTATCGAGTACCTGTAAAAGGAAACACCTGCGTGTCTGCCCACAATACCGCCTCCAGCTATGGCACCGTCACCAAGAGCTTTCACTGGCTCACCGCGCTCTTGCTCATTTCCGCCTTTTTGCTTGGCCTCAATGCCAGTGATCTGGCGCACGAAATCCAAAGCCCCGAGTTTGATGGCTCGCAAGAGGTCATTTCCAGGGCCATGCTACGGTTTTCAATTCATAAAACCATTGGCATTGCCGCCTTCTTCACCGGGTTGGCACGGATTGCCTGGGCGATCACGCAGCCCAAGCCCGGGCTGTTGCATCCTGAAAACAAACCGGAGGCGCTGGCCGCTGAAGTGGTCCATTGGGTCTTGTACGGGGCCATGGTGGCGACCCCGCTCACGGGCTGGATCCACCATGCCGCCACCATCGGCTATGCGCCAATCTGGTGGCCCTTTGGTCAGGAGCTGCCCTTTGTGCCCAAATCCGAAGGGCTGGCGGCTCTGTTTGCCTCCCTGCACTGGGCCTCGTCCAAGGCGTTGCAGATCACATTCCTGTTGCATGTGGCCGGAGCGCTGAAACATGTGGTGATTGACCGCGACGCCACCCTGCGCCGCATGTTGCCCAAATCCGGCGCGCTCCCAATGCCGCCTGCGCAAAAGCACAGCGCCATACCTGCAGTCATCGCCTTGGTGGTCTGGGCCGGGGTTCTGACTGGCGGCGTTCTGATGGCGCAGCAGTCTGACGACCACGCCTCGCACAGTCATGGGCAGACACAGGGCCAGACGTCAGACAGCGCTCTCGCGGCGGATCTGGCCGAGGCACAGCAGGATGGTGACGAAGGAGAACCCGCAGGCAACTGGAGAGTTGAAGAGGGCAGTCTTGGCCTCACCATTCAGCAGATGGGCAGCGGTGTCAGCGGCGGTTTTGCCAATTGGCAGGCCGATATCATCTTTGACGATCCTGCCGCCCCCGGCCCTGCCGGTCAGGTCAGCGTTGAAATCGATATTGCCTCGCTCAGCCTTGGCACGGTGACGGATCAGGCCATGGGCAGCGACTATTTTGACAGCGCCAGTTACCCCAAGGCCCGCTTTGACGCACAGCTGGAAAAGCTGGAAACCGGCTACCAGGCCGTTGGCCAGCTGACCATCCGCGACAAGACACAACCGCTCGCCCTGCCTTTTGAGCTCCAGATCACCGGTGGTGACTGGGCGGAGATGAGCGGACAGGTCGTTCTGAACCGGCTTGATTTTGACATCGGCAAAGGCACCCAAGATGAAGGCACCCTCGGCTTTGACGTGGTGCTGGATATTACCCTCACTGCGCAACGCAGCAACTAGCTCCCTCATAAACCCACTTTTCGACCCACCACTCACTTCTTAAACCAAACCTCTCCGGACCCCTCCGGGGAGGTTTTTTCCTTGCCCCTCTCAATCAGAGGGTAAACCGGAGGTCGACATTTTGCAGAAAGCCGCGCAGTTTCAGCGCATGCGTGTCCGTGTTTCATACCAAACAAAACCCTGCAAAAGCAGCGGCTCCAGCCCCTTTGCCCTGTGGCTGATAGCTACGCCAGAGAACGCAGCATGGTTTGCTCAACAGGTCAGTCTTTTGGATGGCAGCGCCCTCTTTCACCTGCAACCAGGGGAAAGCCCTCAATCAAGCCTTTTGCGCATTCTTTGGAACATCGAAGATCACCATCCACGGACTGAGGCAATTGAGGTCTTCGGCCTCACGCTTTCAAACTCTTTGCGCCAAATACTCCAGTCCGAAGGCTTTGGCATCACAACAAAACGCCACGGTTTCACATTGAAGCGGTGCCTCTCACCTAATTGACGCCAACGACAGAAAACGCCGCCCTCCCCGGGGGGAAAGCGGCGTTCTGGCTTGCTCTAAGTTAACTGAAAACGAGGTTACTCGGCCTTCATCGCCTCAACAGAGATCTGCAGCGGCACTTCATCGCTGACAAAAGGCGCAAATTTGCCGAGGTTGAAGTCAGAGCGCACCAGGGTAGTGGTGGCGTCAAAACCGGCCCAGGGCTTGCCCGCCATCGGATGATCACCGACCTGGTTCAACTTGGCATCCAGCACCACAGATTTGGTCACCCCGTTCAGGGTCAGATCGCCGGTGATCTTGGCGGTATTGTCGCTAGTCACGTCGATCTTGGTGGATTTAAAGGTGATCTGCTCATCGCCATTGGCAGCAAAAAAGTCCTTGGACATGAAGTGGTCAAAGCGCGCCTGCCAGCCGGTCAGCATCGAGCTCAGCGGCATGGCCACGGAAACGCTGGAATTGGCCGGAGCTTCCTGATCAAACATGATCTCGCCTTCAAAGCCGGAGAACATGCCCCAGGTGGTGGAAAACCCGAGGTGGTTGTAGTTGAACACCACCTGGCTGTGGCTGGCATCCAGAACGTACTTTTCGGGGGCCGCCAGGGCTGCGGTGGTGCTCAGGCCAACAAGTGCTGCAGCAGCAAGGATCTTTTTCATGAGTATAGGCTCCATTGGAGTTTTGAATGTCAAAGGTGTCTTGGTCGTCTGACTTAAAACTGTGTGCTGAACCGACAAAAGAAAACCGGCATTTTCCAACATGTTCTGTTGAGAAAAGAACAAAGGCCCTGCGCAGTGACGCAGAGCCCTTATTTTATTCAGGATTGCTATGGTCGCGGTCAATTCCGCTCACGCGGACGTGAACAGTTCAGCTGAACAATTGCACCGCACCGCTCAGTTGGTCGCGCAGCTGGCTGCGGGCGGCCGCACTGCCCAGCGGCACTTCGATCAACAGGCTGCCATCGTTTTCATAGAGCTGCACGGCGCCGTCGCTCAACCGGGCGCCACCAATGGTATCATAGCTGCGGCGCAGAACCGTTTTTGGCTGACCATGGGCATCGCGGCGTAGCACCCGCAGTTCGCGGCGGACCGGGTCAAAACAGGCCTCTGGCTGGTTGCGCGGGCTACGGGCGGTCATCAAGATCAGCCCCAACACAAAGAACAATACTGATACGCCTACCTTCATCAGGTTCAATTCCGGATCCGCAACACTGCCCGGAAACAGCCAGATCCAGCTGGCGCTGACCATCATTGCCAGCCCCAACCCGCGCAGCAGCACCGAACGTGCCCGCCAGTTTGCTTCAAAATTCAGAACCAAGGGCATCGCTGTGGCCAAACGACTGCGGGTATCCTCGCTGCCTGCCAATCTGCTGTGGTGCGCATGCCCATATGCCAGGGTCGCTTCGCTGGTAACGCTCATCAACTGCCTCAAACTGTCTCGCCTGCCGTTTATCGGCAAAGGTTAATTATTCGTTAACCATGATTAACGCCAAGAATACGGCAACAATGGGGCAGCGCGGGCAAAATTGTTGAATGTGGACAAGTTTCTCCCAAATCCTCCACAAAACCCGCTGCCCGCAGCCACTGGTTTCCCTGGCAAGAGACCGCCTTTTGCCTTGCTCTTTGCGCCAGAGCCGCTATATGGAGCCTTCCTTCCGCGACACATTCGTTCCGCGCAGCCTCTCGTGACAGGGCAGCGGAAGGGTCAACCGCCCGGTCTATGAAATGCGCCTTGAAACAAACTGGAGTTCGCATGCCCCTCTATGAGCATGTTATGATTGCGCGTCAGGATCTGTCCAACTCGCAAGCCGAAGGTCTCATCGAACATTTTGGTGCCGTATTGGCTGACAACGAAGGTAAGCTCGTTGACAGTGAATACTGGGGCGTCAAAACGATGGCCTATAAGATCAACAAGAACCGCAAGGGCCACTATGCCTTCCTGCGCACCGATGCACCTGCAGCGGCTGTTCAGGAAATGGAACGCCTGATGCGCCTGCATGACGACGTGATGCGCGTTCTGACCATCAAGGTCGACGAGCACGCCGAAGGACCTTCGGTCCAGATGCAGAAACGTGACGAACGCGACACCCGTCGCGAGCGCCGCTGATCTAGCTTGAGAAAAGGACGCTAAACCATGGCCGCAAAACCATTTTTCCGCCGTCGTAAAGTCTGCCCCTTCTCGGGCGACAACGCGCCAAAGATCGATTACAAAGACACTCGTCTGCTGCAGCGCTACATCTCTGAGCGTGGCAAGATCGTACCTTCGCGCATCACCGCCGTTTCGGCAAAGAAGCAGCGTGAACTGGCCCGTGCGATCAAGCGCGCCCGCTTCCTCGCCCTGCTGCCCTACGCTGTTAAGTAAGGAGACCTGACATGCAAGTTATCCTTCTTGAACGTGTTGCCAAGCTGGGCCAGATGGGTGACGTCGTAGACGTCAAACCCGGTTTTGCCCGCAACTTCCTGCTGCCCCAGGCGAAAGCCAAGGTCGCATCGGAAGCCAACCTGGCAGCCTTTGAAGCCCAGAAAGCGCAGCTGGAAGCACGCAATCTGGAAACCAAAGCAGAAGCCTCTGCTCTGGCTGAAAAGCTGGACGGTCAGCAGTTCATCGTGATTCGCTCCGCCTCGGACGCAGGTGCGCTCTACGGTTCCGTTACCCCGCGTGACGCCGCCGAAGCTGCCACCGAAGCCGGTTTCTCGGTCGACAAAAAGCAGGTTGTCCTGATCGATCCGATCAAAGACCTCGGCCTGCACACTGTTGTTGTCAAACTGCACCCCGAAGTCGAAGCTCAGATCAAGATGAACGTCGCCCGTTCTGAAGAAGAAGCTGAGCTGCAGGCCTCTGGCAAATCGATCCAGGAGCTCGCTGCCGAAGAGGAAGCCGCTGCTGAATTCGAAATCGCCGAGCTGTTCGACGATCTCGGCGCAGCCGCATCGGATGACGACGACGAGGGCGACGCCCCCGCCGCCGCAACCGAAGAAGAGCCAACTGCCTGATCTCTCTGATCAGACAGGACATCGAAAAGGCCACTCCGCAGGGAGTGGCCTTTTTTTGTTCTGGGGCTGGCTCTGTAGTCCGGCACGCCCTATCCTGTCACTAATTCGCCTATGTGTTTCAAAGGAGCAGATTTAATGAGTGTTAGAATTCTGACGGGTGTCGCCTGCGGGTTTCTTTTGATGACAGTTGCGGCTTGCGAAACCGTCCCCCTGGACGCCCCCCTGCAGGTCAGCGGCGTCGCGGGTGAGAGTTTCGCAAATGACGAAGCCCAGTGCCGGGCAGAAGCCAGCCGCATTGGTCAGGGCCATATCGGCAAAACGGCGGCCATTGGCGGCGCTGGCGGCGCCATCGTCGGAGCCACCGAGAGCGGTGACAAAGCCCTGGCCGGAGCCCTGATTGGCGCCGCAGTTGGCGCAGCGGTTGGCGACATCGAAGTCAAACAGGCGCAACGCAACTATCTGGTGCAATGCATGCAACAGCGCGGCCATCCCGTGATCGGCTAGCTCGCCTGAAAGAATGGGAAAGGATCCGCCGATCGCCTGGCCGGCTGCTTTCCTTTACACTTAGAATTGACAATGCTTAGGCTCCGGCTTTGGGTGCATGCCGCTACTCAGGACCCGGTCAACTGCATGGAGCACCCAACCACATGGCCTTTTCCCCTGATTTCAGGGCCCTGACCCTGCTGGTCTGCCTGCTGCCAGCCCTCGCGACAACCGCCTGCAGCGACGTTGTCGGCGGCGGGCCGACGGTTGAACTGGAGGTGCCGCTCTACCCCAATGAAACACCCGAACTGCGCCAAAGCATCAACCACTGGGCCGATCACTACGAGGTGCCGCGTGCGCTGGTGCATCGTCTGGCGGTGCGCGAAAGCACCCATCGCCCCTGGGCCGTCAACCGCCCCTATTATGGGCTGTTGCAGATCCTGCCTGCCACCGCCCGCTCCATGGGCTTCACCGGCACGCCGCAGGATCTGCTGGATGCCGATACCAATCTAGAGTTTGCGGTCAAATACCTGCGCGGAGCCTGGCTGCTGTCTGATGGCAGCTTTGACATGGCAGTGAAACACTATTCCCGTGGTTACTGGCACGAGGCCAAGCGCCGCCGCATGCTGAAAGAAACCGGGCTGGTGAACTAGTTCGCCCCGGCTTTGCGGCAATTTCTTCCGCTTCCTGTCATTTAGCTGTTATCGTTACCGGATAATTACGCAGCAATTGATACTGGGAGTAACAACATGCCGATCACCCTCAACCGCCGGTCCTTTCTTGCTGGCAGCGCTGGCCTCATTGCTTTGCACCCCTTTTCCCTGCAGGCCGCCTCTAACCAGGTGCATCTGCGGCTGATGGAAACCACCGACCTGCATGTGCATGTCTTTCCCTACGACTATTACGCCGACAAACCCCGCGACACGGTTGGCCTCGCCCGCACTGCCTCGATCGTGAATGAAATCCGGGCAGAGGCCACCAATGCGCTCTTGCTGGACAATGGCGATTTCCTGCAGGGCAACCCGATGGGGGACTACATCGCCTATGAGCGCGGCATGCGTGAGGGCGATCTGCATCCGGTGATTTCAGCGATGAATGCCGTGGGTTTTGATGCCTCGACCCTGGGCAATCATGAGTTCAACTACGGCCTTGATTTCCTGATGAAATCCCTGGCCGGCGCCGATTTCCCGGTAGTCTGCGCCAATATTGCCAAAGAGGCAGGTGCCGCCCCGCGTGACGACAAGACCCTGCTGCCGCCCTATGTGCTGATGGAGCGCGAACTGGTGGACGGTGCCGGACAGAAACACGCTATCAAGATCGGACTTATCGGCTTTGTGCCGCCGCAGGTGATGAACTGGGATCGCCGCCATCTAGAAGGCAATGTGCAGGCCCGCGATATTCTGCAATGCGCCCGCGCCTATGTGCCCGAGATGAAAGAGAAAGGCGCCGATATCATCATCGCGCTGTCCCATTCCGGCATTGGCGAAGCGCAGGAGCATGACGGCATGGAGAATGCCTCGCTGGTTCTGGCTGGGGTGGAGGGCATTGACGCCATCATGACCGGCCACAGCCACCTGGTGTTCCCCTCGTCCAAATATGACGGGCTTGATGGCATCGACGTGGCCAAAGGCACCCTGCTGGGCAAACCGGCGACCATGGGCGGCTACTGGGGTAGCCACCTCGGCCTGATTGATCTGATGCTGGAACGTGACGCGGGCGGTTGGCGAGTGGTTGGCCATGCCTCAGAGGCCCGGCCCATCTCCAAACGCAACGAGGATCGCTCTATCACCGCGCTGGTGGAGAGCGACGACAAGGTGCTTGCCTCGGTGGCACAACAGCACGAGGAAACCCTGGCCTATGTGCGCCGGGCGGTGGGTAAGACCGATGCGCCGCTGCACAGCTATTTTGCCCTGGTGGCGGATGACCCCTCGGTGCAGATCGTCTCGATTGCGCAGAGCTGGTATATCGCCCAGATGCTCAAAGGCACCGAGTACGAAGGCCTGCCGATCCTCTCGGCAGCGGCCCCCTTCAAGGCAGGCGGTCGTGGCGGTCCGGAATATTTCACCGATGTGCCCAAGGGCGATGTGGCAATCAAGAATGTCTCGGATCTCTACCTCTACCCCAATACCGCCCGTGCGGTTCTGGTCACCGGGGCCGAGGTCAAGGACTGGCTGGAGCGCTCTGCCGGCATCTTTAACCAGGTTGATCCCGGCAAGGCGGATCAGCTGCTGCTGAACCCGGCCTTCCCCAGCTACAATTTTGATGTGATGGATGGGGTCAGCTACCAGATCGACCTGAGCCAGCCCTCCAAATTCAGCGCTAAGGGCGCGCTGGAGAACCCGGAGGCCAATCGTATCGTCAACCTGGAGTACAACGGAGCGCCGATCGACCCGGAGGCCAAATTCATCATTGCCACTAACAACTATCGCGCCTCGGGCGGCGGCGATTTCCCAGGCGCCAAGGGCGACAGCATTGTCTTTGAAGGGCCTGACACCAACCGCGATGTCATCGTGCGCTACATTGTAGAAAAAGGCACCATCAGCCCCCGCGCCGATGCCAATTGGAGCTTTGCGCCGCTGCCAGACACCAGCGTTCTGTTTGATACCGGCCCCAAGGCCAGTGACTATGCCGAGGATGTCGAAGGCGTCAGCATTACCCCGGCCGGCGAAGGCCCAGACGGGTTTGCCCGCTTCCGGATCGACCTCTAAGAGGCGCTTCAAAACCCTGATGTTCAGACAAGATAGGCCCGGATCATCTCCGGGCCTTTTCCTTTTTGTCACATCAATTCGGTCCTAGAAGTCTTCCCAGTTCTGGCCGTCGGTGCCGGTGGCGGCCAGTGGCACGCCGCCTTCCAGCGCCTCATCCCAGCCTTCGCCCAAATCATCGCTAGAACCATGCGCACTCGGGGCCTGGACCTCATTGGCCGCCACGGCAGTGGATTGTTGACCTGAGATCTCAAAGTTGCCCATCAGCTCTGTCAGTTTGCCTGCATCGGTTTTCAGCAACATGCTCGCAGCTGTGGCCTCTTCGACCATGGCAGCATTCTGCTGGGTCACCTGATCAAGCTGCGACATGCCAGTGTTGATCTCGTGCAGACCTGTGGACTGCTCCACTGCACCTTCGGCAATGCCGGAGACCTGTTTGGAGATCTGGCTGACCTGGGAAACGATGTTTTGCAGGGCACCGCCCGCCTGTCCCACCAGATCAACACCGCGATCAACCTGTTTGCTGCTGTCATCAATCAGGGTCTTGATTTCCATCGCCGCACTTGAGGAACGCTGCGCCAGAGCCCGCACTTCGCTGGCCACCACCGCAAAGCCGCGTCCTGCCTCACCGGCACGGGCCGCTTCAACACCGGCATTCAGCGCCAAAAGGTTGGTCTGGAAAGAGATGTCATCGATCACTGAGATGATCTGAGAAATGCTCTCCGAGGACTTTTCGATCTCGGTCATCGCCGCCACCGCGTTTTGCACAACCTGATCGCTGTTTTCGGCCTCAACACGGGCCTCTTCCATGGTGGCCTCAACCGCCTTAGCGCCCTCTGCCGCTGATTTCACCGAGGCGGTCAGCTCATCCAGGGCTGCGGCGGTTTCTTCCAGTGTTGCCGCCTGGCTTTCGGTCCGGTTGGACAGATCCTGCGAGGCCTGGCTGATTTCAACAGCACCATTGCCAATACTGCCCGAGGTATCCATCACCTGGCCCACAATGGAATTCAGCGTGCTGACCGTGTTGTTGAAATCACTGCGCAGTTTCTCATAGTCTTCGGGGAACTGCTCTTGGATCTGCACTTCCAGATTGCCATCGGACAGCTGCGACAGTTTTTGGCTCAACTCCTCAACCACCCGGTTCAATTCTGCATCACGCCCCTCGGCCTTTTTCTGTTCCAGTTCCTGCATCTTGACCAAGGCATCGCGGAACACTTCGAGCGAGCGGGCCATATCACCAACTTCATCGCCACGAGTCTGCCCCAGGATTTCAACCGTATTGTCCCCCTTGGCCAGCCCTTTCATGGAGGTGGTGATCCGGTTGATGGCACGGGACAGGCTGGTTCCCACCATCAGGGCCATTGCCCCACCAAGGATGATCGCCAGGCCAATCGCGGCAGGAATAATATTCTGGGTCATCGTTGTGATGGCCTTGTTGTCCGCTTTGCGCTCCTCCATCAGGACCATTTCCTCGGCTTTAAAGGAGGCCATGATCTCTGAAAACTTGCTGAAATAGGCGGCGCCACGGCCTTCGCGCACAAAATCTGCCATATCATCCATGGTCCTGGCATCGCCGATTTCGCGGCGCAGTTCCAGCAGAGGTTCTACTGCCTGCTCGCGCCAATCGGTGATGATCTTGGCCATTTTGGTGATACGAATTTCCTGGCTCAGGCTCTCGATGGTCAATTCCAGCAAGCCAGTAACCAAAACGTCAAACTTGACGATATCTTTTTCGTAGATCTCCAAAAAGGCGGGATCCGCCGTCAGCAGGAACCCCCGCATCCCAGCTTCCATATCAAGAGAGACGGCCAATAGATCCTTGGCAGCGCTAATGACGGAATGCGCTTTTTCCACGGCCGCCAAGGAGCTGTTCATGTAGTCCGGGTTGGCGATGCCGGTTTTGACCAAGGTGGTAAAGACCTGACGGCGATCCGCCAAAAGCACTTCTTCTTCCTCGATGAACTGATTGATTTCCTTCTGGAAGGCCTCAAAATACTCTTTGGCCTTAGCCCCTTTGACCGCATCCGCCATGTCATTCATGTTCATCGCGTCACCAATTGCGCGGCGCATGGCAACAGCCTGTTCTAACACATCGCTCTCCCAAGCGCGCAGCGTCTCCTCTGCCTCGGTCAATCGCTCCAGCATCAGTGGCTGATCGCTTACAGTGGATCGCAGCTCGGCAAAGGCAGCATAGGTTTCTGTTGCCCCGTGTTCATAGGGTTCAAGGTATTGATCCTGACCAGCCAGCAGGTAGCCACGCAGGCTCGCCTCCATCTCCAGCGCAGAGGCGGTCAGAAGAGCAACCTCGTCCAGAACATGCTGGGTGTGTTCGACCTTGTGAGAGGTCTCTTCCATCTTTTGCAAGTCGACCACGGCCAGAACGCCGACGCCTGCGACCAACAGCAGAGGACACACCGCCGCTGAAATAACTTTGGTTCGTGTCTTCAGATTACTTAGTGAAAAACGCTTCTTCTTGTACTCAGATTTACCGGTCATAACAGCATCCTCTACGAAACTCTTGATCTCAAGATGAGACACAACCGTTACGATAGCGTTATTAGCGTGCGTTTTACGGACAGGTGCGGATCAATTTGATCTCTTCACCTTCAACTACCGGTTAAATTTCCTAATTTTTCCCTGCGCATAAACAAAAAAGGCCGCCCAAAGGCGACCTTTAAAAAGTATATTTGAAAAGCTCTTATTCTTCTTCGAGCGCTTCCACGGCCTTCTGCAGATCGTCTTTGGAGACTTCTTTTTCCGCAACTGTCGCTTGATCGAACAGGTGGTCAATGACCTTGTCTTCGAACAAAGGCGCCCGCAGCTGCTGCTGCATCTGGGCGTTCTGCTGGATGAACTCAAAGAACTGACGTTCCTGGCCAGGATACTGACGCGCCTGCGCCATGATCGCCTGGGTCATCTCAGCATCGGTGACTTCAACTTCGGCTTTTTGGCCCAGCTCTGCCAGCAGCAGGCCGAGGCGCACGCGACGCTCGGCGAGCTGAGTGTGCTCTTCGGTGGTCTCAATCTCAGGGTGGTCGTGACCTTCGACTTCTGGGTTATCCTCGTGCCACAGCTGATGCGCGATCTGCTTGGCTTCGGCTTCGACCAGCGAGGGCGGCAGTTCAAAGGAAACCAGCTCGTCCAGTTTGTCCAGAGTGGCGCGCTTCATCACCGCACGGGCAGCACCGGCATATTCGGACTCGAGGCGCTCGCGGATCTGACCCTTCAGACCATCTAGGTCTTCGGCGCCGAACTTCTTGGCCATCTCGTCGTTGATCTCAGCAGCCTTGGCTGTTTTGACCTCTTTGATGGTGCAAGAGAACACGGCTTCTTTGCCGGCCAGGTGCTCGGCCTGATACTCTTCAGGGAAGGTCACGGTGACGTCTTTTTCGTCGCCCGCCTTCACGCCAACCAGCTGCTCTTCGAAGCCGGGGATGAAGGAGTTGGAACCCAGAACCAGGGGGTAATCGTCAGCAGCGCCGCCATCAAAGGCTTCGCCGTCAACTTTGCCCAGGAAGTCGATTACAACCTGATTGCCGTTTTCGGAGGCGGCACCGTCAGCAGCAGCTTCAAATTCCTGAGCGTTCTCGGCCAGGTTTTCCAGCGCTTCGGTGACAGCCTCGTCTTCGGCCTTCACAACCAGCTTCTCGAGGGTCACACCAGAGAGGTCGACCTCGGGAATTTCGGGCAGCGCTTCGTAAGTCATGTTGACCTCAACGTCGTCGCCTTCTTTCCAGTCTTCGTTGGTCATCTTGACGTCAGGCTGCATCGCTGGGCGATCACCACTTTTTTCAAAGTGATCATTCATGGCGCCATCGATGGTTTCCTGCATCGCTTCGCCAACCATGCGCTGGCCAAACTGCTTTTTCAGCATCGCCATAGGCACTTTGCCTTTGCGGAAGCCTTTCATTTCGATTTCTGGCTGCGCTTCAACCAGCTTTTCGTTGACCTTGGCGTCCAGTTCGGCAGCCGTGACCGTGATGGCGTAGCCGCGTTTCAGACCTTCGTTCAGCGTCTCGGTGACCTGCATGTTTTACCCCATAGAGATTCGGGGCGCGCGCGCAGGCACCGCCCCCAGACAATTTGAGGCCTTCTATTGTTACTGGCCTCGCGGTGCAAGAGGCTTTGCCCCTTTCGGCACCTCAAAGCGACAATTCGTTAGGAAGTTTTGCGGCAGAAACAAAAACACGCCCCCAAAACGGGGGCGTGTCAGTTTTTGGTAGCCAAATTTTTGCAGCCTGCTTTCGGCGGCCGTTGTTTGGCAACCTGTCAGGGCAAGACTGCCCTTAGAACTTCCAGCGGGCGCCGGCCAAGATCACGTTGGAATCCTGGTAGGTGGTCGCAGTGGTGTCCGAGTAGGAATAGTCACGGTAGGCGATGTAGGTTTCAAGGTTGAAGCGGTCGATCTTTTGTACCGCTGCGATGCCCCAGGACTCTGAGGAGTCGCCATTGGTCACCAGGTCAGAACCGTCATAGTAGTCGACCGAGAAAGAGGTTTTCCCTACCGCAAGCAGATCCGCAGAATAGCCCAGTTTCGCATAGGCATAGTTGCCAGAGATATCGCGATCTCCTGCAGCCAGGGTCATCGAAACACCTGTGTCCTTGTGCAACAATGACAACGAGCCAGAAATGTCGCGACGGTCCTGTTGACCAGTCTGCTCGGTCCAGGCCGCAGCGATGCCGGTGTCCAGAGCAAAGGCGCCCAGATCGTCATTGCTGTAACGAACGGCAACGTCGTAGGTCTCACGATCGTTGTTGGTGGCCAGAATGTCGGTCCCGTAAGAAGCCGAGAAAACAAAGCCGCCAAAGTTCTTGCTGTCATAGCGCACACGACCAAGACGGCTGCCGTCCAGATCAGTGAAGGCGTCGCCAATGGTAACGCCGCTCACCGCACCAGCGGAGGTGCGGAAGGCATAGCCGCCGCCGATATCGGCAACAGACACCCCTGCCCCCAGGCCTGTGCCTGAGAAGTCAGCACCGGTGATGCCGTCAGAAGCCATAGAGCCTTGCCCCGCCGAGAAGGTACCATAGCTGGCGGTCTCGAATTGGAAGTCCACATGACGGATGTTTGTCCGGCTCCAGCTCAGGGAGTCCCCGGTGGTGGCCTGATTGACGCCATCAGACGCACGCAGACCAAATGCTGTTTCGAAGTGGAACTTCAGCGTGTTTTCGCCAAAGGACTGCTCGAGCCAGAAGCCGATCCGCGAATTCGACGAGGAGTTGTCGACCAGGCGATTATAGTCCTCGACGCCATCGTCGAAATTCTGGAAGGATGGGTTGAACTGACCATACCAGCGGAAGCTGCCGCCGTTATCATTGGTGTAGGTGGGGCCCGCAAATGCTGGCGCCGCCAGCAAGGCGGCAGCTACTGCCGCGCTGCTGCGCAATACGAGTTTGGTGCTCATGGATCTAGAGTCTCCTGATTGTACTTATGTGGCCCGACCTCCCCCCATCCCAGGGATCCGCACCTCACCACATGTATAGGGGTCAGAAAAATTCAGGCGCAGTCTTGAAAAACAATTTGACAGACACTGCAAAAAGATGCGCGTTTTTTTGCTCGTAGCGGCGAAAATCCGACACGAATTGGTGAACTCGTTACACAGTTGAGTGATCCACTTCACGTAGCGCCTGCGCTCAGATCAAACCAGCAATGCGCCCTGCGAAACTCTCGACCCTATCACAAAAAATTTTCCACTCAATTTTGGCTTCTTTCCCAAAAAAGATTCGTCAAACTCGCGTTTTTGACAAGGTGCCGTCTGATCCGAACGCCTGCTCCTGGGGCACTTCCACGAAGGGTATTCTACAACCCTGCGACCATCCCAGAGGCACTCCGCTTACCAGTCTTCGTCGGCAACCAAAAGCCGCAGCCTGGCAGTATCCTGGCTGGTCCAGCCTTCGCGGGCGGTGACAGCGACCCAGGCCGCTGTGTAGTCGCGCACCGCGTAGTTATGGCCGTGCCCCGGTGGAACCCGCGTTGCCGACAGCATATCAAGGGCAACCTGAAAGAAGGAGACCAGCGGGACCCAGGTGAAATCCGGGGAGACATCCGCGCCGCGCCCCGGGCGCATCCAATCCGGTTCGCGCGACCACATGTTCTCTTCAAAGAAGACAATCGGATCCGAAGGGTAGACCAAAAACACCGTGCGAATGGGGCTCCAGCCGGCCGTCTGGACCTGTTCCTCCTCAGAGGTCGTAACTGCAGGACCGAAGACCCGGAACAGTTCACCGTTTTCAAACCCGGGCTGCCAGGCCGGGGTATCCGGATTGCGGTTGCGCTGCACCCGTTTCCACAGCGGGTTGCGGAAGGTCGGCCCCGCCCAAAGCGCGCCATGAAACGGATCGCTGACATAGGCATAGAGTGGCACCGAGGTTTCAGACCCCAGTGAGCCAAGGCTGAGACCAAAAAGGTAGAGCCGTGGGCGCTCCTCGGCAGGGAGGGAGCGCCAGTAATTATAGATCACATCAAAGACCACTGTGGCTGACTCTTGCGCCAGCCCCGGCTGCAGGATCAGCGACTGCGGGCTGGGCAGATAGGAGTATTGTACCCCTACTGTGGCGACATCCCCGTCATGCATATACTCCAGCGGTGCAATCGCGCCGTTTTGCAACCAGCCGGTGCCGGTGGGCGTGGCGATGACCAGCAGTTTACGAGAGAACGCATCGGTGCGCTGCAATTCCCGCAGGGCCAGCTCAGCCCTTTGCCGGGCGTCACTGGCCGAACGCAGGCCAACAAAGACCCGTATCGGCTCTTGCGCCGTTGTTCCGGTAAAGGCTTCGATATCTGGCCGCCGCGGTCCCTGATGCACAAATTGCTTACCCGCCTGCCCCAGCCGATCCCAGGCGATCAGTGACTGGGCGCTGCCCGATCGCATCGCTTCTGTCGGGGGCCTGGCACCGGGCGGATCAGAGATATCAATGCTGGCCTGAGCCGCATCGATGGCTGAGATTGTACCCTTGACCAATGTGTCATTGGCAGTGACCAGCAACAGTGTCAAAAAGACGAAGGCTCCAACAACGGAGGCAATGCGCCTGTGCACATAGTAACGCGGCAGCCGCGCTGCCCAGTGCAGGGCCATCAGCAACAAGTTAGCCAGTAAGAGCAACACAAGTGCCGTCAAAAACCCGATGGCAGAGATCTGCAAGTAATAGCTTTCTTCCACCTCGGGCATCTGCATCAGCCGACGTGTCACATTTTGCCAATGCGCCGCATTCCAAAACACATAGATCACAAATGCCGCGGCCGAGCTCAGCAGAACCAGTCCCATCCCGCCCCGCCAGCGGCCTGGGATCAGCGGCAACTCCAGATAGTTCCAAAGCCAGATCAGCATCACCCCGATGCCATAGCCCAGGGCAAAGAGCACTCCGGATAAAACACCCTGAAACGCCCAGGGGCGTGGCACCAGCGAGGGCCAGAAGGTGGCGACGCAAAACAGCGTACCAAGGAACATCCCAGCCAGTGACGGGCGCCACCAGGGGAAACTTCTGAGTGTTTCTAACATCACGCCTCACCACCGGGACATCTGAACGAGGCCATCGGTGCCGAAAGCCTCTTTTCCGCACCTCTCACCGGGCTACTAGCGGATTTTGCCGCGCAGCACGACGTTAGGTTGCTCCAGACAGAACCCCAGCACCACCGTCATAGAGGTCGGAAAGGAGGGTTTGTCAAAAATGACCTTTGCATGTCCCCATTGGCTGCTTTCCTGCACATTGTGGCGCGACATGAAGGCATCACAATCACCACTGCCTTGGCCAATCCAAAAGGCATCATGGCTGCTGCGATTGTCATAGTTCCCCGCCAATCCCGGAATAATCAGCGTCGCCGGATAGGCATCGACATTGGTAAAGGAAAAAATCGCCGCCCCGCCCTCTTCGGCCTGATAGATGATCGGGCCCATATCGCTGTCCCAAACCTCGTCGGCCATCACATGCGGGCCAAGAAATGCAATGGCCGCAGCCAGGAAAAAAGGCTTCATGGGGAACTCCTCGTGTTTCAATGCTGCGAGACTGGCATAGTCTGTGCCGTCAGAACAGTATGAAACTGGCGCAAACCGTGCGAAGGCGGCCCGGCATGGCCGCCTCAGTTTGGCTTGCACCGCCCAGAATGTTCCCCTATTGTTCCTTCGATATCTCATTTCAAATATGGAAAGAAAACCACCGATGATTTCTGGAAGCTGTTGCTGTGGGGCCGTTCAATTTGAGCTGCTCGCAAAACCCGAGATGCTGGGCACCTGTCATTGCTCTCGCTGTCGTAAACTTGGTGCCAGCGCCATCGTCTTTGTCAAAAAGGCGGATCTCAAATGGATCACGGGCCGGGAGAATGTCGCACTCTACCAGCCTGACGCCCCCTACAAATACGGGCGCTGTTTTTGCCGAACCTGCGGTTCATCTTTGGGCGAAATTCTGTCGCAGGAGGACAGTTTTCCCATTGCCGCCAACGCGCTGGATACTGCGTTTGATCTGCAGAACCAGTTTCACGAGTTTACCAGTGAAAAACCGCATTGGTATGAGATCTGTGATCAGGCGCCGCAATCGCAGGGACACCCTGAGACAAGTTGAGTTAGACCTCCGGCGCCTCGGCCGGGTTCAGAATCTGTGCCAGGGTAGCAAGTTTGGCGTTGGCACATCTACGCCCCCGCCATTCTGCCAGCAAGGCGTCAGAGATTTGCCCCTCACTGCGCGGCACCGCGCCGCTGTAGCCGGGACAGGGCAACAGCAAGTCGGCAGGAACCATGGGTTGCACAAAGATCTGCTCAGGGGGTGGTGCCGAACAGGCGCTCAGCAGTGTGGCGCAGCACAGGAGATAAAGGCGCATCGCGGCCCTCCAACTGGTCTAACTCATGGGACAGCTGAGCCCCGTGGCGTGCCTCCTCAGCGGCGCGGGCCAAATGCGCCCGGTGAATACGGGCGGCCTGCGCGGCCTGCTGTAGCCGTTGTTCGGCGGTTCGCAATTGTAGCTGCTGCGTTGCCAAGGCCCGCCGCAGCTGCTGACGATCCGTGATCAGATCCAGCAGCCACCACAGCGCCAGCGCTCCCCCTGCGGCCAGGGCAAGGGCTGGGAGCCTGCGCAGTGCCAGGATCAGGCTCATTCCATTGCCTGCAAAGCAGCGTGGCACATCTGCATTTCCGAAAAACGGCGCCGGGTCAGCCCACGCCAGATACGCCCCCCTGCCCGGTTCCAGCGCTTAAGCTCGTCACAGGCCCCGCTGAGGTCTCCGGCATTGGCACGCCGCACCAGGGTCGATTGGCAGGCCGCGCCGGCGCCAACATTATAGGTCCAGGACACCAGCGCAATCTTCATCCCCAAAGGCACCTCAGCGGTCAGGCACTGGTCCAGCGCCGCCTCATAGGCGGCAATCTCTTCCGCCAACATCTCATCACAATCTGCCTTGCTGTAGCGATCTCCGGGGCGCACCCCCTTGGTTTCGCCGTAGCACACGGTCCAGACCCCGACCACGTCCTGATAGGCCTCTTGGCGCAGACCTTCCCAGCCACCAACAAAGGCGATGGCTGTTGATAGCGCCAGGCCGCTGCCAGCAATCAAACCGATGGAGCCTTTGCGCAGAGCGCCGCTTTGGTCCTGGCGAAACCGGCTGAGAACTGACAGGTCGACCTCAGTCAGGCTGTGTTGCATGACCAGCCGGGCGGGGATCGCCAGCACCTGGAACAACGCTGAAACACCAGCAAACCAAAGCGGCGACCAGCCAAGCATAAAGGGGGAGGCAAGCGAAAAGAAAAAGCCAAGCATGGCCAGCAGGCTGGCGAGAAAAAACCAAATGCTCGCAGCCCCCTTCAAGACCGATTTCCAATTGGACACGAGTTTCATCTCAGATCTCCAGGTCATGGCCCCATCTGCGGACAGAAACTCTGCACTGGAAGATTTGAAAAAGGATTGGCCGGGCGTACGCCTAAGCCGCAGCCAGGCCCGCATTCGAGCCAAAAAGCCTGAGCCGAAGAACTTGCACCCGAATTACGACTAGTTCCGGTCCTCAGCAGCGTGTTAAAAGGAGCTCATGCAAGAAGAATGGCTTTCCAGACTGGAAGAACTGATCACGCGGGACGGGCGCAGCAACAATGAGCTCAGCCTGGCAGCTGGATATGAACCGAGCTATGTGAGCCTCTTGGTGCAACGTCAGATCCCGGCAAAGCTGAGCACCCTATCGCAGCTCCTCAAGGTGCTTGGTCCGGATGCACCCTCTTATGTGATAACCGGCCACGCCTTTACTGCGGCTGATGCTCAGTTCCTGGAGGCTATTCAGTCACTGGATCAAGAAGGCAAACAGGCGGCCCTTTGCGTTTTGCAACGCTGGCAAGACGAAGAACCTCAGTAAGGGCCAGTTTCTGCGCTTCTACAGGGAGTGATTTCCAGACATCAAACAGATGCTCCAGATCACGCTGGGCGGCCTTTTCTTTTCCTTCCGGTGGTAACAGCGGAAAAGGAATGACTTTTCCGTCATACGCTGCGACGGCAAACTGCGCGGCGGAGGTTTTGGGCATTACAGAGCTGACCTTATTAAACTGGACCGTTCGATCAAGAATTAGACATCACCCTTTAGTTGTGTCAACGTGGTTGGAATATGTATCCACATATGTTGACACGCAGTCCTAGGGCTACACGGGGAAAGCGCAGCTATGTCTACAATCGGCGACACTCTTGAGCGCGCAGCCATTGCCAGGTTTGGCTCCTTGCGCGGTGCCTGCGAGGCTGCGGGCGTGACGTATAAAACGCTGCACGCCCAGCTGCGCAACAACCGAAGCATTCCGTTTGAAACCGTCCACAATCTCAGCTTGGCCCTGTCGATCAGCCTGGATTCCCTGATCGCAGGAAAGTCAGATGTGATAGGCCTCGCCCCCCAGAACCAAATGGATGCGCCACAGGCCAAACAGCACAGCCAGAAACTGCGGCGGGCCCATAGTGAGATGGTCCGTCACGGTCGACCTCCGGACTGCAATGACATCCTCAACTGGCTGCGGAGCAATGGTGGAAAAATCAACTTTGAGAGCCCGATCAGCAGCTATGTTGACCTGTTTCATCAGGTTTCTGTGACAGATGGTTTGATGCGGCCACAAAGGGTAGGACAGACGAGCCTCGCCAGCCTTTGGATCGGCATCGGCAGCACGGCCGAATACGAATACAAAGTCGGCCAGTTTCCCAGGTCGGTTATCGATGCCTCGCTTCTGGCGCATATGCGGGTTCAAGAGGTCAACCGCTATAGTGTCGAGGATGTCACTGTCCATGGCAGCGTCTACGGCACGCAGGAGGCAGAAAGCTACCGGCGTATCATTGCCCCGGTCAAAGACAGTCAGGGGCGTGATTTCAACTTGGTTTTTGCTGAATTGCTTCCCACGATCACCTAGCCCATCTACCCCAATGGCAAGCCTGCGCTATCAGACAGGGGAAAACCAACCCCCT
>NZ_JBDWPJ010000157.1:0-8909 GCF_039971195.1 Pseudophaeobacter sp.
TTCATTGTAAGCCGACCAGTTCTTGGTCTTGTATTTCGTAGGGGCCCAACTGCTCATAGCCTCTAGTTATCATCCTGGATTCACAAGATGAATCCCCTCAGGCTATTTGTGCAACAAAGCCTGTTCAAATAGAAGCCGCAAGTAATTCCCGTGAATAGCTGTGCTGGGCCTGCGCATTTCGGAGTGTTTCCACACCCATGATTTCGACCACTTCGCCAGCCTTCATAACGGCCAGATGTTCACACATATGGCCTACTACAGAGAGGTCATGCGACACCATCACGTAAGTCAGGTTCTGCGCCGCGCGCAGATCTGTCAGCAGGTTCAGGATTTCGGCCTGTACCGAGACATCAAGGGCCGAGGTTGGCTCGTCCAGCAACAAAATACTTGGCTCAGGGGCCAGGGCACGGGCGATTGCGACCCGCTGACGTTGACCACCCGACAATTGATGTGGGTAGCGAAAGCGGAATTTCCCACCCAGCCCAACATCATCCAGCAGCTTTACCACCCGCGCATCAATGTCTTTAAACCCGTGTAGATGCAGGGTTTCCCCCAGCACTTGATCCACTGAATGGCGCGGATGTAGCGAAGCATAGGGGTCTTGAAACACCATCTGTACGGTCTTGTAAAAGGCCTTGTCCCGTTTTTTCTGAATGGAGTGATCCTCCACAGACATTGCACCCGACCAATTGGGGGCCAGGCCCATGATGGCGCGCAAAATTGTGGATTTTCCAGACCCACTTTCCCCCACAAGGCCAAAGCTGGCACCGCGCTCAACACTGAAACTAGCCCGGCGTACCGCATCAACCCGATCACGACCACCGCCGAACCAAACGCTGAGATCTTCGACTAACAACATGCTCATATCCGTCCACTCACACTAGGGGCTTCGGCCCATGCAGGATCCCGGTTTAAGACATCCAGTTTTTGACGCGGGGCATTCAGACGTGGCAAGGAGTTCAGCAGCCCTTGGGTGTAGGGGTGCTTGGCTTCGTGGAGTTTTTTCGCATCACAGACTTCGACAATGCGGCCCGAGTACATGATCAAGACCCGGTCGCAAAAATCGGCAACCAGGTTGAGATCATGGCTGATAAAGATCAGCCCCATACCACGATCGGTGACCAGTTTGTCGATGATCGACAAGACCTGCCGCTGGACCGAGACATCCAGCGCCGAGGTGGGCTCATCCGCGATCAGGATGTCAGGATTGGGGATCAGCATCATGGCGATCATGATACGTTGCCCCATACCGCCGGACATCTCATGAGGGTAGGCGCGCATCACCCGCTCGGGGTCGCGGATCGAGACTGCCTCAAGCATCTGCAGTGTCTTGGTCTGGGCTTCTGATTTTCTCGACTTATTATGCAGGCGATAGGCCTCCATTATCTGCTCACCCACAGTCATGACCGGATTGAGAGAGAATTTTGGATCCTGCATGATCATTGAAATACGCTGGCCCCGCACCGCCTGCATTTCTCGCTCCGATTTGGCCATAAGATCGTCGCCTTCCAGCGCAACCCTGTCCGCATTGACAATGCCCGGCGGTCGGATCAGACGCAGGATGGCGCGGCCGGTCATGGATTTGCCAGAGCCGCTTTCGCCGACAATGGCAAGCCGTTCTTTGCCGAGGCTAAAGGACACACCCCGGACCGCATCAAAGACACCCTGGCGTGAGGGGAATTTCACCCAAAGATTTTCAACATCCAGCAGCGTCATTTGTCACTATCCTTCGGGTCCAAAACATCGCGCAGCCCATCGCCCAGCAAGTTGAAGGCCAGCGAGACGGTGAAGATGGCCATGCCGGGGACGGTGGCCACCCACCAATGATCAAGGATGAACCGTCGCCCCTCGGAAATCATCGCGCCCCATTCCGGACTGGGGGGTTGTGCGCCAAGCCCAAGGAAACCCAGACCGGCCGCGGCAAGAATAATGCCCGCCATATCCAAGGTCACCCGTACGATCAGCGATGAAATACACAGGGGCCAGATATGTTTGGTGATGATCCGCAGGGCACCTGCACCCTGTAGCTGAATGGCGCTGATATAGTCCGAGGACCGGATGGTCAGGGTCTCGGCGCGGGCAATCCGGGCATAGGGCGGCCAGGCGGTCAAAGAGATCGCCAAGACGGCGTTTTCAATACCGGCCCCCAAAGCGGCCACAAAGGCCAAGGCCAGAACCAGCCGTGGAAAAGCGAGGAAGATATCGGTGATCCGCATCAGCACCTGATCGGTCCAACCTCCAAGGTAGCCCGCGACAGTTCCGACCAAAAGCCCGGTGATCGGCGCGATTAGCGCCACCAGACCAACGATATAGAGCGTAATGCGGGAGCCATAGATCAACCGGCTCAGGATATCACGGCCCAGACTGTCGGTGCCTAAAAGATGTTCTTCTGAGCCGAGTGGCTGCAAGCGATTGCCGAGGTTCTGTGCAAAGGGATCATGTGGCGCCAGCAAAGGCGCGGCTATGGCCATCACCCCCAGCAGGATCAGGATCCAGAAACCAACCATGGCCATGGTATTGCCGCGAAAGGACAACCAGCCTTGATAGAGGGCTGAAAGTCGGGCGTGTCTGCGCGAGGTGGGCGTATCGGTCAGTAACCAGGCGCGCCAGTTTTGGGCTTCGGCCATCTATTTCGCCCTCGGATCAAAGAATTTGTAGAGAAGGTCAGAGAAGATATTCAGCAGAATGAACACCAGCCCAACCACAACGGTGCCGCCCATCACTGCATTCATGTCTGCCGACAAAAGAGCGGTGGTGATGTAGCTGCCAATACCCGGCCAGCTAAAGATAATCTCTGTCAGAACAGAGCCTTCGAGCAGAGTCGCATAGCTGAGTGCAATAACCGTGATCAGCTGGACGCGGATATTCTTGAAAGCATGGCGCCAGATGACGGCGCTTTCGGACATGCCTTTTACCCGCGCTGTGGTGATGTATTCGGCGCTGAGTTGTTCGAGCATAAAGGAGCGGGTCATCCGGCTGATATAGGCCAGCGAGTAATAACCCAGAAGAGAGGCAGGCAGCACAATATGGCTGAGCGCGTCTTTGAAGACGTCCCAGTTTCTGTCCAGAATACTGTCGACCAGGATCATACCGGTCACTGGTGGGACGATATCAACATAAAAAATTCCAACCCGTCCCGGTCCGCCGACCCAGCCCAGGATACCATAAAAAACCAATAGCCCCATCAGGCCGAGCCAGAAGATTGGCATAGAATAGCCAACCAATGCGATGACCCGGGCCACCTGATCTATCCAAGTGCCGCGTTTGACTGCCGCCACGACGCCCAAGGGAACACCCAGTACAATCCCGGCGATAACGCCCAAAGTGGCAAGCTCCAGAGTTGCTGGAAACACCCGTTTGATATCCTCGGCCACAGGTCGGGCCGTTAACAGGGATTTACCAAAATCGCCGTTGATCACATCCCATACATAGAGGCCAAACTGGACGATGATAGGCCGATCCAATCCCAGTTGCTCATAGGCGGCGTCATAGGTGGATTTGGAGGCCTGCTCACCGACGATGGCCAGTACAGGATCTATCGGCATCACCCGCCCGATGACAAAGGTGAGGAACATGAGGCCTAGCATTGTCACGACAACTGATCCCAGGGTCACAAACACCGCGCGGATCCAAAGTTCGAGAGGCGCCCTGTGGCGCCCCTCTGTTTTGTGTTCAGCCAATGCCATTTACTTGGTTACCGGCCAGTAGGATACAGCCGTGATGGCGCCGCCCAGATTGAGGTTCTTGACCGCCTCGCTGCGGCCGGTTTGCTCAATCTTCTGGAACATCACCGCAAAGGGGGCTTTGTCGCGGAATTCAGACTGAATTGCTACATACATCGCCGCCCGGGCTTCCCGGTCTCCTTCGACAACCGCATCGGCAACCTTATCGGTCAGCCCGGCAGTGTCCCAGGCGTTGCGATAGGCCAAAAGACCTGTCGCACCAGCCTCGTCAGAGTTGTCAGGGTTATAGGCAAAGGTCCCGGCGTTGGTATGTGGATCTGGATAGTCCGGCCCCCATGCGCCCATGTACATATCAAGCTCACGGGCGCGGTAGCGACCCAGAATAGCCTTGGCCGTGCCCACGGTGATGTTCAGGGTGATATCGGCCTGGGCAAAGGTGTTTTGCAGGGACTGAGCAATCTCGATCCGCTCCTGCGCTTCGCGCACACCAACCTCGATCTCAAAGGGCCCAACACCGGCAGAGGCCAGCAGTTCCTTGGCCTTTTCGATGTTCAGGCTAAAGGGGTTATCATCCACAGCGCCGAGATAGGTGCGCGGCAGGAAGTTCTGATGGATGGTATATTGCCCGTTGAGGAAGCTGTTCTGCATGCCCTCATAATCAACCAGGTATTTGATTGCTTCGCGAACTTCGGGCTTGGACAGGATCTCGTGCTTTTGGTTAACCGCGATATACATCAACCGGCCGCGCAGCTCGTCATCAATTACAAGGCCATCAGCTTCGCGGGCTCCGGCAATGTCTTCGGGGTTGAGGTTGCGGGCAACGTCGATGTCACCACGTTCCAGCATCAGGCGCTGAGTGGCGCTTTCCTGTACGTGGCGCACAATGACCCGCTCCATCGCGGGGGCGCCGCCATGGAAATCAGGGTTGCTGGTCAGGGTGACGCTTTCATTTGGTTTCCAGCTCTGCAGCTTGTAGGGGCCGGAACCGGCAGAATTGGTCGCCAGCCAGGAATTTCCAAGATCACCATCGACCTCATTGGCCATGACCACCTCTTTGTCGACGATACTGCCGATTGTTGCGGTCAGACAGTTCAACACAAAAGAGGTCGCATAGCGCTTATCCGTTGTGATGCGCAGGGTATTGCCTTCGGCCACGATGGTCTCGCCGGCATTGTCGGCGGTGAAGCCAAACTGGGTCAGAATGAACGAGGGGGTTTTGTTCAGGGTGACCACCCGGCGCAGCGAGAATTCGACATCCTCGGCGCGGACAGGATTGCCGGAGTGGAATTTGATACCCTCGCGTATGGTAAAGGTGATGGTGCGGCCATCTTCGCTCACGGTCCAGCTTTCGGCCAGATCGGGCTGATAGCCGGCATCCAGGTTGAGCGGGTCAAAGTTGACCAGCTTGCCGTAGATGTTGCGAAGGACATCTGAGCCTGCAAATTCAAAGCTCTGCGCCGGGTCAATTGTGGTGATATCGTCGATCCGATTGGCAATTACCAACATGTTTGATGGTGTTTCCGCAGCGGCTGACATGGGCGACAACCCAACGGCCAGCCCAAGGGCGACACTGGAAAGTAGACGGTTAAAAGAATTCATAATCCAAGACCTCTCCTATTTGGTTTCAAAAAATTGAGCGTGCTTGTCGGGGTTAAGATCCCCAGGTTTTCTCGAGCACACGCAACCAGTTTCCGTGGCACAGCTTGGTCATCAACGCATCGTCATATCCATGCTGAGCCATGGCCACTCTCAAGTTGGGCAGATCTGCAACCGTGGTTACATCCCTCGGCACAATCGCCCCGTCGTAATCCGAGCCAAGACCAACGCGGTCTTCGCCCAGATGTTCAATCAGATAGTCCAGATGCCGCAGCATCTGCTCCAGCGGCACATCGTCAATCATGCGCCCGTCCTGGCGCAAAAACGCCACGGCAAAATTCAATCCAACCAGGCCATCGCTGTCTTTGATCGCCGCCAGTTGGTCATCGGTGAGATTACGCGAATGCGGACACAGGCGATGGGCGTTGGAGTGCGAGGCCACCAGTGGTTTGCTGGAGTGCCGCGCCACATCCCAAAAACCGGCGGCGTTCAGATGTGACAGGTCGATCATCACGCCCAGCTCATCACAGCGTTTCACCAGCCGCAGGCCGTGATCCGTCAGTCCCGCGCCAATGTCCGCATCGCTAGGGTAGCGGAACGGCACTCCGTTGCCAAAAATCGTCGGGCGGCTCCAGACCGGGCCAATCGATCGCAGCCCCGCCTGATACAGCACGTCCAATGTGTTCAAATCGGGATCAATTGCCTCGGCGCCCTCGATGTGGAAGATCGCTGCCATCTGACCACTGGCAAGCGTGTTGCGGATATCAGCAACGCTGCGGCAGACCTTCAGCGCGCCCTTGCTTTCCAGATCAAACAGGATTGCGGCGATGGCCATGGTGACGGGCAAAGCATCTTCCCAATCAATGGCTTCCGGCAGTGGCAAATCATAGGTCGGCTTTTCCATCTCCTCCATTTTGAAGGCATTGTCCAAAGGGGAGGGGATATAGACCGCAAAGAAGCCGCCTCCAAAACCGCCCAGCTTGGCCTTGACCACATCCAGGGCGCCATCGCGCCCAGTCAGAAAGCTGTCAGAGGCAGTGGCACCGCCAGAGCGATACAGGTGCAGAAGCACATCGTTATGGCCGTCAAAAATGAGTGGCAGGTTGGCAGCGGTCAAAACAATTCCCCAGAATTACAACCAGCAGGCTATCAAATTTTTTCTCATGGAATAGAGTAAAGGCCATGATTTTAACTCATTATCTTATGCAATTTATGCAAGAGGTTTCTGATGTCCCGCAAATCCTGGCACAGTTTGCCCGAATACCAAGCCCTGCGTGCCATGATGCAGGGGGGCACGGTGACAGATGCTGCGGATCGTTTGGGACTGTCGCAATCGGCGGTCAGCCGCTCGATTGGCAACCTGGAGGAGCGCACGGGGCTGACGCTGTTCGAACGCGAAGCCGGCAGGTTGCGCCCGACAGAAGAAGCCGTGCGCCTGAACCTTCGCCTTGACCCGCTGTTTGACGCCCTTGATCAGATTGATGGGCCCAAACAGCCGGTCCAGGAAACCCTGCGTCTGATCGCGCCGCCAACCTATGCGCATCGGTTCCTTGTCAGCCAGATTGCCAGTTTCCTGGCCATCAACCCGCATTTCTTTGTTAGCCTTGATGTTAACACCTCTGACGAGGTGGTGCGCGGAATACTGGATGATCGCTTTGATCTGGGTCTATCCGGTGTCGAGCTGGAGCGGGTTGGCGTCAGGATGCAGGCCTTTCGCGCCTGCTCGGCTGTCTGCGTCATGACCGCAGACCATCCCCTGGCGCGGCAGGACCTAGTGCATCCCATTGACCTGGACGGTCAGGCCTTTGTTGCCATCGCAAACCGTCACGCCAGCCGCAGGCGACTTGACAAAGTCTTAGGTCAGGCGCGCTGTAAGCCTCGGATCATGGCCGAGGTTTCCACCTCCTTTGCGGCCGTCGATCTGGCAAAGGAAGGGCTGGGACTCGCGGTTGTGAACCCCTTTCCGGTCTATCACTACAGATCCAGCGACTTGGCTTTTCGCCGGTTTGTATCGCCCATCGAGTATCGCAGCCATTTTGTCATGTCCGATCAGCGCCCTTTACCGCGTATAGCTCGGGCCTTTATGCGCCACCTTCGGCTTCATACTCCGCCGGACCCCTATTCAAAAAAGGTGTCAGCACCTGGCCACAAGTGAGCGTGGTCTTTCCGTTAGTCCGTCAGGCAACACAACCCAAGAGTGGCAATTGGGGTGGGCGGTGGTTGGCAAGTTTTCAAATATGGCCTAAAGGCGAGGCTTGATGATCACTTTCCTTGTGGTCAGCGCGGCTCAATTACTGGTAAGCCACCGCTGATCTCGCTTGCCTTTCTGTTAGCGCTAACTGTATTGCATAAGGGCAAGAGCTGTGATTCGGCTAAGGTGTTTTGCAAGGGTTGTCGAGTAATGGAAAAAATCTGGACTGAGTTGGCGGCGCACCGGAAGAATGCCGCTGGGTCAGCAATCGCCAAACTGTTCCAGAATGAACACTGCCGGTTTCAGTCTTTTTCTGCTGAAACGGATGGCATGCTGCTTGATTTCTCCAAGACATCCCTGGATGAGACCAGCCTGGACCTGCTGATTGATCTGGCTGAAAAAACAGATCTTGGCGCGCAGGTTTCTGCAATGTTTCGTGGTGATCCGATAAATGTGACCGAAGGGCGCGCAGTATTGCATACGGCCTTGCGATCGCAGGGCGGTGATCCTGTGATGGTTGATGGCCAGGATGTGATGCCTGATATCCGTCAAACCCTGCAGCGGATGGAGCAATTTGCAGCAGCGCTGCGCAGTGGCGAGTTGAAATCCGCTACCGGGGCCCGGTTTACGGATGTTGTGAGCATCGGCATCGGCGGGTCTGACCTTGGGCCGGTCATGGCAACGCGGGCTCTTGCCCCTTATCACGATGGGCCAAACTGTCACTTTGTTTCAAATGTTGATGGCGCGGATGTTTGCGACAGTCTGAAGGGGTTGAACCCTGAAACAACGCTTGTGATTATTGCTTCCAAGTCCTTCACCACGATTGAGACCATGACCAATGCGGCCACCGCTATCCGCTGGCTGCGTGCGGCCCTCGGGGAGCAGGCAAGCCAGCATCTTGCGGCGGTTTCTACTGCTTTGGATAAGACCGCAGAACTCGGCATCTCTCCTGAGCGGGTCTTTGGTTTTGCGGACTGGGTTGGCGGGCGCTATTCCGTTTGGGGGCCTGTTGGGTTGCCCGTGATGATCGCGGTCGGAGCGGAGAATTTTCGGGCCCTTCTGCAGGGCGCGGAGGCGATGGATCAGCATTTTCAGACGGCTGACTTTCGTCAAAACCTGCCCGTTCTGCTTGGGCTTGTAGGCATCTGGCATAGCAATATCTGCGGCTACGCCACCCGCGCGGTTCTTCCTTATGATCAGCGCTTGTCCCGCCTGCCGGCCTATCTGCAGCAGCTGGATATGGAGAGCAATGGCAAGGGGGTCACGCTGGCAGGTAAGGCGGTTTCGCGGCCCAGCGGTCCTGTGGTCTGGGGTGAACCAGGCACCAATGGCCAACATGCTTTCTATCAGCTTTTGCATCAGGGGACCCAGGTGGTGCCTGCGGAGTTTCTGATTGCAGCATCCGGGCATGAACCTGAGCTTGCGCATCAGCATGATCT
>NZ_JBDWPJ010000158.1:0-8887 GCF_039971195.1 Pseudophaeobacter sp.
CGTGAGGCGCCAGATCCTGATGCAGCGCCACCCCAGTTAGCACCCCGATCCGAGTCATGCCCGCAGCCGCCCCCGCTTCCAGATCATGCAGGCTATCGCCCACCATTGCAGTCCGCCCTGGTTCCACGCCGGTTGCAGCACAAAAGGCCAGCAAGGGATCCGCCGAAGGTTTTTCTCCGTGGCCGCTGTCAAACCCGGCCACAAAGGCAAACCGGTCCAGCACACCTGACCGCTCCAACTGGCTGACAGCAGAGATCTCGGCATCATTGGTCATCACGCCCAGCACCTTGCCACGGGCCAAAAGCCCATCGAGGAACTCGGCCAGAGGCACTGCTTCACTGAGGGCCGCGGTGGCGGCACTACGGGCGAGAAAACGCTCAAGCTCAGCCTCTGTCATCTGCGAAACATGGGGAGCCAAGACCGCGGCGACTTCACCATTGGTGCCGGCAATCACCAGGCTATCGGGATTGAACTCACCCTTTTGGCGATCAAAACTGATCGCTGTGGCCATGGCTTCGGCCCGTGCGTCATCGCCCTGCGACAGCTGCACCAGCATATCCTGCGCCCAGGTGTTCCAGGTCTCGCCAAAATCAAAAAGCGTTCCGTCTTTGTCAAAAAGAAGCGCGTCTACCGGCATTGCATGTCCTTGCATGTTCTGGTTCAGCGCGGACCGTAAGGTGAATTCAGACTGGCGCAAGCGCTTTCTGGCCAGCGCGGCGACTCAGGTCCAATGCACCTGTGCGCCACCGGGCAAAGCCATCCGCGCCAGCATCGGAGTCTCATAGGAAAATCCCGCCTGATCACAAAACTGCACCACCCAGGCATCGTCCATTGTTAAGAAATCGAGCAAAGAGCCCAAAAACTCGGGATCCCCGGCATTTTCCCGCAGGTCGCCCTCTGCAGCGCCCGTGGCGCCCATAAACACTGGTAACAACTCATCATTTGCCATCAACCAGGCAAGTGCCTTGAGGCCAATTACCTCGGCTTGATCAGCGGTAATCTGCATGGCGGACCCATTCCTGACATGTTGCGGACAAATTAGTAAAAACCCGAAACAGTTTCTTAACCTGTTTGGCAGAAACTTCCAGTGTAGCGAGCAAAAGGCTTGAAAGGCGACCCGCGTGCAAGGAACGATCCTAGTCATTGATGGCATTTCCACCAACCGCATCATGCTGAAGGTTCAGCTGACTGCGGCCTGCTACGGTGTGGAACAGGCTGACTGTGTGGCAGACGTTCTTGAAGCCGCCCGCCACTGCCGCCCGGATCTGGTGCTGACCGCCATGACCCTGCCTGACGGCACCGCTGCCGATGTCAAAGACGCGCTGCGTCAAGATGAACTGCTCGCCGATGTTCCCGTCATCGCCATCACCCAGTCCAACGCCCCCGAACGCCGCCTGAATGCGCTGTCAGCCGGGATCGACGATGTACTACCGCAGCCGGTGGACGATGTGATCCTGCAGGCCCGCATTCGCAGCTTGCTGCGGGCGCGCAGCGCCAACGAAGAATTGCATATGCAGCGCGATGCCTCCCATGGCTTTGTGCTGCCTCTCTCTGATCGTGCGGGCCATGAAGAGGCCAAGGGCGCCACCGTGGCACTGGTCGCTCAGGATCCAAAGACCGCCCAGGCCTGGGCCAAGCAGCTGGAAGACTACGTCCCCTATGAGCTGCGCTGCCACGATCTGGACGATATCAAACTGATGATGAGCGCCCCTGTGGCAGATGTCTTTGTCATCGAGCTGAACGAGATCTCTGCCGGTCCTGGTCTGCGCCTGCTGGCCGATCTGCGCGCCCGCGCTGCCACCCGTCAATCGGTGGTGATTGCCGTGCCAAACCCGGCGGATCCCATGATCTCGGCCGAGGCGCTGGATCGTGGTGCCCATGATGTGTTGCAGGCCGGGTTTGATGTGGATGAGCTCGCCCTGCGCCTGACCACCCAGCTGCAATATAAATCCCGCAACGACCGGCTGCGCGACAGCGTGCGCAATGGGCTGCGGGCCGCAGTACAAGACCCGATGACGGGGCTCTACAACCGTCGCTACGCCAAACCTTTTCTGGATCGCACTGCCAAACGCGCCGCCGAGACAGGTGACAGTTTTGCCCTGATGCTGGCCGACCTGGATCATTTCAAGCAGATCAATGACGAATACGGCCACCCCGCAGGCGACGCCGTTCTGGTCGAGGCCGCCCGCCGTCTACAGGCGCAGATGCGGCCAGTGGATCTGGTGGCCCGTGTGGGCGGCGAAGAATTCATGATCGTGCTGCCTGGTGCTGATGAGATTTCCGCCGGCATCGCAGCCGTGGAGCTGTGCAACGCCATCAACAGCGAGCCCTTTCAAGTGCCTGGCGTCAACACGCCAATTCAGGTGACCATCAGCATCGGCGCGGTCATTGGCCGCGACCCCAACTGCGGTAATGAACCGGGCGCCTGCCGCGGCCAGGACCGGGGCACGACCAGCGTGTCAGAGCTGATCTCAAACGCTGACCGGGCGCTTTATGATGCCAAGAATGCGGGCCGCAATCAGGTCACCCTGAGCAAAAACACCACCGCCGCCGCCTAAGCTACACCTCTTGGAACAGCAAAAGGGCGGCCCACATTTGGGCCGCCCCTTGCATTTCAGGTGACGATCAAAGCCCGCCTTTCTGTTGCGGCCTAGCGATCTTTTGCAGGCCCCCGGTGATGGCGCGGCCCATGGTCCAACCGCCTCTGCATCCGCTCTGCCAGTTCACGGCGCTCGTTCAGGCTCAGCCCTGCAAGACGCTGTTCCCAGGCGCGAGTGACTGAGAGCATAAAGCTGTTGGTTTCGACAACATGCGACTCCAGCACCGCTTTCACAGCAGGCAGGTCCAGGGTATCAGCCCCGACCAGAGCAATCACTTGTTCCATTTCCGCCCGGCGTCTCTCACGCGGGGTTCCGTCTTCACCAGCATGATCGTTCAACAATCTGCGCACTTCCTGGCGGCCGATATCCTTAAAGATAAAGCGCCCCAGCATAGGCGGCCCGTCTTTTTGGTGGCCACCGCCGTGGAACCGCCAAGCAGCCCCGGCTCCGATGCCGATCACCGCGAGGTTCAGAGCCAGCGACAGGACCAAAACAACCTTGAGCCAGGGACGCATGCCAGATCGCAAGCCCGTGTTTTGCTCATTGTTCATTCGAACACCTCATCACTCATCATCAGGCTCACATCATAGCCCTGGTTGCTTATCAGTTCCGACCCGCTGGAAAAGGCAGCATAGCTTGCCACCGGGTCCGGTAAAAACGAGGGCGGCGCCAGGCCGAGCCACAGCCCGGTCAGGCTGGCCGCTGCCAGCCCACCAAGCGAAGGCCAGCCGCCGACTGCAGCCGAAAATTGCCGCCACAGGCGCTGAGCGGCGCCTTGTTCACCACGGCTCGCCCCGGGTAGGCTTTGCAAAGCGGCCTGCCGATGCAGCTCTTGCACCTGGCTTGCATCTGCCAGAATAGCCGCCGTGAGGCTTGCAGGCATCTCAACTGGGGTATTTCGGGCCACAGCAAAGAGATCATCCAAGCCGCTCACGTCAGTCAGTCCATTCTCTTTGTCAGACATCGCTATACCCCAATTCATCTCGACGGTTGGCAAGGATCTTTGCCAGCGCCCGTTTACCGCGTGCTGTGAGGCTTTCGACAGCCTCAACGCTAATCTCCATAATTCCGGAAATCTCCGGGTTGGTCAGGTCTTCTATGTGGCGCAGAACCACCGCTTGGCGCTGCCGTTCGGGCAGCAGCATCAGCGCCTGCTGCAGGGCATCATGGCGGGCCGTGTCCTGCAGCTGTTCCGGTGCCGAGCGACCTGGGTCCGGCGGATCGGGAATGGCATCCAGATCCACATGGCCACCGCGCTGTCGACGCTTCAGGTCAATACAGAGGTTCATCACCACCCGGTAAAGCCAGGTTGAGACTTTTGCCTGACCCGGTTGCCAGTCCGGGGCCATCCGCCACAGCCGCATCATCGCCTCCTGCGTGATGTCCTCGGCGGCGGCACGATTGCCCAGCACCCGCATCGCCACGCCAAAGGCACGTGGTCCCAGCCGCTCCGTCAGTGCAGCAGCAGCGCGCGCATCGCCATTGGTAAACAAGACCAGCAAGGCATCATCGCTGACGCCAGATTCAGCCTTTCCTGGCTGCTGTGCATGAGCCTCGCTCACCCGACAGCGCTGCCAAGCTGGCAGCCCCTGTAGCGGGGGCTGCGCGGCAGATATGGGGTCTGAGTGAACCACCGGTTTCTAATCAGTTCTGCTCCGTCTGAGTGGCGCCGCCACAGTCTCTCCCCTGGCCACCCCGTCGTTTGCCACCGCGGTTTTCGCGGGCCTGGTCGAACTCTTCTTTGGAAATAGCGCCATTGCCGTCGCTATCCATACGCCCAAACATATCACCATGACGACCACGATTGGCCATTTCTTCGGCGCTCAGCATGCCATCACCGTCTTTATCCATCCGGTTGATCATTTTCTCAACCCGTTTGGCGGCGCGTTCCTGCATTTTGGCCAGCATCTCATCCGCCGAGATCATACCATCGCCATCTGTGTCAGTGGCGCTGAACCGGGCTGCTTTATGCGCTTCCATTTCGGCTTTGGAAATCTCCCCATTGCCATCGGTATCCAGCTCTTCGAACTGCATCTTTGGCCCATGACTGCCGCAGCCGGGCTTGGCCATGGCGGTTGTCGCGGCCAAGGCACCAGCGGTTGCAAGGATCACGGCGAGGATTTTGGTCTGTGTCATGTCTGCTCTCCTATGCGCTCCTAAGGGCAGCCCTTTGCTGCCGGAGACACAGACTAAACGGGGCACCCTCGAACTTCCGTCGTTGGATCGGCAAAAATACTATGGCCAGAATTGCGGGGCCAGAATTGCGGCATCGGGCCGCAGAGATTTCCTTTGGCTTTTCTTTACCTCATAGACAGAGGATGATTGCGCCAAAATCACAGGATGTCCAATGACCGAGACCTCGGCTTCTGCCAGCAGTGAATTGACAGGCTCCCCGACCTCAGAGAGCCGTCCAGAGCGCGCCACCTGGCCCGCCCTGGCCAAAGGCTGGCGGCGCAAATGCCCTGATTGCGGCCAGGGAGAAGCGCTGCATTCCTATCTCAAGGTCAATGAGACCTGCACGAACTGCGGCCTGAACCTGTCCCAGGCACGCGCCGATGATGGCCCCGCCTATCTGACCATTCTGATTGTCGGCCACATCATGGCGCCGCTGTTGCATGTGGTCTATTTCACCTGGCGGCCAGAACCTCTCGTAACGTTTTCTGTTTTCTCGATTGGCTGCATTGTCTCTTCTCTCTATCTTTTACCAAGACTAAAAGGAGTGGTGATCGCCTATCAATGGGCGCGCCGGATGCATGGCTTTGACACTAAGAGCTGACATCCCAAAGACAGAACATAAGGGAGAGGCCGGTCTATGAGCGACAGAGCAGTTCAGGGCGTAACATCCGAAGACCGCAGCGCTATCCGCAATGCAGCAACCATTATCGCCCTGCGCGACCGGATGAGCGATAACCCAAAGGTGTTGATGGGCCAACGCGGTGCCAAGGCCGCCTTTATGCCCAACAAATTTGTTTTCCCCGGCGGCGCTGTTGATCTGGCAGATGCCAAGGTACCGCTGGCTCAGCCCCTGCCCGAGGTCTGCCGGGTCCGGCTGGCGGATCAAGCCAGCGAGGGGCTCGATCACGCCCTGGCCATTGCTGCCATTCGCGAGCTGTGGGAAGAAACTGGTCTGATCCTCGGCCATCCCGGTGATTGGCTGGACGAGATCGCCGCCGATTGGCAGGGCTTTGCCGCCACTGGCCATCTGCCTTCTGCCCGCGCGCTGCAATTTGTCTTTCGCGCCCTGACGCCTCCGGGGCGCCCCCGTCGCTTTGATGCGCGGTTCTTCTTGATTGATGCCGATGAGATCAGTGGCGATCTGGATGATTTTTCGCAGGCATCGGATGAGCTCTCGCATCTGCAATGGATCCCGCTCAGCAAGGTGCGCAGCTTTGATCTGCCCTTTATCACCGAGGTGGTTCTGGCCGAAGTCACCGGCCGATTGAAAGACCGTGAGCCACCAACCAGCGTGCCCTATTTCTGCAACAACGACGAAGAAAGTCTGTTTTTGCGCCTGAAAGGCCACCCGATGCCCAGCTCTGACTGAGTTCTGGCAGGCCGGATAAATCTCAGCCCTACCTCAGATCGCCAACCCCAGCGCCAGGATCGACAAGATCAACAGGGCCATGCCGGCGATCTCGCGTCGGCTGATCTTTTCTTTGAAAAACAACAGCGACGCCAGAATGGACAAGAGCAGCTCCACCTGGCCCAAGGCCTTTACGTAGGCGGCGTTCTGCAAGGTGAAGGCCCAGAACCAGCAGAACGAGCCGCCCAGGCTGGTCAGCCCAACCCAGATCGCCACCCGCCGCGCCTGCCAGACGCGGGTGATCTCCCCCTTCTCCCGCAGGGCCAGCCAGATCACCATCAACAGAGTCTGCAAAGTGACCACCGAGGCCAGGGTCACAGCGGCGCGAAACATCGGTGCCAGATCGCCCAGTTGTAGTGAAGCGCCGCGATAGCTGACAGCAGAGAAGGCAAACAGGACCCCGGCGCCCAGCCCCAGTTTGGAGGCTTTGTTGGTGAGGTGCACCCACCAGGCGCCTGTAGCTTCGGGCGGTTTTGAGAGCACCAGCACCGCCCCCAGCCCCAACAGGATCGCCACCCAGCCCCAGGCGCTGATACCATCACCCAGAATGACCAGCCCGACGATGGCGGTCTGGATCACTTCGGTTTTCTTGAAGGTGATACCAACGGCAAAATTGCGCTGCTTGAACAGCGCCACCACGCAGATGGTTGCCAGGATCTGGGAGATGCTGCCGATCAGGGCAAAGACCCAGAACTGGGGCCCAAGAGAGGGCAGGCTCTGGCCGCTGGCATAGAGGTAGATCGCCAGCCCACTGAGAATGAAGGGGGCCGAATAGGCAAAACGGGCAAAGGTCGCGCCACCGGGCGAAAGAGTGACCGAGCTCAGTACCTTTTGCAGCATAAAGCGAAAGGTCTGGAAGGTGGCGGCGGCGATCGTGACAGGGATCCAGGTCAACATGGGCGCCTTTATGGCGGGCTAGTCTTTGGAAGACCAGAGCGGATGTGGCACCGGATCTTTGCTGCGCAGCAGGTAGCGCGCCATGACCTCTTTGTAGTTCGGATAGTGGTAGCCTTGATTGGCGCCGAGAAAACTGTCCCGGTTCTCCCGGTATAGCCGCGGCAGTGCATACCAGGGCACGCCGGGGTGCAGGTGATGCACGATGTGGAGGTTGTTGTTCAAAAACAGCCAGGCCAGCGGCCCGCTATCTTCGATCACCACGGTGCGGCTGTGGCAGTCCGAATGGGCGCGATGCTCTAAAAAGGTACGGATCTTCACCAAGCCCAGCCCCATGTAAGCCCCAAGCCCCAGCGCCCAGAGTGGCGCAGGCGTCACAGCCACAATCCCGAGTAAAAGAGTGACACCAATCCCGTGCAGCACCCAGTCCCGGGCCACGTTCCGATTACCCCTCCGCGCGGCACGCCAGTCCCCGGCCATAAAACAGATCTGCCCCAGCAATGGCCCCACCAAAACCCGCCCCAGCAGCGTGTTGTTCACTTGCAAAATCACCCGTCGCCAGCCCGGCATCTGCGCCCAGATGGCAGGGTCCTGAAAATTGGTCTCGGGGTCGTCATAGGGATCGGTCAACCGCTCATCCTGGTGATGCGCCAGATGCGTGTCGCGGAATCTGCCATAGGGGATGAACAGGGTCAGCGGCAGAAACAGCAGCGCTTCGTTCAGCAGGCGGTTGCGAAACGGATGGCCATGCAGCGCCTCGTGGGTCAGCGAAGAATGCAGTGCCGCCAGCACCCCAAGGCAAAACACCGTCAGGGCAAGGCTCACGCCCGGCATCCAAAACAACACCGCAAGCCAGAGCCCATAACAGCCCAGGATCAGCGCCAACGTGCCCCATTCCACCCGGCAGGGCAGCAGCTTGCTACAATCGACTTCTTGGCCCGGATTTGGCATTTGAGGGTTGGACATTTGGAAATCAGACATAGATCCGCCCCCAGTTGATCCGGGTCCAAATCCGCTCGTAAATCACATAGCAGCCAAACCCCAGCGCCGTGTTGATCAGTGCCATAGTGCCGCCAAGGCTGGCGGATCCGGTGGCCGCGATGCCTACCGAGACCATGGAGATGAACCCAATTGCGTTCCACACCAAAGCCTTAACAAGCGACCGCCTGCGCGTTTCCATCTGCTACTCCTATGATTGCCTCGCCCAAACAGTAGCCCCGCCCTTCTGAGTGCAGAATTCTGAATATGATTAACTTCTCCCACCAATGGTGATAATCTGAAACACATGCCTCATAGAATCGACAAACGCCTGCGTGCCGCACAGTTTCGCATCCGCCTGAACCGCGCTCTCAAAGACAGCGGCCTCAGCCAAAGCGCCCTGGCGCGGGGCACAGGCGTTGATCGCTCCACCATTTCGCAACTGTTAAAGGATGAAGGCGCCCGTCTGCCCAATGCCCATGTGGTGGGCGCCTGCGCCTCGGTGCTTGGGGTTTCGGCCGATTGGCTCCTGTCGCTCTCGGACCGGCCTGAAAGCGCGGCCGAGCTGACCGCCGCCAGCCTGTCGCTCTCTGAGGCGCCGCGCGCCCTGGTGGACCAGCAGATCTTTGACTGGCATGTCGAGGCAGCGGGCTACAAGATCCGCCATGTGCCGGCAGCCCTGCCCGATATGCTCAAGACCCGCGCCCTCTTGGAGTGGGAGTATTCCCCCCATCTGGGGCGCACCGCAGGGCAGGCCATTGGCGCCTCCGAGGATCGCCTGTCCTGGATGCGCCAATCGCAGTCGGATTATGAAATCGCCATGCCGATTTTT
>NZ_JBDWPJ010000159.1:0-15728 GCF_039971195.1 Pseudophaeobacter sp.
GACCCCCGGCGTGACAGGCCGGTACTCTAAGGAGCTGAGCTACAACCGCGCATTTTCTTATCTCGCTCGGCTTGCGCCAGGCTCTCCATCCGGATCGGGATTTGGCATGTCCAAATCAGACAGGCAGCAGTGGCGCGGTTGACGGGGCTCGAACCCGCGACCCCCGGCGTGACAGGCCGGTACTCTAACCAGCTGAGCTACAACCGCGTGCTGCCCATCCAGCGTCGCCGCTGAATGTTGGGCTGTAATATTCCCAGCGCTCGGGGATCGTCAAGCGGTGTTTTGGCATTTTCTCCGCTTTGGTCAAAAAAAAAGGCTCGAACATCCTAAGTATTTGATTTTTATACCTTCAAAAGCAGAGACCAAAGGCACAGGCCGTACTGACCTCCAAAACCTGCGGCTGCCTCTCAACCAGCGCCTTGGGCTGATAGCCACAGTCCCTCAATCGCATCGAGCCGTGCCCCCTGCGATCCGGACTCAATCGATACAGACCTCTGCCAGCACCGCCATCATCTCTTGGTAATTGGGCAAAAAATCCTCAATGCGCTGCGAGCTTTGTTTCCCCCTTTCATTCAGGGCCTCAAGCTTTTGCCCCAGGTCAGAAACATCAATGCCAATCTGCTCTGCCAGCCGGGCCGCATGCACAGAAACAGGCTGATCGCCCTGGTAGATTTCTTCAAAAACAAGCCACTGGTAGTCGATATTCTGGTACCGCAACATGGAGAGCAGACGCCCAAGCATAAGCTGATCATGCCAGTACTGACGGCGGACAGCCTCCAAATCAATTGCTGGCAGCGTGACCTCACCAGAGAGAATCGCCGGGTATTTTTCAGCTTCAGCCTCAGGCCCCCAGGCCATGGTAGACGAGGCCAGAAACAGTGACCGGAGCCTGCGCAGACTGCTACGTCTGGTCAGAACAAAAAAGAAATAGCCCTGCTTTTTTGCAGCTTTGATCAGCGCCTTGGTCACCTGCGGAGGAACTACCTCGATGCAGTGTTTAATATTGACACGCTCTTCCAAGAGAGCGCCAACACGTGCCTCCAATGCCTCAACGTCATTGTCCTTCCTAAACTGCTCAACAATATGCCACCACATCCGGTCAGGATTGAATGGCTCATCTTGAATGGACCGAAAGGGTGAAATCTGAGCCAGAAAACTCTGCAGCGAAGTGCCACCAGTGCGGCGCAAGGTCAAAGTGAGTGTTGGACGGGGATCAGACAAGATTTGTCTCCTGTAAATTTATTATTCATCCCAATTTGAGTTGAGCCCTCCCTACCATCGCGCTTAGGTGCCGACAACAAATGCCTGCCAGTTTCCGATGCTAGAGGGGAACGAAGGCCACGCCTTGCTTTTCGGGGAGGCCTTGGGGCCTAAGCCCGAAAGTAACTGCACCCTGGCCCCCTGCCCGATTAGAGTAAGGAACAATCCTGATTAGAAGCCCCACCACTTGCGGAGAACCGCACTTGGTTTCTGGCGAACCTTCGAACATAGACGAGAAACGCCTGAGTTATTGACCATCTACAAGTCAGGGCCTGGTGAAACCAGGCCCTGACTTCGCATCGCGCGCAAGATCAAAGCACAATGCAAGCACTTCAATGGGAAACGACAAGCGCAAGGAGGTATAGCCATTTAGTCAACTTGTGGGTGGACGCAGCTTTACACATCATCCGCCACTCCAGCGCTGCGGCAATGGTCTCAAACGGCGTTCCATAGGAAAAGGTTGCCCAATACCTAGGCCACTCCAATGTGGCCATCACATACCAAACCTATGCAAGGTTTGCTCCCAACCACCATCAAGACGCAGCAAAAATTCTAGACTTCACTCAGATCCGAAAAGCCCTCTAAAGCTTTCATAGGTTCACGGAACCTGGCGGCACTTTGCAAACCGCGTTTCCCGCAGAGGGGAATTGATCATTTTCAAGAGGTTGGATGGTGGGTGATGAGAGGCTCGAACTCCCGACATCTTCGGTGTAAACGAAGCGCTCTACCAACTGAGCTAATCACCCGATATGCGGGGATTTAGACAAAGACCGCGGCGGGCGCAAGAGGGCCAAAGGCATTTTTTCACAAAAACATCAGATTACTTCAAAAGCAGCTCCCGCCCCTCCTCCAACACATAGATACAGCCCTGTTCATTGGAGAGCGCCGCCATCTCTGCACGTGACAGGTTTAAGGCAATGCCGCGCATCACCTGCCCCAACAGACCATGGGCCACAACCACGGATGGGCCAGTCAAATCCTGCATGAAGGACAGGATGCGCGCATGAAAGCTCTCGTAGCCCTCACCATTGGGGGCCGCACAAAACAGATCCAAATGCTTGGGGTTGGCGGACCAAATATCGGGGAAGCGCAGGGCGACCTCAGGGAGTGTCATGCCCTGTAGGTCTCCGGCATTTGCCTCGGCCAGGCGTGGATCAGTGGCAAAACCCATGCCCGCCAAGGCAATGCCTGCGGTCTCTTGTGCACGCCCAAGGGGCGACACAAAGCACTGGGGCGACTGGGTGAGAATCGGCTGGATCAGATCCGCTTGTTGTCGAGCATGGGATTGTCCCAAAGGACTTAGGCGGGATTCCAGCTGCCCCTGAATGCGAAGCTCTGCATTCCATTCAGTCTGACCATGGCGTAGAAACCAGATTGTTGGAAAGGACATCATGGGACGAATTACCTCTATCTCTTGAATAATCCAGATAGTGGTAGCTCTGCTCTGCCCAGAAGGAAAGGCCTGCACCTCAAACACCCTGCCCGCTCTCGACAACGGGGTTAAAACCCTGCTTTCTTACGCCAATATCTTGCTTTGCACTGAAATCAGCCAGAAAAGCCAAAAACAATGCGTCCTATTCTCTACTCCTTTCGCAGATGCCCCTATGCCATGCGCGCACGTCTGGCTGTGACTTCGGCGGCGCAAAGCGTGGAGCTACGGGAGATTGTCCTGCGGCAAAAGCCCGCCGCCTTTTTGCAGACCTCGCCCAGCGGCACGGTGCCTTGTTTGGTGACAGATCAAGAGGAGGTTTTTGATGAGAGCCTCGACATCATGGTCTGGGCATTGAAGCAAAACGACCCAGAGGGCTGGCTGGCAATGCCGACCGCCGGCTGGGATTGGATTTCCCGGGCTGATGGTCCGTTCAAACTGGCGCTGGATCGCACCAAATATGCCAGTCGCTACCCCGAGGAGGACGCAACCGTGCAGCGACAGCAGGCGGCGCTGTTTCTGGCGGATCTGGATCGCCAGATCGGAAGTTGGATCTTTGACCGGCCCTCGTTGGCTGATTTCGCCATCCTGCCCTTTGTGCGCCAGTTCGCCTTTGTCGACAAAGCCTGGTTCGATGCGCAGCCCTGGCCCGCGCTGCAGGGCTGGTTAGAGCGTTTTCTGCTCAGCCCTCGCTTTTTGGCAATCATGACAAAATACCCAAAATGGCAAGCGGACGATCCAGTGACGGACTTTCCTGACCTCAGCTCGTCCGCGGTCTGAGAGAACTTACCGACACCAGATGCTTAAGTGATGGGCTGAAGCCAGGCGCGCAGATAAATGTTCAAACGTTCTTCCATGCCTTGATCTTCGTGCAGGGCACAAAAATGCAGCGCCATCACCTGGGTCACAAAGGCCTGCATGCCATCGGCCTGCAGCTCTGCCGGGATATCCCGACGGAAATGACCACGCTCGAACCAGGTGGTGGTTAGCTCCAAGAAGCGGCCAAAGGTGGTGGCGATCTTGCCAATCTCGGCGATGGCCGCAGCCCCAGAAAGCCGCAGGATGACATCAAACACATAGCGTTCCTGGGTCATAAAACGAATGAGCGGCATCTGCAGCGCCACCAATTCCTCTACCGTTTTGGGTGCTGGTGCCTTTTCCAGCTGGTCCAATTGTCGGTCTATCCCCGCCCCGATCAACAGATCCATCAGGGCATCCTTGTCCCTGAAATGGGCAAAAAACGTGCCCTTGGCCACGCCTGCGCCCTGCACCACCTCTTCGGTACGCAGCGCGGCAAAGCCATGCTGCTCCACCAGCGCGGTTGCCACCGCCACAAGCCGGGCACGAGTCTCTAAGGTTCTTTTTTGCATCTGCTTTGCCATGGGCCCTTGGTGCCACGGGCGACCCTGATGGTCAAATTTCCAAAACGCGGCCTCACGATTAATTGACCGCAGTCATTTTATTATTGACCGCAGTCAATTTTGCCAATTAAATGACCGCAGTCAATTAATGGAGAACCCCATGACCCGGATTTACATTTTGAACGGCCACCCGGCCGAAACCTCCCTATCCAAAGCGCTTAGCCTCGCCTATGCCCGCAGCGCCGAGGCCAATGGCCATGAGGTGCGCATCAGCCATCTGTTTGACCTCGACTTTGATGCTGACTACGGCTTTGCCGGCTATCGAGAGACCAAACCGCTGGAACCTGACCTTGAAGGCTTTATGGCAAATCTGGAGTGGTGCGAGCATTTTGTGTTGAGCACGCCGATGTGGTGGGGCGGGCTCCCAGGAAAACTCAAAGGTCTGTTCGATCGCGCCCTGTTGCCGGGCACGGCTTTTGATCCCAGAAACCCCAATATGATCGGCATGCCTGCGCCGTTGCTCAAGGGGCGCAGTAGTCGTGTCTTTGTCACCTCAGACACCCCTGGCTGGGCCTTCTCGATGTTTTACAAGAAGGCGATGCCACGCCAGATCAAGGATCAAATCCTCGGCTTTGTCGGTTTAAAACCTGTTAAAACCACCTTGCTAGCACCGGCCTCACACCCAAAGCCAAAAACCGTCGCCCGCTGGCTTTCACAGGCCGAGACCCTGGCCGCAAAGGCTGCCTAAAAACCGCATTGGGCCGGACCTGACTGCGAATGCACGCAGCTGGAACCCGGCCCATTTCAGCAGCAGGAAAGACCTGCTCGAATACTTAGGATTTAAGGCGGAACCGCTGGATCTTGCCGGTTTCCGTCTTTGGCAGTGCCTTGGCAAACACCACAGAGCGTGGGTATTTGAATGGGGCAATGCTCGCCTTCACATGGTCCTGCAACAGTTTGACCAGCGCCTCCGAGGGCACATGCCCTGCCGAGAGCACCACATGAGCCTCGACAATCTCTCCGCGCGCCTCATTGGGCGCTCCGATCACCGCGCATTCCGCCACTGCCTCATGGGACAACAGGGCTGCCTCGACCTCTGGTCCGGCAATGTTATAGCCCGACGAGATGATCATATCATCGTTGCGGGCGGCGAAGTGTAGATAGCCATCTGCATCCATCATGAAACTGTCGCCAGTCACATTCCAGCCGTCCTGCACATAGGCCTCTTGCCGCTCATCTGCCAGGTAGCGACAGCCGGTTGGGCCTTTCACCGCCAGCCGCCCGACCTCGCCTCGCGGGGCCTCCTTGCCTTCACTATCCAAAATGCGCAGCTGATAGCCAGTTACCGGCTTGCCAGTACAGGCAGGGCGGTGATCAGAAAACCGATTGGTGATAAAGATATGCAGCATCTCCGTGGCGCCGATCCCATCCAGCATCGGCTTGCCGGTCTTGGCAATCCAATCCTCATAGACCGGCGACGGCAGGGTTTCTCCGGCGGAGACCGCTGCCCGCAGGGACGACAGGTCCGCCCCCTCCTCCATGGCCTGCAACATCACCCGATAAGCTGTTGGCGCGGTAAAACAAACCGTTGCCCGGTATTTCTCGATGATCTCGATCAGATTGGGCGGTGAGGCATTCTCCAGAAGGGTCGCCGCCGCACCAAAGCGCAGCGGGAAAATCGCCAATCCACCCAGACCAAAGGTAAAGGCCAGGGGCGGCGAGCCAACAAAGATATCTTCGGGCTGCACGTCCAACACCTCGCGGGCGTAGCCATCGGCAATGATCAGCAGATCCCGGTGAAAATGCATCGTCGCCTTGGGCGATCCCGTGGTGCCCGAGGTAAAGCCCAAGAGCGCCACATCATCCCGCCCGGTCTGAACCGCTTCGAAACTTACCGGCTTTTCCAGTGCCAGTCGATCCAGCTCCGCATCATGGTTTGAGGTACCGTCAAACCCGACAACCGATTTCAAAAAGGCCGAGCCCTTGGCGCAGGTGACCAGTTCTTCCATCAGTCGGGTATCGCACAGCGCATGGCTGATCTCGCCCTTGTCGACGATCTGCCCCAGCTCGCCCGCGCGCAGCATCGGCATGGTATTGACCACCACCGCCCCCACTTTGGTTGCCGCCAGCCAGCAGGCCACCATCGCCGGATTATTAGCCGAGCGGATCAACACCCGGTTGCCGGGCTTCACTCCCAGATCTTCGCTCAGCACATGAGCCAGGCGATTTGTCCAATCCGAGAGTTCTTTGTAGGTGCGGCGTCGGCCATTGCCGATCAAGGCAGTCCGGTCGCCAAACCCCTTGGCCACCATGGCATCGGTCAGCTCTACTCCGACGTTGACCTGCTCAGGATAGTCAAACCCCTCCAGCAGGAACTCCGGCCACTGATCCTGCGGCGGCAGGTTGTCGCGGGTAAACGTATCGCTATGGGCACTTGCACTCAGCATTTCACTTACCTCCCTGATAGGCGCCCAGGGTCTGCCGGGCAATCACCACACGCTGCACATCCGAGGCACCCTCATAGATCCGCAGCGCCCTGATATCACGGTACAATTCTTCCACCTTCTGGCCCTGACGGACGCCATCACCTCCATGCAGCTGCACCGCCTTGTCGATGACCTGCTGCGCTTGGTCGGTGGAAAACAGCTTGGCCATGGCCGCCTCTCGGGTCACCCGCGCCGCACCACTGTCCTTGGCCCAGGCAGCACGATAGATCAACAGCGCCGCCGCATCCACATCCAGCGCCATATCAGCAATATGCCCCTGCACCATCTGCAGCTCAAACAAGGGCGCCCCCTGCACCTGCCGGGTCGAGACCCGCTCCAAGGCCTCATCCAGCGCACGGCGGGCAAAGCCAAGCGCCGCCGCCGCCACAGTGGAGCGGAACACATCCAGCACCGACATGGCAATCTTGAAGCCCTGCCCTGCCTGCCCAATCAGCGCCGATTTTGGAATGCGGCAATCGCTAAATCGCAGTGTTGCCAGCGGGTGTGGCGCAATCACCGCCTGGCGCTCCACCACCTCAAACCCCGGCAGCCCTGCTGGCACAATGAATGCCGACAACCCCTTGGCCCCTGGCGCCTCGCCCGTGCGGGCAAAGAGCGTATAGACATCAGCAATGCCACCGTTGGAGATCCAGGTCTTCTCCCCATTCAGCACATAGTGATCCCCATCCAATTCCGCCGTCATGGTGGAATTGGCCACATCCGATCCGGACTGCGGCTCCGTCAAGGCAAAGGCGGAAATCGCCTTGCCGCTGCGCGTCAGCGGCAACCATTCCCCTTGCTGCGCTTCTGAACCAAAGAGCGAAATCGCCCCGGTGCCAAGCCCCTGCATGGCAAAGGAAAAATCTGACAGCCCGTCGTGTCGGGACAGGGTCTCCCGGATCAGGCAAAGACTGCGCACATCCAGGCTCTCGCCGCGCATGGCACCGCTATGGTGCGCCCAACCCGCGCTCCCCAGATCCGCCACCAGCCTGCGACAGGCATCATCAACATCGCTGTGGTCTATAGAGCCAAGGTTCTGCCCCGCCCAAAGGTCGAGCGCCTGGGCCAACTCCCGATGCCGATCCTCAAAGAACGGCCAGCTCAGATATGTCCGGTCTGCCATCAGTCACCCTTCCTCATCATCTTTCCCCAAATATTCCCGCCGGAGGCATCCGAGCCTCACATCACGCGGTGTCTCTGCGGGTCAATCGCCTTCAAAAATCGGCTTTTCCTTGTTCACAAAGGCATGGTAGGCGCGCTCAAAATCTGCCGTCTGCATGCAGATCGCCTGAGCCTGGGCCTCGGCCTCGATGGCCTGCTCGATCGACATCGACCATTCCTGCGCCAGCATGGTCTTGGTCATCATATTGCCAAAACTCGGCCCCGCCGCGATCCGCGCCGCCAGGTCCTGGGCCTCTGCCTCAAGATCCGCAGACGCCACAAGCCTGTTGTGAAACCCCCAGGCAAGCCCCTCTTCGGCAGACATAGACCGCCCCGTATAGAGCAGCTCTGCCGCCCGCCCCTGACCAATAATCCGAGGCAGGATAGCGCAGGCACCCATGTCGCAACCCGCAAGCCCAACGCGGGTGAACAAAAAGGCGGTCTTGGCTTCTGGGGTGGCAATCCGCAAATCTGAGGCCATGGCGATGATCGCCCCCGCTCCCACACAAATCCCGTCAATGGCAGCAATCACCGGCTTGCCACAGTTGACAATCGCCTTGACCAGATCGCCGGTCATCCGGGTAAAGGCCAAAAGCTCCTTCATGCTCATCTTGGTCAGCGGGCCAATGATATCATGCACATCCCCGCCCGAGCTGAAATTGCCACCATTGGAGGCAAAGACCACTGCCTTTACCGCATCATTGTAGTGCAATTCGCGAAACCAGTCGCGCAGCTCGGCGTAGCTGTCAAAGGTCAGCGGGTTCTTCCGTTCCGGCCGATCCAGTGAGACCGTCGCAATGCCATCTTCAATCCTGCAAAGGAAATGCTTGGTATCCATCTGTGTCATGTCGCGCTGTCCTTTTTGTCCAGTTTCCGGGCCACTGCATCCAGCACCTCGGCCATGCCCTGGGCTGCATCAGGCGCCACTTCTGCAAACATCCCATCTATCCAGCTCTCATGAGCTGCAGCCTGGCGAGCAAATTCGGCCTCGCCTTCTGGCGTCAGCCGCACCCGGCTGGCCCGGCGATCCCCGGGAACCTTTTCGCGCAGCACATGGCCATCTTCTACCAGTCGCTCAATGATGCCGGTCACATTGCCGTTTGACACTTTCAGCACTGAAGAAAGCTCGCTCATCTTCAGCCCCTCGCCATGCTGGCTCAGCGCCGCCATCACATCAAAACGCGGCAAGGTTGTTGCAAACTCCTGGCGCAGGTTTTCGCGCAAAGCACTTTCCACACTGCGCGTCGCCTTGAGCAGCCGCAGCCAAAGCCGCAACCGATCCTTTGAGTTATCCGTTGTGCTCAAACTTCACCTCCAGAAATAGGCATTGCCGCGCCATTCACCGAACCCGCACCTGCACTGGCGAGCCAAAGCGCGGCCTCTGCCACCTCGGCAGGCTGGATAAACCGATCCTGCGGATTACAACGACGCAGCGACTTCTCTGCCTGATCGCGGATCATGCCTGTCTTTTTCATGATCAGCTCCAACGAGCCTGCCAAAAGCGGCGTTTCAATAAATCCAGGACAGAGCGCATTGACCGTCACGCCGGTCTTGGCCAGCTCAATCGCCAGCGACCGGGTCAGCCCCAATACCCCATGTTTGGCGGCGCAATAGCCCGATACATAAGGATACCCTTTGAGTCCGGCGGTCGAAGCCACAGCGATCAATCGCCCCCAGCCCGCTGCCTTCATGCCCGGTAGGCAGGCCTGCCACAGATTGAACACGCCCAGCAGATTGACCCCTAACGTACTGGTGAAATCCTCAGGCGTGATCCGTTCAAATGGTTTGGAGGGCGCCGCCCCGGCATTTGCCAGCGCGATTTCCACCGCGCCCTTAGCCTCCACGGCCTGTGCAATCGCCGCGTCAAGACTTGCGCGATCAGTCACATCACAGCTCAGCGGCAGGGCACCGCATTCTGCGGCGATTTCCTGCAACGGCGTCATCCTCCGGCCCAGGATGGTGACATCAGCCCCCTGCGCTGCAAACTGACGCGCCAATTCAGCACCAAGACCTGAACCGCCACCGGTGATAACCACATGTTTGCCCGCCAAACTCATGCCCGGATCACCTCGGCTTCGCGATCTGCAAGCCGCCAGGCCTGATCGCGCCCGGCCTCATAGGGACGTGGCCATTCACCCGCACGATCGCCAATCCTGCTGGCCTCGTGCAGGGTCCAATAAGGATCTGCCAGATGCGGGCGCCCCACACAGACCAGATCCGCCCGCCCGGCCATCAGGATGGAATTGGCATGATCTGCCTCATAGATATTGCCCACCGCCATGGTCGCCAGCCCCGCATCGTTGCGAATACGGTCTGAAAAAGGTGTCTGGAACATCCGGCCATAAACAGGCTGCGCCTCGCTAGAAGTCTGCCCAGCAGAGACATCAATGATGTCCACACCGGCGCTGGCAAAAGCCCGCGCGATTTCGACCGCTTCCACTGGGGTGACCCCTTCGTCGCCCAGCCAGTCATTGGCAGAGATCCGCACCGACATGGGCCTGTCCTGAGGCCAGACCGCACGCATCGCCGCAAAAACCTCCAGCGGATAGCGCAACCGATTTTCCAAAGCCCTCCCATAGGCATCAGCGCGTATATTTGAGGCTGGTGAAATGAAGGAGGAAATCAAATAGCCATGGGCTGCATGCAGTTCGATCATGTCAAAGCCGCACCGCGCTGCCATCTCTGCGGCGGCGACAAACTCCGCCTTCACCTGCGCCATTTCATCCAAGCCAATGGCGCGCGGCGTGGCGTTTTGTGGTGACCAAGGCAGGGCTGAGGCCGACACCAGATCCCAGTTACCCGCCTGCTGGGGCGCGTCCATTTCCTCCCACCCCACCTGGGTAGACCCTTTGCGGCCCGAGTGGCCGATCTGGCAGCAAATCTTGGCATCGGTCTCTTGATGCACAAAATCAACCAGACGTTTCCAGGCAAGTTCGTGTTCAGGCGCGTAGAGCCCGGGACAACCCGGGGTAATCCGCCCCGTAGGGCTGACGCAGGTCATTTCGGTATAGACCAGCCCAGCACCGCCCTTGGCCCGCTCGCCATAGTGGATGAGATGCCAATCCGTCGGGCAGCCATCAATCGCCTTATATTGCGCCATGGGCGAGACCACGATGCGGTTTTTCAACTGCATGTCGCGCAGTCGGTAAGGGGCAAACATCGGCGCCCGGACCGGCGCATCAACCGCCGCGCCAGATTTCTCCTGAAACCACTTTTCCGCAGACTTCAGCCAAGCGGGGTCTCGCAAACGCAGGTTCTCATGGGAAATCCGCTGACTGCGGGTCAACAAGGAATAATTGAACTGCACCGGATCCATGCCCAGATAACGCTCGACATCCTCGAACCACTCCAGCGAGTTTCGCGCCGCCGATTGCAAGCGCAGCACATCAAGCCGTCGCTCTTCCTGATACCGTTCGAAGGCGCGTTCCAGGCTGTCCTCGCTGGAAATCAGCTCGGCCAGTGCAATCGCACTGTCAAAGGCCAAACGCGAACCGGACCCGATTGAGAAATGCGCCGTTGCCGAGGCATCCCCCAAGAGCACCACATTTTCATGATGCCACTTGTCACAAAGAACCCTCGGGAAATTGATCCAGACGGCTGAGCCCCGCAGGTGGTCAGCGTTGGAAATCAGACTATGGCCACCAAGGTGATCGGCAAAGATCTCCTCGCAGGTGCGAATGATCTCTTCTTTGGACATATCCTCAAAACCCCAGCGGTCCCAGGTCTCGCCAGAGCATTCAACAATCACTGTCGCAGTGTTGTCGTCGAATTGATAAGCGTGAATCCAAACCCAACCGTGTTTGGTTTTTTCGAATACAAAGGTGAAGGCATCGTCAAATTTCTGATGGGTTCCCAGCCAGATGAACTTGCAGGGGCGCACATCGATATTGGGCTTGAAGTGATCAGCGAACTCACTGCGCACCGCTGAGTTCAAGCCGTCGCAGCCTACCACAACATCATAGTCTTTCTGGTAGTCAGCTGCAGGCCGCGCCCGAGTTTCAAACTGCAAATCCACCCCAAGGGCACGGGCGCGCTCCTGCAGGATCAACAGCATCTTCTTGCGCCCGATGCCCGCGAACCCATGCCCCTGCGAGACTGTCCGCTGACCGTCCTGCACCACGGCAATATCGTCCCAATAGGCAAAGCTCTCTTTGATCGACCGCGCGCTGGCAGGATCATTCTTGCTCAAATTGTCCAGCGCATCATCCGACAGCACCACGCCCCAGCCAAAGGTGTCATCGGCATTGTTCTGCTCAAACACCGTCACTTCGGCCTCTGGCTGCCGCAGTTTTAGTGAGATTGCAAAATAGAGCCCGGCCGGCCCACCTCCTAAACATGCGACTTTCATGACCCATTCTCCCCTGGAACTCACCTTGCACCATCAGGATAGGTCAGCGAATTAAAACTTCAAGCTTAAAGTTTTAGGCTTGAAGTTAATCTTCCAACACCGTGCTACTACATCGCCTGTTTCTTGATCTGAGAGCACCACCGCAGACAAGTAGCGGAAGGAACTCTCATTCGGGGCTAACAAACGGCATTCTGTGCGCAAAACCAATTTCCGAGTATTAACAGAACATTAACCACGTTTTCTCATGGGATAACTCTGTGAATAAATGCCAATCGCAACACAAAACACACCGGAGGAAAGGAGCCCAAATCCTTGAAAAACCGGTTTTCGGCCTTAACGTTCCATAGACATGGGAGCCCTGTGGAGAGAATATCCCCTTAAAAGAGCAAAAAAGTTGCATATTGTAAATTTATCTGGTGTTTTTCACTTTTTTTTTGCGCCAGAGTTACAACATGAGATAAGGTGATTGGAGCAAAATCAGGATCAAACCGGGGCAGTAGGCGCAAACATGTCGCCAGAGTTTCAGCAAGAACACGGTTGCACAGAGTGGCAAGACCAGAAAGCACCTGCTGGGTATTGGCCTCGTTGATCAACGAAAAGGGTTGGGATTTGTCAGCTTTCGCGCAGATAACGCATGACGGCCTCGCGCACGGATTGATCGCCGCGATGGCGGGAGTCATAGATGACTTTCCGCAAATCATTCAGGTCAACACGCATTAACAAAGACTTAACAGGTCCAATTGATGCAGGTCGCATTGAAAGAGTGCGCATACCCATGGCTGCCAGACAGGCGGCCTCGATCGGGCGGCCAGCGTCCTCCCCACAGAAACTCAGCGGAGTTCCGGAGGTTTCACAACGCTCCACGATCTGTTCGATCAGGCTCAGGAAGCTGACATTGAGGCTGTCATAGCGTTTGCGCACCCGTTCATTTTCACGGTCGGCAGCAAAGAAAAACTGTTTCAGGTCATTGCCGCCGACAGAGATAAAACCAACCTCGTCAAAGAACTTCTGCGGCGCATAGGCCAGCGATGGCGTTTCCAGCATGGCGCCAATTTCCAAGCTTTCCGGCAGGGCATGACCCAGGATGCGTTCGCGCTCCAGCGTCTTGTTCACCTCATCACGGGCCGAGCGGAATTCTTCGGCCTGGGCAACAAAGGGAAACATCACCGTTAGGGGACGTCCGTTGGCGGCCCGCATCAGCGCCTGCAGCTGCATCCGCATGATGCCGGGTTTGTCCAGGCCAACCCGGATGGCACGCCAGCCTAAGGCAGGGTTTGGCTCATCATTTGGCTTCATATAGGGCAGCACCTTGTCTGACCCAATATCCAAAGTTCGAAATACAACCCGTTTACCCTGGGCCGCGTCCAGCACCCGTTTATAGAGCGCAACCAGTTCAGACCGGCGCGGCATCTGGTTTCGCACGAGGAATTGCAGCTCGGTCCGGAACAGGCCAACGCCCTCGGCACCAGAGTTCTCCAGAGAAGGCAGATCTGCCATCAGGCCGGCATTCATCACCAGGTCGATTTTTTGCCCATCCAGCGTTATGGCGGGTTTTTCGCGGATCGACACATAGCGCTCCTGCGCCTGGGCCAGCATCGCAATCTTGTCGCGAAAGGCGCTGACGACACTGTCATCGGGACGCAAATGCACCACGCCCTGTTCGCCATCCACCATGATATGGTCGCCATTCAGCGCCTCATTGGTGATGCGTTTGGTGTTCACCACAAGCGGGATGGCCAGCGCCCGGGCGACGATGGCCGCGTGAGAGCCAACCGAGCCCTCTTCGAGTACGATGCCTTTGAGGTTGCGGCCATATTCAAGCAGTTCGGCAGGGCCGATGTTACGGGCGACCAGAATGGGGTCATCAGGTAGCTCGGCACCGGTTTCGGCCCCCTGTCCGGTCAGAATTCGCAATAGACGGTTGGACAGATCATCCAGATCGCTCAGCCGCTCGCGCAGATAAGCATCCTGTACCTGTGACAGCCGTGCCCGTGCCTGGGATTGTTCTTTTTCAACCGCAGCTTCGGCGCTGAGACCGCTGGAGATATCCTCCTCCATGCGCCGCATCCAGCCCTTGGAATTGGCAAACATCCGGTAAGCCTCGAGCACCTGCAGCTGCTCTTTGTCACCGTTTTGCGAGATCTCAAGCATCTTGTCGACGCCAACACGCAGCTGTTCCACCGCTTCGTGGAGGCGTTCCATTTCGCGGTCCGGATCTTCGGCAATCGGATTGGTCACCAGCACGCGCGGCTCGTGCAGCCAGACATGCCCCTCGGCAGCGCCTTCCTGAGCAGCGGTCCCTGGTAACAGAACCGGCTGCTGGTGCAGCGGCGACAGACCTGATTCTTCGCCCACAAAAGCACCCAGCTCGGTCATCTCGGCGATGACCATGGCCACCACTTCGAGCGCATAGACTGCATCGGCAGAAAACTCACGCGCGTCTTTTGACTGCACGACCAGAACGCCCAGCATTTCGCCAAGCCGTTGAATTGGAATACCTAGAAAGGAAGAAAACCGCTCTTCGCCGGTTTCCGGCATATAGCGAAAGCCCTTGGCATTGGGCGCATCCGGCGTGTTGATCACCTTGCCGAACTTGGCCACACGCCCCACCAGGCCTTCGCCGATGCGCATGCGGGTTTGGTGAACGGATTCGACGTTCAGACCCTCACTGGCGCAAAGTTCCAGCGTTTCATCATCGCGAAACAGATAGACCGAGCAAACCTCGGTCCCGATGCTGTCACCGATCAGATGGGTAATCTTGTCCAAACGGGCCTGGCCGGGGTCTTCCCCAGCCATGGCCTCGCGCAGGCGGCCAAGCAGCTTGCGGCTTTCAGATTCAGTAGAGTCGACCATGGGCCCTGTTCACATATTCTTTTTGTGGCAGGCAGCCCAAGGTGATCAGGCTGCCGTATCCAATTCAAAGGCATCATGCAGTGCTTGGACCGCAAGTTCCATGTATTTCCGATCCACAAGCACCGAAATCTTAATCTCTGAGGTTGTAATGACCTTGATATTGATCCCCTCATCCGAGAGCACCTTGAACATCTTAGCCGCAACACCGGATTGCGAACGCATGCCGATGCCCACTACCGAGACCTTGGCCACATCTTTGTCGGCAACCAGTTCGGCGTAGTTCAGCTCGCCCTCTTCCTTGATGCCCAGCAGCGCCTTGTCAGCGCGGCCCACCTGATCGGTCGGGCAAGAGAAGGTCATATCCGTGCGGCCATCTTCGGAGATGTTCTGCACGATCATATCAACGTTCACACCACCATCGGAGAGGGCGTTGAAGATGGTCGCAGCGATGCCCGGACGGTCGGCAACCGACATCAGGGTCATCTTGGCTTCGTCACGAGAATAGGCCACACCGGCCACAACATTGGATTCCATAATGTCCTCCTCGGCACATACGAGCGTGCCAGCATTGTCATTTTGCTCTTCGAAACTGGAGAGGACACGCAGCCGCACCCGGTAACGCATCGCCAGTTCAACCGAGCGGGTTTGCAGCACCTTGGCCCCCAGCGAGGCCAATTCCAGCATTTCTTCAAACGAGATCTTGTCGAGCTTGCGCGCCTTGTCGCAGATCCGCGGATCGGTGGTATAGACTCCGTCCACATCAGTGTAGATGTCGCAGCGCTCAGCCTCAAAGGCCGCGGCAAAGGCAACAGCGGTGGTATCAGAGCCAC
>NZ_JBDWPJ010000160.1:0-16633 GCF_039971195.1 Pseudophaeobacter sp.
CATGCCCAACAAGGAAACTGAATTGCTCAGGAAGTTCCTGGCACAGAATGACGGTAAGCTTTCCCATAGAGCACGCAGTGGCGAATTCGAGGCCCTGAGTGATGATGAGGTCGAGCAGATCGAACAACTCTATGCTGAGAGCTGGATGTAAGCAGTGAGCTATAAGTCAGTGGGAAATAATCAGGTGAAAACTCGAAATATTTCATCGCATTACTAAACATCTTTAAATTCCACCCCTATGATTTCATCTGTCGTTGAAAGCAGCCTGATGAGGGTTTTTCGGAGATATGCAAGCTCCAAGGCAATGCAGATTTCGCTCCGGCCACATAGGGCCAGAACGGTTTCGGCGACTTCATCTGAATGACGCATGAGCTCAATCAGGTGATCACCTGCGGGGCCATGAGCCCCAGCCAGCCAGTTCTTTGCGCTCCGCTCAGATCCGACGACTTAAGCGCGAGTTGGCCCGCGTGACTGAGAGCGCATTATTCTAAAAAAGGCGACCGTATACTTCGCGCGCGAGTCTCAGTGAGGTACGCTTTTTTTGAGGCCCTCCGTGCGGAGTTTTCGGTGCGCTCAATGTGCCGGGTGCTGATGGTGCATTTCAGCGGGTTTTATGCATGGCTTAAAGAACCGTTAAGTCAGCGTGCGCTTGAAGATGCGCGCCAGACAGAGCTGATCCACCAAGCATGGACAGAGAGCGGGAAGGCTTATGGCTATCGGAAGCTGACCGATGATCTACGCGTTGTTGGTGAGACCTGCTCCGAGAACCGTGTGGCACGATTGGCGAGCCTTGCGGGCATCACAGCACAGATCGGATACAAGCGCCGGCCTGGTCGCTACGGCGGCAAACCTGCTGTGGTCGCTGACAACACGCTGGACAGACAGTTTGAGGTTGCGGCACCTGACGCGGTTTGGGTGACCGATATTACCGACATCAGAACCCATGAAGGTTGGTCATATCTTGCTGTGGTCATCGATCTGTTTTCACGGCGTGTCGTTGGTTGGTCGATGCAATCTCGCATGACAACTGACCTGGCCTTGCAAGCCTTGCTGGCAGCTGTTTGGCGACGCAAACCAAAGCAAAAGGTCATGATCCATTCAGACCAAGGTTCACAGTTTACTGGCAAAGAGTGGCAGTCGTTCCTTAGCAAACACGATCTGGTTGCCAGCATGAGCAGACGCGGAAATTGTCATGATAACGCGGTCGCAGAAAGCTTCTTCCAGCTTTTGAAGCGGGAGCGCATTTGGCGGCGAACCTACCTCACACGCAATGCTGCGAGGCGGGACGTGTTCGAATACATTGAGATGTTTTACAACCCGACGCGCAGGCACTCCAACAATGGCATGCTGTCGCCGGTTGACTATGAATTGAAACAGCAGAAAATGAACGAAGCAGGCGTCTAGGAAACTAGGGGCGCTTCACTTTTGGCGGCTGGGGAGTTCGTTCAATTTCGAGGGCGGCGGCGGGCTCCGGCGGCTGATACGACCTTGCGCAGGTGCCTGCCGGGTGCGCGGCCCGGTCAGGGCGCGCAGGTGATCGAACCGAGCGATCTCAAACTTGGAATAATCCACAAAAATGGAAGTCATGATTTCCGGGCGCACGTCTGTCTCCGCGTTGAAGCAGAGTTCGCTGATCGTCGTCAGTCGACGGGCAAGCTCTGCGGCCTCGCGGGGGACGTGAGTGTGCAGCGGAGAACAGAAAAATGCAGGTATGAATCTGTTTGAAATCCGGGCCGGCACGCGCCTGCGCCAGTGGAAACCTGTCTTGCGACGTTCGAGATGGGGTCGAGAACATGCCCAATGGGCCTCCGTCAGTTGGGAGGTGCCGGGCAAAGGGGCGGGAATTCTGTGCAAGCTTTTGTGCAAAGCTTTGTGCAACAAAAAAATCCCGCCCGATTTGTCGGAGCGGGACTTTTGCTTGCAATCAACGCCTTGCGGTGTGATTGGCTCCGGCGGTAGGGATCGAACCTACGACCAATTGATTAACAGTCAACTGCTCTACCGCTGAGCTACGCCGGAATGTGGGGTTCGTATAGCTTTGGTGATTTTGCACGTCCAGAGGAAAACTTCACTGGAGGTGAGATTTTTTGAAAGCAGAGAAACGCCTAAGGTCCGGATCCGTTCTGCTGGGTGTTTTTTGCTAAAGGGGGGCATGGCATCCTGGCTTTGAAGCTACGCGCTATGGATGGTTTGCCTAAACACCGGGGCTGCTGCCAGTCTCCTCAAGATATGCTAGGTCGGGGCAACCGCGAATCAAAAATGCCTTTGCAGTCATGGCTGCCCCGCCCAAGTCGCAGGAGGTGTCGCGGCTGGTTTGGCAAGAAATGTGGAAATAACGCCTTGAAGACGAACGCAGAATCCGCAGCACGTTTAAGTGTGGCACCGATGATGGAATGGACAGATCGCCATTGTCGCTACTTGCATCGGCTGCTCAGCCACGAGGCCTTGTTGTACACTGAGATGGTGACGGCACCTGCCTTGGTCCGGGGGGGGGCGCTGCATTTGCTGGATCACAGTGTCGAGGAACACCCCGTGGCGCTGCAGTTAGGCGGCTCGGACTCTCAGGAACTGGGGCAGGCTGCCGCGTTGGGCGCGCAGGCCGGGTATGATGAGATCAATCTCAACTGTGGTTGTCCAAGCGACCGGGTGCAGTCTGGAGCCTTCGGTGCGGTGCTTATGCAAAGCCCCGATCTGGTGGCGGAATGCGTAGCTGAGATGCGCAGCAAAGTGGCCGTTGATGTCACGGTGAAATGTCGCATTGGCGTGGACGAACAAGAGCCACGGGACATTCTGCCGGGGTTTCTTGAAAAGATCCGCGACGCTGGCTGCCAGCGGGTGACCATTCACGCCCGCAAAGCCTGGCTGAAAGGACTGTCGCCAAAGGAAAACCGCGATATTCCTCCGCTGGACTATGATCTGGTGCACCAGATGAAGGCCGAATTCCCTGACCTACATATCTCAATCAATGGCGGTATCGACACGCTGGAGGTTGCTCTTGAGCATCTGGAGCGCGGCCTGGACGGGGTGATGATTGGTCGGGCCGCCTATCACCAGCCAACGGATGTCCTTGCCGCTGCGGATATGCGGGTCTTTGACACTGGCACAGAACGCGATCCTTTTGAGGTGGTTGAGCAGATGTTGCCCTATATTGAACAGAACCTGAGCAACGGTGCGCGGCTGCATCAGATTACCCGGCATATGATGGGGCTTTTTGCCGGCCGACCCGGTGCGCGGGCCTGGCGGCGGATGTTGTCGGAAGGTGCCAATCGTCCAGGCGCCGGACCTGAGCTGCTGTTGCAGGCCATGGCGCAGGTGCAGCAGCCTGAGACGACGCAGTAAGTCCGCTACCCAGAAGGCGCAGCCCAGCAGAAGGATTAAATGGCGGTTTTGGAGGGCGAGCCTTGCCTGGCTTGGCGAAAGGAAACGGCCTCGTCGCAGATGGCCCTTAGCGTTTCAGCCGGGCTGCCCGCCCGCCGCGTCGTTTGGTCAGATCAGAGGCTCGACCGGGCAGTTCCTCCATCACCTCGGCGCGGGCCTCTGGGGTCATCTTTGACCACTGGGTAATTTCATCGATGGAGCGATAGCAGCCGGTGCAGATACGCGCCTGCGGATGCACCACGCAGATATTGATGCAGGGAGACTGCACCTCATCGCGTTGCCAGACCTCTTTTCCGTCGCTCTTAGTCATTCTTCAGGTGCCTCATACGATCCAGTGCTCCCTGCAGGATATAGGAAGCGGCCACATGATCGATAACCTCTGCGCGACGTTTGCGTGACGTATCTGCCTCTAAGAGCGCCCTTTCAGCCGCCACAGTGCTGAGCCGCTCGTCCCAAAAGCCAATTGGCAGTTCGGTCAGGCGGGACAGATTTCGGGCAAAGGCGCGGGTTTTCTGACAGCGCGGGCCTTCGCTGCCATCCATGTTGCGCGGCAGGCCCAAAAGCAGGCCACCGACTTCGCGGGCCGATGTGATTTCAAACAAGCGTTCGGCATCCTGGGTAAACTTCTTGCGCCTGATGGTTTCCAGCGGGGTCGCCACAGTGCCCATGCGGTCCGAGATAGCCACGCCGACGGTCTTGTCGCCAAAATCAAGACCCGCAAGCGAGGTGAAGCCGGGAACAGCAGCGGCGAACTCTTCAAAATCGTCGTAGATCATTGGCTTAGCCCGGCCTGTGTTGCGGCCGCTTTGATCCGCGCCAAAGCAGCGGCGCTCTCGGCAAAGCGTGTTTTGGCCTCCTCATAGATGGCCTTGGCGCGCTCTTGTTCACCCAGGACGACAAGGGCGCCAATCAGCTGCGCCCATTCATCAGCACTGCCGCCTTCGGTTGCCAGACGGTCAGACAGCCGTGCCACCATGCCGCGGATCATCTCTTGACGCTCCTCTAGGGTCAATTCCTGCGCGGCCGACATATCTTCGGCACTGGGCCCGGCCAGGGCTGGCGCATCAGAACCAGCAGCCCCCGGTGGGGTAATCGGCGTGTAGTCTATGCCGGCGCGATAGGCCATTTCCTGGATCTGGGATTGGATTGCGCCAATCCAGGGCGCATCCTGTGGTTCTTGGCGCAGAGTATCGGCCCAGATCCGAAAGGCTATTCCGGGCCGATTCAATTGCCCCTGCAGCAAGCCGTAGTAGTAGCGTGCCGGGCCATTGTCGGGATCCAGCCTCAGAGTGGTGTCCAATGCTTCCTCCGCCTCAGGAGAGACATAACTGCCGGCCGCCAGGATCATCAGCTCTGCCAATTCGCCGTAATCCTGCGCTTCCAAATCGCCACTCATAATCCGGATATAGTTTTGTTTGGCCTGATAGGCAGCTTTGAAGTTGCCGAGATTGGCCTCATGTTGCGACAGCAGCGATTGGCCCTGGGCATCATCCGGGCGTTCGCCAGCGGTTTTGCGCAACTGGGCAACCAGTTCGGCGTAGCTGGGTTCAATATTCGGCACCGGCAGAGTTGGAACCTTGGCTTCGGCTTCGGCCTGGTTGGGGCGGGTGCGGGCATATTCTTCGGAGGCCGCGATCCGGGAGGCCAGCCCCATATCGCCATAACCCGGAGCGCCAAGCCGCCAATAGAGCGCCAGGGTGCCGCCCATCAACAGGGCAGCCGTCAGTAAAATTGCGACCCGGCTGAGGCCATGGGGCTGGGTGCTACCAGCGGACTGTTCTTGCAGCTGCCCGTCAGCCGCCAGGATACGCCGCGAGACCTCGGTGCGGACCCGTTGCGCATCAGACGTGTTGATGACGCCGCGCGCCAGATCCTTGTCTATATCGCCAAGTTGCTGTCGGTAGACCCGAAGATCATAGGCGGCGGGCGGCTCTCCCTGGGAATGGGCGCGCAGCAACACCAGCGCAAGCAGGGCCGTCATTGCCAAAGCAACAAAGGAAATCAGGATCCAGAATACCATAGTCACTCCGCAGATTGCTGACGCTTTGGGGGCGGTTCCCCCGGATCTCATCTACAGGGGCCTTGCACAGGAAAAAAGACCTATCTGCGCGGGTGTGTGCTCCTGTCCGGATCGGGCTGGGGCGGGGACTGTCTGGGGGCATGTCGCAAGAGTGCAAAAATGCGACGATAAACGGCACCGGATGGGTTAGCCTCTGGGGCATACCTGTGATCAGTCTCGAACCATCGGATTCGCCCATGAAACGCTATTCAGCCTTTGCTGTCGCGCGGGAAGCCCTGCGCTATCATACCGGATGGGAGCGCGCATGGCGCTCGCCGGAACCCAAACGCCACTACGATGTGATCATCGTCGGGGCCGGGGGCCATGGTCTGGCCACGGCCTATTACCTTGGCAAGAATTACGGCATCACCAATGTCGCAATTATCGAAAAGGGCTGGCTGGGCGGCGGCAATACCGGTCGCAATACCACCATCATCCGCTCCAACTATCTGCAGGATCCTTCGGCGGCGATCTATGAAAAGGCGCGCAGCCTTTATGAGACCATGAGCCAGGATCTGAACTACAACGTGATGTTCAGCCCGCGGGGTGTCATCATGTTGGCGCAGACCGAGCATGAGATCCGTGGCTACAAACGCACCGCCCATGCCAATGCGCTGCAGGGGGTGCAGACCGAATGGATCAGCCCTGAGCGGGTCAAAGAGATCGTGCCGATCATCAATCTGAATGGACCCCGTTACCCGGTACTGGGTGGTCTGTGGCAAGAGCGCGGCGGCACCGCCCGTCACGATGCCGTGGCTTGGGGCTATGCCCGAGCCTGTTCCGACATGGGCATGGATATCATCCAGCAATGCGAAGTCACAGGTGTGCGGGTCGAAAACGGTCGCGTGGCCGGGGTCGAGACCTCCAAAGGTCCAATTGATTGCGACAAGATGGGTATGGTTGTTGCTGGCAACGCCTCACATCTGTCTGAAATGGCTGGCTTCCGTCTGCCAATGGAGTCTGTTGCTCTGCAGGCGCTGGTGTCCGAGCCGATCAAACCCTGTATGGATGTGGTTGTCATGGCCAACACTGTGCACGGCTATATGTCCCAGTCCGACAAAGGCGAGATGGTGATTGGTGGCGGCACAGATGCAGCCAACAACTACACTCAGCGTGGCAGTTTCCACCATATCGAGGAAACCGTGCGCGCCCTGGTAGAGACCTTCCCGATGGTCAGCCGCCTCAAGATGCTGCGCCAGTGGGGAGGCATTGTCGATGTGACCGGCGACCGCTCGCCGCTGATTTCAAAAACACCGGTGGGCAACTGCTTTATCAACTGTGGCTGGGGCACCGGGGGGTTCAAATCGATCCCCGGATCTGGCTGGGCCATGGCGGAACTGATGGCGACAGGCCATTCGCCGCTGACCGAGGAGTTCACGATGATGCGCTTCAAAGAAGGCAAGTTCATCGACGAGAGCGTTGCTGCCGGTGTGGCGCACTGATGAAGAAACTGTGCGGTTACACACTTTGCCTACTAGGGGGGCTAGTAATGTTGTTCGCTTTCGGAGACTGGCTAAACGCCGACTATCCGGAAATGAATCCATTTCGCTTTCTGGGGCAATTTGAAGGTGGAGTAATCGCGATTTTGCAAACTCAGTTGATCTGGCTGCGAGTAGCCATTGTCGGTGCTTTGGGGATGTTGCTTTTCCAAAGCGGACGGTCGCTGATCAACAATGAAACGGGAGAGCAATAATGCTGATCCTTGAATGCCCTTATTGTGGTGTGAAAGCCGAAGAAACCGAACTGGGCGCCGGTGGCGAAGCGCATCTGAAGCGCTATGGCCCTGGCTCGGATGATGACCAGTTCCACGATTACCTGTTCATGCGCGAAAACCCCAAGGGGGTGCATTTTGAGCGCTGGCGGCACGCGAATGGCTGCGGCAAGTGGTTCCACGCTGCCCGCTGCACCATGACCATGGAGGTCTTTGGCACCTATTCGGCGCAGACCTATGAGCCGCCGCAGGAGATCAAAGACAAGATCACCGCAAAACGCCCTGGCTGGAGCTGGCGCGAATTCTCGGATGCGGCGGAATGATGTCTCTCAACCAGAATTGGAAAAGGCCCGGCGGCAGCGCCGGGCAGCGCCGGACCCTCCCCACGGGAGGGCGCTTTGCACCCACCCAGGGTCAGGCGCTCCCCTCAGAAATACTTTGCAGCGCGTTCTGCAAACCCAGTGATGAAAGGTCTGCACCATGAGCACGCGTCTCGCCAAACAGGGTCGGCTGATTGACCGGTCCAAACAGATCGAATTCACCTTCAACGGCAAGCGCATGTTGGGTTATGCTGGCGACAGTCTGGCCTCGGCGCTTTTGGCCAATGACCAGATGATGATGGGTCGGTCGTTCAAATACCACCGCCCGCGCGGGGTTGTGGCCTCTGGCTCGGAAGAGCCCAATGCGCTGATGCAATTGGGCAAGGGCGATCGCTACGAGCCGAACCAGCGCGCTACCACCACCGAGCTGTTCTCGGGGCTATCTGCGCAGTCGCAGAACCACTGGCCGAGCCTGGAGTTCGACGTCTTGTCGATCAACAACAAGCTGTCGCGGTTCCTGACCGCTGGGTTCTACTACAAGATGTTCATCCATCCGCGTCCGCTGTGGAAGCATCTTTATGAGCCGATCATTCGCAAATCCGCCGGTCTGGGCGAAGCCCCAGATGCAGAGCTGAAAGATGCGGATAGCTACGAGCATTTCTACTTCTTTGCCGATGTGGTTGTTGTTGGGGGCGGTGTAGCTGGTCTGCAGGCAGCCAAGTCCGCGGCGCTGAGCGGTGCCAAAGTGCTGGTGCTGGAGCAGAACAACCACTGGGGCGGTCGTGCGCCCGTGGATGGCGGTAGTATTGATGGTGACGCGCCCGAGGCTTGGATCGAAAAAACCCTGGAAGAGCTGCGCGGCATGGCGAATGTCACCCTGCGCGATCGCTGCATGGGCTCGGGGGTTTATGATCACGGCTATGTGCTGGGATATGAACGTCTGACCGATCACGCGCCGGGGCAGGGTGGTCCACGCCACCGGCTGTGGCGGATCCGCGCCAAACAGATCGTGACCGCCACCGGTGCCATTGAGCGCCCGCTTTCCTTTGCCGGCAATGACGTGCCGGGTGTGATGCTGGCGGCCTCGATGCGTGACTATGTGGTGAACTGGGGCGTGACCCCGGGCCAAAAGGTTGTGGTTGCCACCAATAATGACGATGCCTATCGCACTGCGCTGTGCCTGCATGAGGCTGGCGTCGAAGTGGTGCGCGTGGTGGATGCCCGCGACACCGGCGGCGGCGCGCTGATGGAAGCAGTGCGCGAAAAAGGTATCCGGGTTGAGCTCGGCCGCGCCATTGCCAAGGTCAAGGATGGCCCGCGGGTGACCAAGGTCGCCATTTGCGCCCAGAATGGCGAAGGCGGTGCTCAGGAAGAGATCGAGGCAGATGCGGTCGCAATGTCTGGTGGCTGGTCGCCGGTTGTGCATCTTTGGTCCCATTGCGGCGGCAAGCTGAGCTGGGACAAGGACCATGCCTTCTTCCGCCCTGATCCTGCCCGCCCCCCGCTTGGTGACACTGGCGTTGGCTTTGTCATCGCCACAGGGTCCTCCAATGGTCATCTGGATCTGGGCGCGGTGCTGAAAGACGCAGCAAAGGCTGGCGCGGAGGCGGCCGAAGCCGCTGGCTTCCCGGCCAAATCTGTGAGCGCTGCCAAGGGCGAGGCTGAGGCCGAGGCCGCGATGGAACCGGTTTGGCTGATGCCTGCCAAGGCCGATATCAAACTGCGGATGAAGACCTGGCTCGACTATCAGAACGATGTCAAAGTCTCTGACGTGCAACTGGCCGCCCGCGAAGGCTATGAAAGCGTTGAACATACCAAGCGCTATACCACGCTTGGCATGGCAACTGATCAGGGCAAGCTCAGCAATATCAATGGACTGGCGATCCTTGCGGATAGTCTGAACTCGGAAATTCCGCAGGTCGGCACCACCACCTTCCGCCCGCCCTATCACCCGATTTCGATGGGGGCGATTGGCGGCGAGGCGCGCGGCGAAATCTTCCAGCCAGTGCGCAAGACGCCGATCTATGACTGGAATGATGCCAATGGTGCGGATTGGGAGCCGGTCGGCCAGTGGCGTCGTCCCTTTGCCTATTGCCGCAGCGGCGAGAGCCGCCATGACGCGGTGAACCGAGAGGTCAAGAACACGCGCGAGAACCTCGGTCTGCTGGATGCCTCTACCCTGGGGAAGCTGATCGTCAAAGGCCCGGATGCGGGCAAGTTCCTCGACATGATGTATACCAACATGATGTCAAACCTGAAGGTCGGCAAATGCCGCTACGGGTTGATGTGCTCGGAAAACGGTTTCCTGATGGATGACGGGGTTGTTGCCCGTATCGATGAAGACACCTGGCTGTGCCACACCACCACCGGCGGCGCCGAGAGCATCCATGGCTGGATGGAAGACTGGCTGCAATGCGAGTGGTGGGACTGGAAAGTCTATGTCGCCAATGTGACCGAGCAATACGCCCAGGTCGCGGTTGTTGGCCCTAAGGCCCGCAAGGTGCTGGAAAAGATCAATACCCTGGCCGGTGGCGGCATGGACCTCAGCAAAGAAGCGCTGCCCTTCATGGAATGGCGCGATGGGAAAATTGGCGGCTTTAACGCCCGCGCCTATCGGATCTCCTTCTCGGGGGAGCTGTCCTATGAGATTGCCGTTGCCGCCTCAGAGGGACAGGCCTTTTGGGACGCGTTGATGGCGGCAGGCAAGGAATTCAATGTCATGCCCTATGGCACTGAGACCCTGCATATTCTGCGGGCCGAAAAAGGCTTTATCATGATCGGGGATGAGACTGACGGCACCGTGATCCCACAGGATCTCAACCTGAACTGGGCCCTGTCCAAGAAGAAAGAGGACTACCTGGGAAAACGGGCGCATCTGCGCTCGCATATGGCCGACCCGGACCGCTGGAAGCTGGTGGGGCTGGAGACTGTCGATGGCTCTGTCCTGCCGGATGGTGCTTATGCCAAGGGCAATGGCATCAACGCCAATGGTCAGCAGAATGTGATTGGCCGGGTGACCTCGACCTACTTCTCGGCGACTTTGGGCCGGGGCATTGCCATGGGTCTGGTGAAACATGGTCCCAAACGCATGGGCGAGGTGATCGAGTTCCCCGGAACCGATGGCAAGACCTATAGCGCCAAGATCGTTGACCCGGTGTTTTACGACAAGGAAGGGGAGAAGCAGAATGTCTAATCCTGTCACTGCCACCAATGGCGCTCAGTTCACTGGTATCGCCATGGTCGAAGACGCAGGCCTGCAGGGGATGATCACCCTGCGCGGCGATCTCACGTCAAAGGCCCTAAAGACTGCCGTCAAGGCGGCCACCGGTGCGAAGGTGCCGGAGCAGGGGAAGATATCGGTTGTGGAGAGCGGCGCTGCGGCCTGGATGTCCCCGGATGAGCTGCTGCTCCTGGTGCCTTATGGCGAGGCAGTCGCCAAGACCGCAGAACTTGCCAAGGCTTTGGAGGGTGAGCACGCGCTGGCGGCCAATGTGTCAGATGCCCGGTCCTTCTTTCGCATTGCAGGGGAAGGCGCCCGCGAGGTTTTGGCCAAGATCAGCCCGGTGGATTTCTCGCCTGAGGTCTTCACCCCCGGCAGCTTCCGCCGCAGCCGCACGGCGCAGGTTGCCGCAGCGGTCTGGCTGCAAGAAGACGGCAGCTTTCGCATCGTTTGCTTCCGTTCTGTTGGGGCCTATATGTTTGGCCTTTTGTCCAATGCAGCGCACCCACGATCGGCGGTAGGCGTTTACTGAAATTCGAATTCAGTTTTAGGTTGAAATTCGAAAAACCTGAACCTAGGGTGCCTCCAAAGCGATTTGGAGGCCCTATTTTTTTGGAAGGTGTCATTTTATTTGCAAGAGGAATCCCTTTGCCCTGTTCCTGTAGTCTTGGAATGACAGCTCTGACAACTGGAGTGATTTGCAGCCTGCTCGTTGGTTCTTTTGCGTCACCCGTTTTCGCTGAGCGAGCCCACTATCGTTGCGAACTGACCGAGCTTGCACAGCCTCGGCGGATAGTAACGCCGGTTCACCAATACCCTTGGGCCTTGAGTGTCTTTGCTGAGGGAAACCCAGCTAGGGTAAGCGTGCAGGGGCCATTTACCAGTGAGATATCAGAAAATCCAATTGTTACGGTGACGACCAGCCAGACGGCAACGAGAATTAAGTTTCGATGGGCACTTCCCTGGGTGGAATTGGAAGATCGTAGACTAAAAGGCTCGTTCAGGTTTTGGGCTATTTTGGATGTTGCGAAAAACCGGATATCTTTACAGGTTCACAATGATGGTTCCAATGGGAATGATCAGCCAGCAACAGTTAGCGGAAAGTGTCGATGCATCGAGAATTGTACTTTGGAAGGAGAATTAGTTGAAACCCATAAAAGTATTGAAAGTCGCGGCCGTAGTTAGCCTTTGGTGTGCCTCGGGAGTCGCGGCTGGAGAGCGGTACATGTGTGAGCTCACAGTCCATTCTGATTACGGGTTGGTGCCACCAAAAGTTTTGCTTGATTTCTCAAACAATCGCAGCTCTGTACAGGTCTATGACGGGTATATCCACGAGGTCTACGGCCAGCCTATTGCAGGTGTGCTTGAGCAATCTGGGTCGAACAAATATGTGATCTCTTGGGATGTGGAAAATCTTCCTATTAGCGGAAACTCGAGACTGTCAACGCAGAACATCCTTCGGTTTAATGGAAAATCCATGAAAGTGACGTTCACCGGATACATTGGCGGATATGCAAACCACAATCGTGGGTCCGGGAAATGTAAGCCTTATTCCTGACAGTAAGTTTCCCTTCCCCCTATTTAGGGGGAGGGTTTTTCAAAAAAGCAGAGTTGCGCTGTTGAATTAAGTGGTTTTTCTGAAATGGGAGCTTTGGCTGCCTGTTTTTGTGAATGGGTTTGAAACGAGATGTATTTTTGGAATCGGAGATTTTTGGGCGCGCTTACTTTTGTTCTTCTTGGTAGTGTCGCGGCCGCGGAAACGCTGGTCTGTTCTGTTGAGGGCGTTTCCCAATCCGGCTGGTTTCCCTCCCAGCTTTCAGTGGAGTTCGCAGAGGATCGAAAAGCGGCCCAGGTCCAGGCATCGGTTGGGAGTGTTTTCATGCCGGTGACTTTGGTGCGGCGCAGCGACAACTCCTATCTTCTAGATTGGAACGCAGAGCGGGCCTTCGTCGCCCAGCAGGCTGTGGCCAGCAGAGATCGCTACAGGTTACTGGTGAATTTTGAGAAAATGAAAGTCTCGCTTCAGATACTACCCGAAGTGGTCACTGCAGAGATCTCCTTGTGGGGGTTTGGAACCTGCGCTGCTGAAGCCGTGCAAGCTGAGAAGTGAAGCCCTTCAAAGGGAAAGACCGAAACCCATTTCTTAGGTGACAAAGGCGCGACATCAACCCTTGAACAGAAAGGTAGGGAACTGAGTGATCGCCCGCTCTTGCGTTAGGGTATCAAAGCCCGCGGCGCGGCCATTGTCTTCCAGGCAGGTGTCATAGAAGGACAGGCAATTGGCCAGTTGCTGCATCCGGTCTTTGCGGGTCTCGGCGTCCAGAAAAGGCGCATGGGTAGACAGGTATAAGGTAGGGCGGTGTTCCTTAAGCCAGGGAAGCAGGCTGGGCAGAACGTCAAATTCCGCACCTTCAATATCCATTTTGACCAGCGAGACCTTGCTGAGATCCGCGGAATTGGCAAAATCATCCCAGCCCAGGGTGATCACATCTGAACCGTGCTCGCCATCATTGAGCAGGCTGGTCATGCTGTCACCAGCCTCGCCGCCAAAGGAGGCCATGCGGGCAATGCCAACGCCCTGGCTCAGGGCGGCGGAGAAGGCAGAGACATTTTGCACCGCGTTCAGCTCCAGGTTCCAGGCGAGATAGCGAAAGGCAACCGGATCGGGTTCAAAACAATAGACCCGCCGCGCCTTTGCCGCTCCGTATAGGACGGTTGGCCCGATCCAGGCACCGATGTCGAGATAGTCGTGATCCTTGTCGAGATGGGCGTCCAGCACTGCGAAGGTTTCAGGCTCCCAGGAGCCGGCAGAGGCCTTGCGCCAGAATTTGGAATGATAGGGGTCAAGCCGGAAGGGAAGGCCATTCAGAGCGCCCGCATAGTGGCCGCGGGCGCGGTAGACCATCTTGCGTGCGGCGGTCCATGTCTGTGCAATCATCTCGAATTTCCTCATTTTTGCACATAGACCATGCGCGGTTTTATTGTCTTGGCCCTTGACCTGCTGCCGCCTGCGCCGCATGTATCTGCACAGGAACGCAACATTATTTTGACAGGGGTCCATCATGGCTTTTGAACTTCCCGATCTTCCTTATGCACATGACGCGCTGGCCGCCAAGGGCATGTCGGCAGAAACTCTGGAATACCACCACGATCTGCACCACAAGGCCTATGTTGACAACGGCAACAAGCTGATCGCCGGCACCGAGTGGGACGGCAAGTCGCTGGAAGAGATCATCAAGGGCACCTATGATGCCTCTTCCGTGGCGCAAAATGGTATCTTCAACAACATCTCCCAGCTGTGGAACCACAACCAGTTCTGGGAAATGATGGGCCCTGGCGCATCCGCTATGCCGGGTGAGCTGGAAAAAGCTCTGGTTGAGAGCTTTGGCTCGGTTGATGAGTTCAAATCGCAGTTCTCTGCCGCTGGCGCTGGCCAGTTTGGCTCTGGCTGGGCCTGGTTGGTGAAAAACGCCGATGGCTCGCTCGCCGTGACCAAGACTGAAAACGGTGTGAATCCACTGTGCTTTGACCAGACCGCGCTGTTGGGCTGCGACGTGTGGGAGCACTCCTACTACATCGATTTCCGCAACAAGCGCCCCGCCTACCTGTCGAACTTCCTCGACAGCCTGGTAAACTGGGAAAACGTGGCTTCGCGACTGGGCTAAGCCCCACAAAAACGAAGCGAGTAAGCGACAGCGCCCGGCCAATTGGTCGGGCGTTGTTGGTTTAACCAAAGGGGCTGTGCGGGATGGGAACAAGAGACAACTGGGGACAGATCCAATGAGCGAAGCGACCAAAGGCGTCGCCGCGATGATTGCGGCCTGCACCATCTGGGGGCTTTCGGGGATCTTTTACAAGCTGCTGGCCCATATCCCGCCAGAGCAGGTCCTGTCGCATCGTATCCTGTGGTCGGGCTTGTTCTTTGCCTGCATTCTGGCCGTACAGGGCAGGGTGGGCCTGCTCGGCTCTGTGCTGACCGACTGGCGCCGGGTGCGGGTCTTGATGCTTGCCACGGCAATGATTTCCCTGAACTGGTTCATCTTTATCACCTCGATACAGATTGGCCGCGCCACGGAATCCTCACTGGGGTATTACATCTTCCCCTTGGTCAGCGTGGTGTTGGGGCGGCTGTTTTTTGGTGAGCATCTGAGCCGGGCGCAGGCTTTGGCCATTGGTCTGGCGATCCTGGCTGTGGTTATCCTGACCTATGGGCTTGGTGTGCCGCCCTGGATCGCCCTGACCCTTGGTTTTAGCTTTGCCATCTACGGTGTTGTTAAGAAACGACTTGATATCGGTCCTGTGGTTTCGGTCACGGCCGAGGTGCTGTTGCTGTTTCCCATCGCGCTGACTGTACTGGCGCTGACAGATGGCGGTGGCTTTCTGAATGGCTGGCAGGACGCTGGGCTTTTGATGCTGTCGGGCCCCCTGACTGGCGCGCCTTTGGTTCTGTTCAGCTATGCGGCCCGCCGCGTGGCCCTGGGCAGTATCGGTGTGTTGCAATACCTCAATCCAACCCTTCAGGCCCTGGTGGCCACACTGGTTTTTGGAGAGCTGTTTACCCCCTGGCACAGTGCGGCCTTTGTTTTGATCTGGGGCGCTGTGATCATCTTCTCCCTTGGCGCCCTGCATAAATCACGCACAGAGGCCAAGGCGGTCAGGCCGATGGCTCCGGATGCCACCGGCGCGGGATAGTCTGGTGCCGGATCGACAGGTACTGGGTCACATGGCGCAGTTTACTCACTAAGCGCATCGAGCGCCTGTTCCGCACTGTCGGCCCAGATGAGGAACTCAGCCAGGGAGGCATCTGCAAAACCCTGGTCAAGCATGTGGTCAATCAGATCGCGTAGCTTGTCCCAGTAACCTTCTGTATTGAGGATGACGATGGGTTTTTCGTGCAGGCCAAGCTGGCGCCAGGTCAGCGCTTCAAACAACTCGTCCAGCGATCCCGGCCCGCCGGGCAGCACTACCACCGCATCGGCATTATACAGCATCACCTTTTTGCGTTCGTGCATGGTCTCGGTGACCACATAGGTGTTGAGGTCGGATTTTCCGACCTCGCGCCGGACCAGATGTTCGGGGATGACGCCAAAGGTCTCGCCGCCGGCCTCTTGCGTGGCCCGCGCCACCACCCCCATCAGACCGACATCTCCGGCGCCGTAAACCAGCCGTAGCCCGCGGGCTGCAAGCATCACCCCAAGGCTTTTGGCTGCGCTTTCATAGGCGGGCATTGCCCCAGACCGGGATCCGCAATACACACAGACGGATTTTATGCTCATGAGGAAGCCTTTCGCTGAGATTTCAAGGGGAAACGCAATTGTCGTTTTGACCCTTGATAGCGCGGTTGCTAGGCTGCCTCAACCAGATGTGTGGCGGGCTTCGGGATGGGGTTCGCTGGTGCAGTCTGAAGGGAAGGAAGAAGATGGCTGAGACAGGTGCAACAGGCGGGCTGAGCGCCCTGACCCTGGGGGGAATTGCCACAACGGTTGTTGTGATAGGTGGCGCTGTGGCGGTCTGGCTGGGTGTCTTTGACGACAAAGGGGACGGGTCTGGCGGCACGGGAACGGATCAAGGTGGCAATAGCATTGCTATTTCACCATCGGCTAACCCGCCAGTGATCATCGAAGGCGTAACGCAGCAGTCCGATCCGGTCGCGACTGAAGAGGGCGCCGATACTCCGGTGCAAGACAGCGCTGATGCTCCAGCGGAGGCAGAAACACCGCCTGCACCTGAGACCGCACAGGCCACCGAGTCCACAGAGGCCGCCGAGACCGCACAGGCTACTGAAGCATCTGAACCCAAGGCAGAACCAGAAGTCGCTGCGGCCACGGATGCCCAAACCGAAGCCAGTCCCGGCCAGACAGCAGAACCTGCCGCCGACGTGGGGCAGCCCGAGGTCGCAGAACCAGCATCAGAGGGTGCCGTGGATCCCGCGGCAAGTGGTGCAG
>NZ_JBDWPJ010000161.1:0-5814 GCF_039971195.1 Pseudophaeobacter sp.
TCGGAAAATACGGCGCAAGCCGCAGCATCTGATCGTCGCTCAGCCAGTAAAGGTTACGCATCATGCCCCCAATCGTTTGGCGGCGTGAAACATACCGACCAATCAAGTTCAATGCCGCTTATCGGTCCAGAGCCTAGGTTGGCGTGTCCAGCAGGGTGAACTCTTGCGCCAGCCAAGGCAGGCGGGCGACGCAAGGATCCACCATTTGCCGCTTGATCAGCCCCTGGGTGGTCTGCGCGACGGTGCGGGGCAGGTCATCGGCCCAGTCCTTGCTGGCAAAGAGCGAGATGGTGCGGGCCGCAGTGCCAAAGGGCAGCGGGAAGGCTTCGATCTCGTCATGAAAACGCGCCGCCCGCATATAGCCCAGCGGCGTTGTCACCGCCCAGCCGATCCGGCGGGCGACCATGGCCATCAACGCCAGATGCGAGCCGATTTCAAAGCGGTTTTCAAACTCCAGTTGCAGGGCCTGAACCTGGGCCTCGATCTGCTGCGAGATCAGTTGGTCCGCTGCGTAGCGCAGGAAGGGCAGCTGATTGAGCTGATCTGCGGCCTCGCTTTGACTGGCAAAAAAGCCCTTGGGGGCCACAAGAATAAAGGGGTCCTGCACCAGCGGGAATTCTGTCAGCCCGTCCTGCGGCGCGCCGGTTGTTGCGGTTACCGCCAGGTGAATTTCATCGGTTTCGATGGCGCGTAGGATATCGTGGCTGGAGGCGGTGATCATCTTGAAGCGACATTCCGTCAGGCTTTCGGCCAGGGCAGTGGCCAGGCGCGGGGTGAGGTCGTTGTCAAAGTCATCGATCAAACCAATGGAGAGCGCTGGCAGATGGCTGAGATCCATCATCGACAGTTCGCTTTGGGCCAGCCGCAGTTCGGATAAAACCGCATGGGTACGGGCGAGGAAATTGCGCCCGGCAGAGGTTGGCACCATAGGGCGGCGGCCATGATCCACCAGATCTGCGCCCAGGGCTTTTTCAAGGTTCCGCAACTGTTGGCTGACGGCGGGCTGGCTCAGCCCGGTTGCTTGCGCGGTCAGGGCGACGGATCCGGTCTTTGCCAGAGTTTCAAATACCTCCAGCCCTCTGAGTGTGACCCCTTTAATCAACATGCCCGCACTCCAAAAAATGTCTTAACTAACTGTAGTTTCCCCTGCGTGAACTAGGGGGTCAAGGGTGCCTTTGCCGCTGCTGTTCCCCCTAAAGCGGCACTGGCTGGAAACACAAGGGGCTAAAGCACTTTGCGGGAGGTGAGTAGCCCCGTATTTGGCTTTGTGAAATCAGAAGGAGCAGGGCCTGGGGGCTAGCCGCAGGTTTTTGCGGCACTAGCGCCGAAGAGTTTGTAGCGCTCCCAAAGCTGTTCATCGCGGTGATTGCTGGACTGGCGGGTGACCTGGGCCTGATGTGGATCCCCAAACCATTTGGATACGGTTTTGCGCTCGGAAGAGGTCAGCTGCACATTGGCCACTTTTTGGATGCAGCGGCAGAGCGCCGGATTGGCGGCAGAGCGGTCTGAGCTGCGGCAGGCGCGCTCAATCGCGCCGGCCTGGACGGGCTGAACAAAGACGATCTGTGCGGCAAAAACTTGAGCGGCCAATACTGTGCAAAGCACTGCAGAGCGCAGGGAGGTGGGCAGCAATTTCATCAGATGTCCCTCGTGTTTTGCCCCGGATCGTAGGACCGGGTTTGGGGGAATATGGCGAAGCCCGCGCAGAAATTCAATCGTGGTTAAAAACCCTTCACAAATGCGCAGGATTTTGCCGGATTTTTACTGATCTGGAAAATGATGAGAGGGGTGTCTGACCTTGGGAAGGTGCAACGCTATACTCGCGGATGTGGGGGGCTTAAATGAACAGATCCTTAGACCGGCGGTACCGCCGGTCAGCGCCCGACCCTCCCCACGGGAGGGCGCTTTCGCACCCACCCAGGGTCAGGCGCTGACCTTTGAGTTTCAGAGGACGCCTAGTATATTGAGACCAACTTTGACGAGAGCGAATAGTATCCCGCCAATTCCGCCCATGACAGAAATTGCAAGCCCCGCGAGGCGGATCGATTTCACGACGTCACTGTCAAAAGCCTCTGCGCCTTTTTGCGCTAGGTCTTTCCCATTCTGGATAAGCAAAGCCATCTTGGATACGCGGCTGAAGATCCGTGTCGTCACATCCGCGCCGGGCAGGGGCGGCGCGGCATCGGGGAGCGGCAGGAGGGCGTCATTGATCAGCTCGGGAATATCCGTTTCAAAGTCACCCGCCAGTTCCGGCTCGCTGATTTCCGCCAAGACCGGAAGCGCCTGTTGCAACAGATCCTTGTCCTCGGGTGTGAGGGCGTGGATAGCCTGCTGCGCCAGTTGTTCGCGGTTTTTGGCGACCTCTGGATGGTTGGCGCGAATGCCGCGCACGCCTTCCTCGACCGCATTCAGCAGGGCGAGATTTTCCTCATTGTCCGGCAGATCGCGCGTGTCATGCAATTGGCCGCGCAGGCTGCCTGCAACGCGGGTCAGGGTGAGTTCGGCATTCTGCGGGTCGTCTTTGTATTTGGTCAGAACCCGGTTGAGTTTTTTCACTGTGCCGGATCGTTCTGCCAACCCGTTGTGGCCACCGAGGCAATCCTCCAGCGCATCTTCGATTTGTGATAAAAGGGCCGAGAGCGTGGCGGGGTTTTCCACCAGGATCGCTATGGCGCGGAACTTGCCAGTGTCGGGATTGACCTCGATGCGCTCTGCCATTGGCAGCTTTTCAGCGAGCATTCCTGCCTGAATGCGCGCGATTTCCTTGGCGACGGCCTCGGGGCCTGCCTCCCAGATGGCATCCTCAATCAGTGCCACCCGGCGTTGTAGTTCCCAATCGAGCGGTTTGCCGTCAAGGAAGCTTGCGTACCAGTCTAGCCAGAACGACCATTTGGCCTCTTCTCTTAGGTATCGAACAACCCCGAATGATGTTTTGGAACCAAACCCGTTTTTGCCATTGGCTTCTGAATTCGACCTCGACAACCATTGCTGGTAGGCTTCGGAGCTTGGATGACCGGTCAAAAGTTCTTCGCTAGTTGTATGAGCCGATGCAGCATAAGCTTCGCTTGATCCTTGTTCGATGTGAAGCTGTCTCAGGGAGGTTAGTAGGCACCCCAGGGTATCGCCAAATCCGTAGAATATGTTGGAGGCTAAGTTCACACTAGCTTTGACCCGCCCTCCCGGAATCGCGACCTCATTGAAGTCTCTATGCCTCTGTTTGGCATTTGCTGCTGGATCGCTTACCAGATCTTGTGGAAAGGCCTGTGCACATGCATCTAGCGCACGAGATAACCTTCGGGCTACAGGTGGATCGCACAGAACCACCCGAGTAGTGAACAGCGCACGCAGAAACGATAGTGTCGACCTTGCGTTTAGTTGATTGGGCTGTGCCTGAAGCGAAGATCCGTAAGGACCAGATAGCGCAAATGCAATAGCGGTACGTTCCCAGGTCTTCTGATCACGAATAAGCTTTTGAATGTCTTTGCCAACATCATCCATTGACCAAATCCCAGAATCTATACATATCCCCATGCATGACTGATCTGGCCAAAATCCGCAATTTCTCCATCGTCGCCCATATCGACCATGGCAAATCTACCCTCGCTGACCGGCTCATCCAAGAGACCGGCACGGTGGAGGACCGTGATATGAAGGCGCAGCTCCTCGACTCGATGGATATCGAGCGCGAGCGCGGCATCACCATCAAGGCTAATACCGTGCGTATTGATTACAAGGCCGATGACGGCGAGGCTTACGTGCTCAACCTCATCGACACGCCGGGTCACGTTGACTTTGCCTATGAGGTCTCCCGCTCTATGCGCGCGGTTGAAGGCTCCTTGCTGGTGGTCGATAGCACCCAGGGGGTCGAGGCGCAGACATTGGCCAATGTTTATCACGCCATGGAAGCCGATCACGAGATCGTGCCGGTGCTGAATAAGATCGACCTGCCGGCCTCGGATTGTGACCGGGTGGCGGAGCAGATCGAAGATGTGATCGGCATCGAGGCCACGGGCGCCATTCAGGTCTCGGCCAAAACCGGCCAGGGCATCCATGAGACGCTGGAAAGCATCGTCAAGGATCTGCCCGCCCCAACTGGCACCCGCGATGCGCCATTAAAAGCGATGCTGGTGGACAGCTGGTATGACGCCTATCTGGGCGTGATCGTTCTGGTGCGGATCATGGACGGGGTGCTGAAAAAGGGCGAGCGGATCAAGATGCTCTCCAATGGCTCGACCCACCATGTGGATCGCATCGGTGTGTTCCGCCCCGAGATGGAAGTGATCGAGGAGCTGGGCCCCGGTGAGATCGGCTTCCTGACCGCCTCGATCAAGCAGGTGCGTGACACCCGTGTGGGCGATACCATCACCCATGAGAAAAAGGGCACCGAAGAGGTGCTGCCGGGCTTTAAGCCTGCGCAACCGGTGGTGTTCTGTGGCTTGTTCCCGGTTGATAGTTCCGAGTTCGAAGACCTGCGCGACGCCATCGACAAGCTGGCGCTGAACGATGCCTCCTTTAGCTTTGAGATGGAGACCTCTGCGGCGCTGGGCTTTGGCTTCCGCTGTGGCTTCCTGGGGCTCCTGCACCTCGAGGTGATCCGGGACCGGGTGGAGCGCGAATACAATATCGAGCTGATCACCACCGCGCCGAGCGTGGTTTATCACGTCTATATGCGGGACGAGACCATGATCGAGCTGCACAACCCCGCCGATATGCCTGATCTCACCCATGTGGATCACCTGGAAGAGCCGCGCATCAAGGCGACCATTCTGGTGCCGGATGAGTATCTGGGTGACGTGCTGAAGCTGTGCCAGGACCGGCGCGGTATCCAGTCGGATCTGACCTATGCCGGCAGCCGTGCTATGGCGGTTTATGATCTGCCGCTTAATGAGGTGGTGTTTGATTTCTACGACCGGCTCAAATCGGTGACCAAAGGATATGCCTCCTTTGACTATCAGATGACCGGCTATCAAACCGACAATCTGGTCAAGATGTCGGTGCTGGTCAACGACGAGCCGGTGGATGCGCTGTCAATGATGGTGCACCGCGACCGTGCCGAGGCCCGTGGCCGTGCCATGGTGGAAAAGCTGAAAGACCTGATCCCGCGCCATATGTTCAAGATCCCGATCCAGGCGGCCATCGGCGGCAAGGTCATCGCCCGCGAGACGCTCTCGGCGATGCGTAAGGACGTGACGGCCAAATGTTATGGCGGCGACGCAACCCGGAAGAAGAAACTGCTGGAGAAGCAGAAGAAAGGTAAGAAAAAGATGCGTCAGTTCGGCAAGGTCGACATCCCGCAGGAAGCCTTTATTTCCGCCCTCAAAATGGACAGCTAAAGCGGTCCTGACTCACGGCGGGTGGGCGACAGCGGGTGGCACAACCAGCGAGCCTGTCCAGCCCAAGTGTTCTGCGCTGGAAGCTACTGCGAGCGAAGCAGATACAAAGACGAGGCTTCGGCCTCGTCTTTTGCTTGTCCCAAGTAAGGTTATTGACCGGATCGGGGGGGGGGGGGCGGGTCTGCGCCTGACGGCCCTCTTTGGGTGGCCGAAGAGTGTTTGGCCAATCGAGGATGGTGCTTTTGCGACTTTCGGCTTGGCCCCTCCTCCCCAGATCTTGCGAGTTTGTTGATTTCGGTCAATGCCATAGGCTTTCCCCTGGGTAAGCTGATGTGACAGCAACTGATTTGGGAGGATGAGCGATGGACTTTTCAGCACGCAAACAGACGCTTGAGACGCGTAGGAAAGCTTTGGCCGGGCATCTTTTGGAGGTCGAGGGAGCCTTGGATGCGCCGATGCCGCAGGACTGGGAGGATCGATC
>NZ_JBDWPJ010000162.1:0-5021 GCF_039971195.1 Pseudophaeobacter sp.
TCGGAAAATACGGCGCAAGCCGCAGCATCTGATCGTCGCTCAGCCAGTAAAGGTTACGCATCATGCCCCCAATCGTTTGGCGGCGTGAAACATACCGACCAATCAAGTTCAATGCCGCTTATCGGTCCAGAGCCTAGGTTGCTTTGTTCCGGCCATCTGACAGGTTTGGCTTGAAAGGGGAGAGCCTCAGGGAACAAATCCTGAGAAAAACCGCTTCAAAAAGGTCTGGCACTCTGACCTTTTCACGCCTAGCCTTACGACACCAAAGAGGAAGGAGCTCACCATGGCTGTTGGCAAGAACATTCGCACCTATTTCAAAGGCCGCTGGCATGATGAGGATCTGACGGTGCTGAAGGCTGCCGACCATGCCATGTGGTTGGGGTCTTCCGTATTTGACGGTGCCCGTTTGTTCGATGGGCTGACACCGGATCTGGACCTGCATTGCGCCCGCACCAATGCCTCGGCCGAGGCTTTGATGATGGCCCCCACCGTGGCGACCGCTGACATGGTGGAGATCGCCCTCGAAGGGTTGAAAGGCTTTGCCCCGGGAGCCGCCGTGTATATTCGCCCAATGTACTGGGCCACAGGAGGTGATGAGACCTTGATTGCGCCTGGCCCTGAGAGCACTGAATTTGCCCTCTGCCTGGAAGAAATCCCCATGGCCCTGGCGACAGCCAGCGCCACCCTGACCCGCACCAGGTTTCGCCGTCCGGTGTTGGAAAGCGCCGTGGTGAATGCCAAGGCGGGCTGCCTTTATCCAAACAATGCCCGCATGCTGCGTGAGGCCCGCAGGAAAGGATTCAGCAATGCGCTGGCGCTGGATGCCATGGGGAATGTCGCAGAAACCGCAACCGCCAATATCTTCATGGTGCGCGACGGAGAAGTCTTTACCCCGATCCCCAATGGCACTTTTCTGGCCGGGATCACCCGCGCCCGGCACATCGCCAACTTGCGCGCCGATGGGGTGACTGTGCATGAGACCGTGCTGGGGTATCAGGACTTTGAGGCGGCAGATGAAGTGTTTATGTCCGGCAATATGAGCAAAGTGACCCCGGTCACCGCTTTTGATGACAAGAGCTATCAAGTCGGTCCGATGGCGCAGCGGGTGCGAGATCTCTATTGGGACTGGGCCGCAAGCGCGGGCTAGCAGCCCGCCTGCCGGGCAAAACTCCCGTCCATCGCCAACGCCTCAGAGAGGCGCCAAGGCTCCCGTTGAGCCCGGCGCCGAGCCTGCGACTCGGCGCGGTTGCGCATCTCCCAAAGGGGCCGCTTCGGATGGTCCAATCGGAAAAACCAGCCTAGTTTGCAGGCCCATCCTCCGCGAAGTCTACGACCTTTGAGCTTTAGGCCATCCCCTCAACAGGCAGATCTGCGCCGCGCCAGCGGCGCCGGGCCCAACTGTGACCAGGATCTTTGATCCTGTAGGAGCAGGCGGGAGCCCTCCCTTCAACGAATCTCGGATTTGAGGTGGATATCCGCAAATCGGCAAGCCAGTCCCAACCTGCGAAAACCCGTGACTGTGTCATTTCTATTGTTGCGCGCGCGTCTTTGCGGCATGATCCCCTGTGGAGCAACCAGAGGCCGAAAATGCGCAAATTCCTTGTTGTACTGGATGACAGCCGTGAATGTCTGAATGCGATGCGTTTTGCCGCCATGCGGGCAGCAAAAACCGGAGGGGGCGTCGCCATCCTCTCTGTTATCCCACCGGACGACTTCAATCACTGGATTGGTGTCGGAGAGGTCATGCGCGAGGAAGCGCGTGAACGTATCCATGCGCATTTTGAGGTTTTTGCCAAATGGATGCGGGATCGCCAGGGTGTCGACCCGGAGCTGGTCATTCGCGAAGGCGATGCGGTCCCTGAAATCATGGCGCAGATCGAAGCGGATTCCGAGATCGGCGTCCTGGTTCTAGGCGCCGGAGATGATCGCAAGGGGCCCGGTCCTTTGGTGAGCCAGCTCAGCAAATCATCGGGCAGCCTGCCTGTCCCCATCACCATCGTGCCCGGGGATCTCTCCAAGGAGCGCCTGGAGGCGATTACTTAACCGTCCGACCAGAACACCGCAGATCTGCTGCACCGTGGCGCGGCGCAACAGTCCTGACAGGGCATCGGCCAAGAAAAATGCTGCTTGCGCATTCCCCCATCAGTATTTAGAATAATTCTAAACCTTGACTTGATGCCCCCTTGGGCGCATATCCCTGAGACGCTTTTTGGAGACCCGAGATGTTTATTCAGACCGAATCCACGCCGAACCCGGCGACGCTGAAGTTCCTGCCCGGTCAAACCGTGTTGGACGCAGGGACCGCTGATTTTCCCAGTGCCGAGACTGCTGGCAGCTCTCCGCTGGCCACGCGTATTTTCGCTGTCTCCGGTGTTGCGGGTGTTTTCTTTGGCAATGATTTTGTCACCGTGACCAAATCTGATGAGATCGAGTGGGATCACATCAAACCGGCCATTCTTGGCGCCATCATGGAGCACTATCAATCCGGTCAACCAATCGTGGATGCGGGCGGCGCACAGGCCTCTGGCCATGCAGAGCACAGTGGCGAGAATGGCGAGATCGTCGATCAAATCAAAGATCTGCTGGACAGCCGGGTGCGCCCTGCCGTGGCGCAGGATGGCGGCGACATCACCTTCCATGGGTTTGATCGCGGCGTGGTCTATCTGCATATGCAAGGCGCCTGCGCTGGCTGCCCCTCTTCGACCCTGACACTGAAAATGGGCATCGAGAACCTGTTGCGGCATTATATTCCTGAAGTGACCGAGGTGCGCCCGGTCGCGGTCTGAGCTGACGAGAAGAAGAGTTGATGAGCCCCAAGCCCCTGGTTCTTGGATTTGACACCTCGGCCGCGCATTGCGCGGCCGCTTTGCTGCGGGGTGATCAACTTCTAGCCCAGCGGTTTGAAGAGCGTGCCCGTGGTCAGGCCGAACGCCTGATGCCGCTTATCGAAGAGTTATTGAGCGAGGCGGGAGTGAGCTGGTCCGATCTGGATGCTCTTGGCGTTGGCGTCGGGCCCGGGAACTTTACCGGTATTCGCATCGCTGTATCCGCCGCGCGTGGATTGGCTCTGGGGCTGGATATTCCTGCGGTTGGGGTCTCTGGCTTTGAGGCCCGCGAGAAACCGGGCAGCCTGGCTGCGATTCCTGCTCCTCGGGGCCAGGTCTATGCTGCCCTTCCCGGCGAGGCGCCGCGTCTGATGCCGGAGGATGAAGCCAGCGCAGCCGCGCGCAGCGCCGGGCTGGTGTTTACGCCTCTGGCCTCGCCACCGGACCTGGCACAGCGTATCGCAGAACAGGCAGGCCTGCGCTATCTGGACAGCCCTGAAGCTCCGGCACCGCTTTATCTGCGTGCGGCTGATGCTGCCCCGGCCCGCGACCTGCCTCCGCAATTGATCGATGGATAATCCACTGACGCCGCAAGACATGGCGCGCATTCACAGCGCCGCCTTTACCCAATCGCGCCCCTGGTCGCAGCAGGAATTCGAGGCTCTGCTGGACAGCCCGCTGACCTTTGCCACCGGCGATAGTCGCTGTTTCGCCCTGGTACGGGTGATAGCGGATGAAGCCGAGCTGCTGACCCTCGCCACGGATCCTGCATTTCAACGCCAAGGTCTCGCCCGCACTCAGATGCAAGACTGGCAAGCCCGGGCCAAAGCCCGTGGCGCCACCACCTGTTTTCTGGAAGTTGCGGCTGACAACACCGCCGCCCTGGCTCTCTACCGGGCAGAGGGATTCGCTCCCTGCGGGCAGCGCTCTAGCTATTATGCGCGCAAAAACGCCCCATCCGTCGACGCGATTGTCATGCAAAAAGAGTTACCTTAGGCAAGCAGCGCGGATTTCGCACCAATTGGTCAAAAAGCGGTTGACCCCCTGCCCGCGCAAAGGGCTAAATTGCCGCACTTAGTTAAAACAATCCCCGCCGGGTTATTCTGATCGCTCAGTGCGATCAACCTGACCTCTGCGCAAAAAAACAAAACCGGGAGTACCCTATGACCTTGATGAAATCCCTGATGGGCGCTGCAGCCACGCTGGCCCTTTCCGCTGGCGCCGCCCTTGCAGAGCCTGCCCTGATCTTTGATCTGGGTGGCAAGTTTGACAAGAGCTTCAACGAGGCTGCCTTTGGCGGCGCCCAGCGTTGGGCCGAAGAAACCGGCGGCACCTTCCGTGAAATCGAACTCCAGTCCGAAGCCCAGCGCGAGCAGGCTCTGCGCCGTTTTGCCGAGGCTGGCGCCAACCCGGTTGTCACCATGGGCTTTGCCATGGCCGACCCGCTGTCCACCGTGGCGGCTGATTACCCGGACACGAAATTTGTTGCCATCGACGTGACCTGGCTGGAAGCGCCAAACATCCGTCAGATTGGCTTTGCCGAGCACGAAGGCTCCTACCTGGTTGGCATGATGGCGGCCATGGCCTCTGAATCCAACACCGTGGGTTTTGTTGGCGGCATGGATATTCCGCTGATCCGCCACTTTGGTTGCGGTTACGCCCAGGGTGTCAAGGCTGTGAATCCTGACGCGACTGTGATCGCCAATATGACCGGCACCACTCCTGCGGCCTGGAATGACCCGGTAAAAGGCTCCGAGCTGACCAAATCACAGATCAGCCAGGGCGCTGATGTGATCTATGCAGCGGCTGGCGGCACCGGTGTTGGTGTTCTGCAGACCGCAGCAGATGAGGGCATCCTGTCGATCGGCGTGGACAGCAACCAGAACCACCTGCACCCGGGCAAGGTCCTGACCTCAATGCTGAAGCGTGTTGATGTAGCGGTTTATGAAGCCATGAAGGCTGGTGAAAATCTGGAAACCGGCGTCTTCAACATGGGTCTGGCCGAAGAAGGTGTTGGCTATGCGCTGGATGACAACAACGCACCGCTGATCAACGATGACATGAAGGCTGCGGTTGACGAAGCCCGCCAGAAGATCATCGACGGTGAGATCGAGGTTGTGTCCTATTACGCGGACAACACCTGCCCCGCGCTGAAGTTCTAAACCCAAGAAAGCCTCAGGCCATGACAACGTGTCT
>NZ_JBDWPJ010000163.1:0-24193 GCF_039971195.1 Pseudophaeobacter sp.
TCTCTTGGTTTCTGTGCCTCAGGGCTTCATATAGAAGTCAAACAGAGGCCAAGCTTCAAACGGAGAAGATTGAGACAATGGATATTATTGGCGGAGCGGGCACCGCAGCCCCCGCAGGAGATCTGATCAAGGAGGTCGGCGAGGCGACCTTTATGCAGGATGTGGTTGAGGCCTCGATGCAGGCGCCGGTCATCGTGGATTTCTGGGCGCCCTGGTGTGGCCCTTGCAAGACGCTTGGGCCTGCCTTGGAGGCGGTAGTGAGCAAGGCCAAGGGCGCGGTCACCATGGCCAAGATCAATGTCGACGAAAACCAGCGTCTGGCCCAGGCTCTGTCGCAACAGGGCTTGCCACTGCAATCGATCCCAACCGTGGTGGCCTTTGTTGAGGGGCGCCCTATCGATATGTTCCAGGGCAATGTGCCGCCCAGCGAGATCGAAGCCTTTATCAACAAGGCGATCGAAGCCGGCGGCGGCAGTGCCGATGGCGGTCTGGCAGAGGCGCTGGAAGTGGCGGAGCAGATGCTCACGGATGGCGAGGTTGCCGATGCGGCGCAGACCTTTGCCGCCATTATTGGCGAAGATGACAAGAGCGCTGCGGCCTATAGCGGCTTGGCGCGGGCGCATATCGCGCTGGAAGATCTCGATCAGGCCGAGGCCGTGCTGAACGGTGCCCCGGCAGAGATTGCTGACGCAGCCGAGATCGAAGCCGCACGCGCCCAGATCGAGCTGGCACGCCAGGCAGAAAGCGCCGGTCCGGTAGCGGAGCTGGCGGCCAAGGTCGAGGCCAGCCCCGAGGATCATGAGGCCCGGTTTGAGCTGGCACAGGCGCTGCATGCGGCGGGGGATGCTGAGGCCGCTGTCACGGAGCTGCTGGAACTGTTCCGCCGCGATCGCGAGTGGAACGAGGGGGCCGCCAAGGCGCAACTGTTCACCATCTTTGATGCGTTGCCCGCCAATGATCTGGTGGTTCTGAACGGCCGCCGCAAGCTGAGCTCTTTGATATTTGCTTAATCGGGCAACCGCCCTACAGTAATATCTCATGATGCATAGCGCAGATCTGCCGGACACACTTGCTGTCTTTCCGCTGCCCCGGGCAATTCTTTTGCCCCGGGCCCGGCTGCCGCTGCATATCTTTGAACCGCGTTATCTGCAGATGTTTGAAGATGCGCTGAAGACTCCGGCGCGCCTGATCGGCATGATCCAGCCCTGCCCTGGCCAGATGGACCAGTCTGGAACAGTGAGCCAATCGGAGGATGGCCTGCAGGCAATCGGCTGCGCCGGTCGGGTGACGCAGTTTTCGGAAACCGAAGATGGTCGCTACATGGTGACGCTGTCGGGCCTGTCCCGGTTTCGCATCTTGGGAGAGATATCGGGCTTCAGCCCCTATCGGCGCTGCGAGGTCAGCTGGGGCGGTTTTGAGCGGGATCTTGGCGCCGGAGAGAGTGACCCGGCCTTTGATCGCGCCGGGTTTCTGGCCCTGTTGGAGCGGTTTTTTCTGGCGCAGGGTCTGTCGACCGATTGGGGCTCGCTGCAAGAGGCGGAGGATGAGCTGCTGATCAACTCCCTGTCGATGCTTTTGGAGTTTGAGCCAGAAGACAAACAGGCCTTGCTAGAGGCGCCCTGCCTTGTCACAAGACGGGAAACCCTGGTGACTTTGATTGAATTTGCTCTGCGTGGCGGGGCACATGAGGACATCCTGCAATGAGTGAAACAAAACCCGTGGCCTTTGATCGCCGCATGCTCGAGGCGCTGGTCTGCCCCAAGACCCAAGGGACGCTGGAATATGACGCCGAGGCGCAGGAGCTGCGCTCCAAGGCGGCCAATCTGGCTTTCCCGATCCGCAATGGCATACCGGTGATGCTGGTCGACGAAGCCCGCGTGATGGAGTGAGGCCAGGGGCCCACCGAGAAAACTGCTCCGTTTGCGCAGGACCCCTGTTGAGTGTCCTGTGGTTAGGTGAAAGGGAGGAGCTCCCGCCCCCGCAGCCGCCCTTTGGGGCGTCTTGGCGGCCTTGGGCTCGGCGCTGTGCTGGCGCACAGCGGGCCTACATCCTGGACAGTTTTACAGCAAAAATGTCCAGGTCAATAACGGGGCAAGTAAACGGGAAATAGGTAGCGACCCTGAGCAGGACTGCCAGAGAACCTGCTCTGTCATGGGGCAGGTTGTGGTTGATGCGGTACAGGTGATCCAGGCGGAGCCGCGCCTTGCCACAGGCAAGGCGCCCGGCCCAACCAGATGGCAACACAATTTGTGTTGCCGGTATGGGCGGGAGCGCTCCCCTGTCTGAGGCGCTGTCCTAAATGGCTTCGCCTTTCAGCAAGCGCGGCAGATCGCCGGTCAGGCCAGCCGCTTCGCGCATAAAGCCACGTCTGAGGCCGGGCAGGCTGTTGACCAGCCCCATGCCAAGGTCGCGGCCCAGCCGCAGCAGCGGATTGTCGTTGGAAAACAGCTTGTTCACCATATCTGTGCTGGCGGCCAGAGTGGCGGTGTCAAAGCGGCGCCACTGCTGATAGCGGTCCAGAACCAAGGACGAGCCGATATCTTCGCCGCGCCTCTTGGCTTCGGTCAGCACCTCAGCCAGGGCGCCCACATCGCGCAGGCCGGCGTTCAGTCCCTGGCCTGCAATCGGGTGCATGCCATGGGCGGCATCACCAATCAGCGCCATGCGCTCATCGGTGAAACTATTGGCGATGGTCAGGTTCAGCGGATAGGTGAACCGCTTGCCCGCCAGCGAGATCTCTCCGAGAAAATCACCAAAGCGCGGTTTGAGCGCGGTGATATAATCGGCATCATTCAAGCCGTGAATGGCCGCGGCCATTTCGGTCTTTTCGCTCCAGACAATTGAGGAGCGGTTGCCGGGCAGCGGCAGCACTGCCAGTGGACCCGGCGCCATAAAGAACTGATGTGCAATGCCGTGATGTGGTTTTTCATGATCAATGGCGCAGACCAGTGCCGTCTGCCCATAGTCCCAACCTGAGCGTTTGATGCCCGCACGGGCTGCAGTGCCGCTTTTTCGCCCATCGGCGCCAACCAACATGCCACCGCGTAGGGTATCGCCACTGTCCAGCGTCAGGGTTACCCCGGTCTGGTCTGCCGCCTGGGCTACCACGCGGGCTTCGTTGATCATGGTGATGCGGGGCACCTTCTCCAGTGCCTGCAGCAGAGCGCGGCGCAGGAAGCGATCCTCCAGCATATAGCCCATTGGGCCTTCCTCGATTTCGCGGTGATCAAAATGCAGGAAAAATGGCGCTGCGCCGGTCCCGGCATGACCGTCACTGGCCTTGATTTCCAGCATCGGCTGCGCCTGTTCTGCCACCTGCGACCAGACGCCGATCTGCCCCAACAACCGCTGCGAGGCCAGGGCAAGCGCATAGCCACGGCCATCAAATTCTTCATCCTCAAACTCACCCCTGGGCAGGGCATCTACCACGGTGACACTATGGCCGGTTTGCGCCAGCGCCAGAGCCAGGGCAGGGCCGTTCAGGCCGCCGCCGACGATCAGGATATCGGATGTGTTTTTCATACCCCGCAATATGCGCCGATTGCCGGGATTGTCCATGGGCCGAAGCGTCGCTGCGCGGGGATAAGCCGGGCCTTGCCACCACCAGGGGGCGCTTCGGCATTGTGCCACTGCACCGGGGGCGCTACCGTCGCGGCAAAACCAGATAGGAGAGCGCGAGATGCAGGCGTGGTTGAAGATGAGTGCCGCTGATTTGGGACGCGGCATTGCGGCAAAAGAGATCGATCCGGTCGCCCTGACCAAGACCTATCTGGAGGCTATTGACGCCCATCCGCATCGGGATCGGATCTATAGCGAAGTCACCCATGACCGTGCCCTGGTCGAGGCCGAAGCAGCCGCACTCCGGGCCAAACAAGGCCTGCGACGCTCAGCCCTGGATGGGGTGCCAGTGAGCTGGAAAGACCTGTTTGATTCCGCCGGCACCCAAACCGAGGCAGGCTCGGATCTGCTGAAAGGCCGGGTGCCGGATCAGGATGCACTGGTGCTGGAAGTGGCCACATCAATGGGCACCGTCTGCCTCGGGAAAACCCATATGAGCGAGCTGGCCTTCTCCGGGCTGGGGCTTAATCCGGTAAAGGCCACACCGCCTTGCATCAATGACGAGGCAGCGGTGCCGGGTGGGTCGTCCTCGGGGGCGGCGGCCTCGGTGGCCTTTGATCTGGCGGCGGGGGCAATCGGCTCTGACACTGGGGGATCTGTGCGTATTCCCTCGGCCTGGAACGATCTGGTGGGGCTCAAAACCACTGCGGGGCGGATCAGCCTGGAAGGGGTAGTGCCGCTCTGTCTAAAGTTTGACACTGTAGGTCCGCTGGTGCGCTCGGTTGAGGATGCGGGGTTGTTCCTAGGTCTTTTGGAAGGCACCGAAGGTCCGGATCTGCTTGGCCCAAGCAGCCTCAAGGGGCGGCGTTTTGCTGACCTGCGGACGATTGCGCAGGATGATCTCGACCCGGTTGTGGCCGAAAGCTACGCCAGCGCCCTGCAAAAACTGCAGGATGCCGGTGCAGAGATCCTGCCGCTCGAGGTGCCGGAACTGGTTGAGGCCATGGAGCTCAGCGCCATTTTGTTCACCACCGAGGCCTATGGGCTGTGGAAAGATGTGATCAAGGCCAGCCCGGAGGTGATGTTTGACAAGATCTTGGAGCGGTTCCAGGCTGGCGCGCAGTTCTCCGGTCCGGACTATGTCGCGGCCTGGGCCAAGCTGGAGCAGGCCCGGATGGCCTGGGATCAGGCCACGGCTGGTTTTGATGGGGTGCTGTCACCCACCTGTCCAATCCTGCCGCCAAATCTGGCACGCCTGGAACAGGAAGAAGACTACTACGTGAAGGCAAATCTGCTCACCCTGCGCAATACCCGTATTGGCAACCTGATGGGCACCTGCGGGCTGAGCCTGCCGACCGGTATCCCCAGTTGTGGTTTGCAAATCCTCGGCCAGCCGGACTGCGAGGAAGCTCTGTTGCGGCTTGGCGTGGGTGTCGAAGCAGCCCTGGCGGGGGCAAAAGCCTGACGCAGGTCGGCCTTCGGGGGAGACGAGTCTGGCTGGAAAGCCACAAATTTGGTCAAGGCCGCATGCGGCGGCTGGACGCATTGGGTCTGGCGCTGTAATTTATCCCCAAACGGGGCGGAAATGATCCCGAACTTGAGGCACAGCTATGAACTTCCCTGAGCGGTTTGCGAACCTGCCAGCCTATGCGTTTCCGCGCCTGCGGGCGCTTTTGGACCATCACGCGCCCGGCGGCGCTGTGGTGCATATGACCATTGGCGAGCCAAAACATCAGTTCCCCCAGTGGGTGACCGATGTCATCGTTGAAAAGGCCGCCGGCTTTAACAACTATCCGCCCAATGATGGCTCGGACGAATTGCGCGGTGCCATGGCGACCTGGATTTTCGGTCGCTACGGCGTGACCATGGATCCGACCACGCAGATCATGGCGCTGAACGGTACCCGCGAGGGGCTGTACAATGCCGCCATGGCTCTTTGCCCCGAGGCAAAGAACGGCCAAAAGCCAGCGATACTGATCCCGAACCCCTTTTATCAGGTCTATATGGTGGCCAGCCTTTCAGTGGCGGCAGAGCCGGTGTTTTTGTCGGCCACAGAAGACACGGGCCATCTGCCCGACTATGAGAGCCTGCCGGCAGAGCTGCTGGATCGCACGGCAATTGCCTATATTTGCTCGCCGGCCAATCCGCAGGGCGCGGTGGCGGATCGCGCCTATTGGCAGCGTCTGATTGCCCTGGCCGAAAAACATGATTTCTGCATCTTTGCCGATGAATGCTACAGCGAGATTTACCGTGATGAGGCCCCGATTGGTGCCCTGACCGTGGCGCAGGAGATGGGGGCGGACCCTGACAGGGTGGTGCTGTTCAATTCATTGTCGAAACGCTCTAACCTGCCGGGGCTGCGCTCTGGGCTGATTGCCAGCGGGGCAGAAAATATCAAGCGGATCAAGCAGCTGCGCGCCTATTCCGGTGCGCCTTTGCCGGGGCCTCTGCAGGCCGCTGCCGCAAAGGTCTGGTTAGACGAGGCCCATGTGGTGGAAAACCGCGGGCTCTATGTTGAGAAATACAAGGTCGCCGATGAGGTCTTTGCCGGGCTGGAGGGCTATGTCTCTCCCAGTGCGGGGTTCTTCCTGTGGCTGCCGGTGCCGGATGGCGAAGCGGCGGCGCTGAAGTTGTGGCAAGAGGCTGGCGTGCGGGTTCTGCCTGGGGCTTATCTGGCGCAGGGAGAAGGCGATGAGAACCCCGGCAAGGGCTATATCCGGGTGGCGCTGGTGGCTTCTGCGGAGGTAACGCGAGAGGCGCTGACCAAGCTGCGGCGCTGTCTTTCCGACAACTGACTGACTGCGGTTGCGCCTCGGCAAGGGGCTCCACCGCCAAGATAAAACGGCCGGTGATCAGATCCTGTGGTACAATCAGGGCCCATCGGCAGCAATGAACCGAGGTAGGCATGGCATTTCAAACCCGCAGCAGGGACCCCCTGCTAGACAGTAAGATGCAGGCGGCGATCGAAAAGCGTGGCAAAGAGCTGATTGGGATTTTCCTGATCGGGTTGGGTCTGTTTGTGGCTGCTATGGTTGGTTCCTACACGCCGGATGATCCCAATTGGATGGTCTCGACGGATGCGCCGGTGCAAAACTGGCTGGGCCGCCCCGGTGCTTCGATTGCGGCGCCTCTGTTCATGATTGTTGGCTGGGCTGCCTGGAGCCTGGCGCTGACGCCCCTGGCCTGGGGCCTGCGATTTCTTACGCATAGTGGCGAAGACCGTGTACTGAGCCGGATGATTTTTGCGCCGGTGCTTTTGGCCGTGGCCTCGATCTATGCCGCCACCTTGGTGCCGGGCGCGGAATGGAAGGCTACCCACAACTTTGGCCTTGGCGGGCTGTTTGGCGATACCGTGATGGGGGCGCTGCTGACGCTTCTGCCGATGAGCTCGCATTTCGCGGTCAAGCTGATGTCGCTGCTGATGGCCTTTGGCATGTTGACCCTTGGCGCCTTTGTGGCCGGGTTCAGCCGGGCCGAGATGGCACGGGCCGGGCGCTATCTGACGCTGGGCTTTGTGATGTTCTATGGCGGCATTGCCAGCCTGCTGGGGCGGGGTGCCACCAGTGGTTTTCAAGCGGCAATGGCGCTGCGCAATGAACGCCGTGCTGCCCGGCTGCAGGCCGAAGAAGATGCCTGGATTGCCGATGACGATGGCGCTGCGATGTTTGAAAGCTACAGCGATGATAGCGGCGAAGATGTGGTCGAGGAACAGATGGCAGAGAAGCCCGAAAAGCCGGGCCTGTTTGCGCGGGTGCCGGGGCTGATGCGCCGGGCTGAGGCCGAAGAGCTGCCAGATCAAATGCCAGAGCCGGAACTGGTGGAGACAGATCAACCCGGTGAATCCCTACTGTCGGGGGATGAGCGGATTTCGGAGAAAATTGCCAGCGCCGTACGGATCCGCCGTGCGGCCGGACAATTGCCCGAGCCTGATCCTGATCTGCCGCTGACCAAAGGACGTGGTAAACGGGCCGAACCCCTGCTGTTCAATCCCAACCCAGCGCCTGCCGGACTGCCACCAGAGCCGCCCCTAACTGCGGCTTCGGGTATCCCTGCATCGCCTGAAGCTGTCGCAACCGCTGCAGCTCTTGCTCCCAGTGCTCCTGTTGCGCCCAGCTATGAAGCCGCCTTTGATGGCTATGAACCCGCGCCAGCGGAAATGGGTCAGCATTACGAGCCAGAAGAGGTCGAACCTGTTTCCACTCCCGGTCCCACCCCTGCGCCCGTTGGCCTGTCGCCGGACCGGGTCGCCATGGAAGATCTGCCTGTTGGACGGGTGATCAATCGGGAGTTTGGCGCAGCACCACAGGCTGGAACACAACAGGCTGCCGCCGCGCAGAAGCCGATGGAGGTCGCGCCATTTGAATTGCCGGTGGCAGAGCCACGCAAGGTGGTGGTGGAACAGCCGCAGCGCAAAGCCGTGCAACCTTCGACACGCGCCAAGGCCGAGGCACAGCCCGGTCTGGCCTTTGAAGAAAACGAAGCCGATTTTGAACTGCCGCCGCTGTCTCTTTTGGGTCACCCCAATGGGGTGGAGCGTCATCACCTGAGCGATGAGGCGCTGGAAGAAAACGCGCGGATGCTGGAAGTTGTGCTGGATGACTATGGCGTCAAGGGCGAGATCGTTTCGGTCCGTCCCGGTCCCGTTGTCACCATGTATGAGCTGGAGCCTGCACCGGGTCTCAAGGCCAGCCGGGTGATTGGCCTGTCGGATGATATCGCGCGCTCAATGTCTGCCCTGTCGGCCCGAGTCTCCACGGTGCCGGGCCGCACGGTGATTGGCATCGAACTGCCCAATGAAAAGCGCGAAATGGTGAACTTCCGCGAGATTCTGTCGAGCCGCGATTATGGCGATGGCACCCAAAACCTGCCGCTGGCGCTGGGCAAGGATATTGGCGGTTCCTCCATGGTGGCGGATCTGGCCAAGATGCCGCATCTGCTGATCGCCGGGACCACCGGTTCGGGTAAATCGGTGGCGATCAACACCATGATCCTGTCGCTGCTCTACAAGCTGACGCCCGAGGAATGCCGTCTGATCATGATCGACCCAAAGATGCTGGAACTCAGCGTTTATGATGGCATCCCACATCTTCTGTCACCGGTTGTGACCGATCCCAAAAAGGCAGTTGTTGCCTTGAAATGGGTGGTGGGCGAAATGGAAGACCGCTACCGCAAGATGTCCAAGATGGGTGTGCGCAACATTGCCGGCTATAATGGCCGCGTCAAAGAAGCCATGGCCAAAGGCGAGATGTTCAGCCGCACGGTGCAGACCGGGTTTGACGATGACACTGGCGAGCCAGTGTTTGAGAGCGAAGAATTCGCCCCCGAAACCCTGCCCTATATCGTTGTCATCGTCGATGAGATGGCCGATCTGATGATGGTGGCCGGCAAAGAGATCGAAGCCTGCATCCAGCGTCTGGCGCAGATGGCGCGGGCCTCTGGTATTCACCTGATCATGGCCACCCAACGGCCCTCGGTGGATGTGATCACCGGCACCATCAAGGCCAACTTCCCCACCCGGATTTCCTTCCAGGTGACCTCCAAGATCGACAGTCGGACCATTCTTGGCGAAATGGGGGCGGAACAGCTCCTCGGGATGGGGGACATGCTCTATATGGCGGGCGGGGCCAAGATCACCCGTTGCCACGGTCCATTCGTTTCGGATGAAGAGGTCGAAGAGGTGGTCAACCATCTGAAACAGTTTGGCCCGCCAGAATACATGGGCGGCGTGGTGGAGGGCCCCGATGACGAGAAGGCCGATAACATCGATGCGGTTCTGGGCCTGTCGACGGGGGGCAATACCACGGGTGAGGATGCGCTTTATGATTCTGCAGTGCAGATCGTGATCAAGGATCGCAAATGTTCGACCTCCTATATCCAGCGCAAACTGGCCATCGGCTACAATAAGGCCGCCCGCCTGGTGGAGCAGATGGAGGACGAAGGTCTGGTCTCCCCGGCTAATCACGTTGGCAAACGCGAGATTCTGGTGCCGGAGCAATAAGGCCCCGTGAAGCCCTGGCAATTCTGAGCAAACTATCGCGAGGTCGGCCCGCATCTGGGGCGGCCTCTTTTCTTTTCTGCACTAGGGCTTATCTAGGGTTTATGAAAAAAATTATCTCTGTCCTGGCGCTTGCCGTCACCGCCACATTGAGCAGCTCTCTGGCCTGGGCCGAGGGCAAGCTGAGCCTTGCCGAGATTTCCGGCTATCTGAACGAGATGAAGACTGCGACGGCAACCTTTACCCAGATCAATGATGATGGCTCGCTGTCTACGGGTAAGCTCTATCTGCATCGCCCCGGCCGGATGCGGTTTGAATATGATGGCACTGATGCGGGCACCGTGGTGGCGGGATCGGGCGCTGTGCGCATTCATGATCCCAAATCCAACCAACCGCCCGAGACCTTTCCGCTGCGCCGCACGCCGCTGTCGATCATCCTGGCCAAACGGGTCAATCTGGATCAGGCTAATATGGTTGTAGGCCACGGCTTTGATGGCACCTCGACCGTGGTGCAGGCGCAGGATCCCGAAAACCCGGATTACGGCAGTCTGGAGCTGATGTTCACCGGCGCGCCGGTGGAGCTGCGCAAATGGGTGGTGCATGACGGGGCAGGGGGAAAGACCACCGTGATCCTCGGCGCGCTGGAAACCGGCATGCGCCTGCCGTCCACCCTGTTCAGCGAAGGGGGTGGCGGCAACAGCTCACCCTAGCGACTAAGGCCTGCGGTACTGGACAAAGCGACAACTGTTTCAGAAAGCCACTGTTTCAGAAAGCCACCGCGTCCGAACCGAGGGGAGGAAGCAAAGCGCCCGCCCTGTGGGGGCGGTTCGGGCGCTGCCAAAGCTGCGCTTTGGCAATGCGTAGCACTCCTGCGGTTTTGGATCAGCTCGAATGGCTGTTTAGCGGACCAAGCTGCCGTTGGATCAAAGAAATTTAACGGCGGCATTGCTGGCAATGTCCTATTTTCCCTCACTTCACGGAAGATATTCCGGAGCAGCGATCTGTAAGAAACAGACCACCAAAAACAGCGTCAAGAAACTCACCGCCACGTACCCAATGGCTTTAGCCCACTTTCGCCGTAACTCGGGAAAAATCTCACCTGCAATAAAACGGCCAAAGCTGTTTTGAGGGCTGTTTGCGTTGCCCAACGCTTTCCTTGGCACATGCGCACCATCCCAGTTCGACGTCCCGAATAAGGTGAAGATGACCCTTGCCTGCCAAAAAAACGCAACCCCGAAAGCGATTAGAGCGTTTGCAAACAGCAAAAGTACAAGGGAGGAAACGACATAGGACATGAACTTCGAATACCGGCAAATGGCACGTTTTTCAATTTGCATTGCAGACATTCATGCATAGCGCAGCATTGAGCACTTTGGGCTCGAAGCTGCCGTTCTCTGCGGTGAGGAAAACGACAGCTGTGTTGGTACTTTCTGATCAGCGGGCGCGGCGGCAGGTGGCTAGTTGCGCCTGATACATCTGCGAGCGGGCTTCGACCTTGCTGGCGACTCGCAACAGCCAGGTTTTGGACCTGTAAGTGCCACGCGCATAGCCGGCATGGCCATCGTGATAGGCCAGATACTGGTTGCGGGCATCATAGAGCGGGATGCCGTTCTTTTCCAAACTGGCATTCATATACCAACCCATAAAATCAGTGGCGTCCTCGATCCGGTCGCGTTTGGCGCGGCGGCGTCCGGTGTCACGTTTGTAATCTTCCCATGTGCCGTCCAGGGCCTGGCCATAGCCAAAGGCGCTGGACTGCCGCCCCATAGGGATCACCCCCAGCAGGTATTTATGCGGGGTGCGGGCATTGGCGCGGAATTTGCTTTCCTGATGGATGGTGGCCATCTGCACATGGATGGGCACGCCCCAGCGACGCTCAGCTGCGCGAAAGGCCTTCAGATATTTGGGCCGCTCCTTGATGATACTACACGCATTGTCCAGATTGCGGGGGGGCGTGTTGGTGCCACCACCGCAGGATGCGACGATCAGAAGAAGGGCGAGTGCGACGATGATTCTGCTCATTGCCTCTGCCTCAGTTGTTATATTTTTTTGCCATTCTAGCGAAATTTGCCAAAAGAGAAAATCACAAATCAATCAAAACCGACAGGACCAGCGGCAGGGCGGCTATGGACATCAGGGTAGAGACCACCACCAGCCCGGCAACGGCCTCGGCATCGGCGCCAAATTTTTCGGCCAGGAGGTAAGAGGTGACAGCGACGGGCGTGGCCAGTTGCAGCACCAAGACGCCAAAGGCGATCTGATCAAGGCCAAAGGCCAGGCCCAGTGCCCAGCCAATGGCGACGCTTGTCGCGAGCTTGGCCAGGGACAACAGCATAGCCAGACCGGTTTTGCCGGGGGTGAGCCGGGCGATGGCCACGCCCAGAGTGATCAGCATGAGGGGAATGGCCATCTGGCCAATGAGATCCAGTGCATTGGTCAGGAACTTTGGCGTCTGCCAGTCTTGCCATAGGAACAAAGCGCCCAGCACTGTGGCCCAGACCATGGGTTCGCGCAGCGCCTTGCCACCGCCGCCCTGTCCCGCCACCAGCGACAACCCAAGGGTAAAGGACAACACCGCAGAAACCGCCAGCATGACGACGGCATAGCCAAGGCCAGCCTCGCCAAAGGCAAAAAGCGCCAGGGGAATGCCAAGATTGCCGGTATTGCCAAAGATGAAGGGTGCCAGATAGGTCTGCCGATTGAGGCGCCCGGCTTTGATCAAGAGCGCCCCAACCAGAGCGAGCAGAAAATAGCCCAGAATGGCCGCCAGGACAAAGCTGCCAAGCGCGCCCTTATCCAGCTCGGTTTTCATCAGGGCGGTGAAGATCAGCGCCGGGACCGCCAGGGTCATGGCCAGACGGGTGACAAACTGAATGCGGTACTCAAACCCTAGTTTGACCCAGGTAAATCCCACCCCCGCGAGCAGGAAAACCGGGGCGGTGATTTCAAGCACTGTCAAAGCCAGGTTCACAGACTGTTTCCTCGAAAATTTGCGTCAAGAGTTGGACATCTGCCAGCGATCCGCGCTAGTAACAAGGGATAGGGACGGGCTGGAAATGTTACGAACACGCGCAAAATATAATCTCGGACAGGTGGTCCGGCACCGCAAACACCCCTTCAGAGGGGTGGTTTTTGACGTGGATCCTGAGTTTGAAAACACCGAAGAATGGTATGAGTCCATTCCCGAGGACAGCCGCCCGGTGAAGGATCAGCCGTTTTACCATCTGCTGGCTGAAAACGATCAGACCTATTACGTGGCCTATGTGTCAGAGCAAAATCTGGTTGCGGACTATTCCGGTGAACCGATCAGCCACCCGGATCTGCCCGAGATGTTTGATAAGTTTGATGGCGCCGCCTATGCGCTGCAGTATCAGCTGAACTGAGCCGCCTGCGTCCGGCAGGCTTGCAGCGCGCCGCTCTTTCCTGCGGGCAAGATTACCTTGTTGATATGAAGATGTGCCACTGCAGAGGGGGGCTCCCGCCCCCTGTTGCATGGCTGGCTGCGCCAGACCTGACAGGCGTTGGGCCGGGCGCCGGACCTTCGGCCCGGCGCGGGTGTGGATCAACGGCAGGCCGCGCTTTGGGTCAATAGCCCAATGCACAGCCATCTTTGCGGGGGTCACTCGCCCCTTCCAGAAGACCGTTTTCGTGGATCCTGATGGCCTGTGCGCCGCCTATGGCCGTATCGGGCACATCGACCCGGTGCCCCAGGTCGGCCAGGGCTTGACGGGTCTTGTCGCTATAGCCGCGTTCGACCTTGAGGATGCCATTATCCGAGAAGCTGCGTGGCGCATCGATGGCGGATTGGGCATCCATGCCAAAATCGCACAGGTTAGAGACAAAGCGGGCGTGGCCATTGGGTTGGTAAGCGCCGCCCATCACCCCGAAGGGCATGATCACCTGGCCCTCCTGACGCAGCATGCCGGGAATGATGGTGTGCATCGGGCGTTTGCCGCCGGCCAGTTCGTTTGGATGGCCCTCTTGCAGAGTAAAGCCCGCGCCGCGGTTCTGCAGCAGGATGCCAAATTTTTCGGAGGCAAGGCCGGAGCCAAAGCCATGAAAGATCGAATAGATCAGCGAGACGGCCATCTGATCCTTGTCGACCACGGTGATATAGATAGTGTCCTTGTGCACGGCCTCGCTCAGCGGGGCGGCGGCAGCCATGGCGCGTTTGGGATCAATCAGCCCGGCCAGCTGCGCGGCCGTTTCCGGTGCCAGCATATGGTCGAGCCGCTGGGTGTGGTCGGGGTCTGCCAGAAAGCGATTGCGGGCATCATAGGCCAGTTTGGCGGCTTCGGCCTCGATATGGGCGCGTTCTGCCCCCAGAGGATCCATTGATGCGATGTCAAAATGGCCGAGGATGTTGAGCATCAGCAGGGCGGTGGCGCCCTGCCCGTTGGGCGGATGCTCAACCAGATCGACGCCTTTGTAGGGGGCGGAGACCGGGGCGACCCGGTCAAAACCTGCGGAGGCAAAATCCTCCAAGCTGTGATGCCCGCCTGCCGTCTGTAGGGTGGCGATCATGTCCTCGGCGATTTCGCCGGTGTAAAAGGCGTCGCGCCCGTGCTTGGCGATGCGGCGTAGGACCTCGGCCTGGCCGGGGGCGCGAAAGACCTGCCCGACCTGTGGCGGCTTGCCATCAAACAGGTAAGCGGCGCGGGCGGAGCCCTGCAGGGTGCCCGCGTCATTGCTCCAGTCAAAGGCCACCCGAGGCGCCACGGGAACGCCCGCCTCTGCATAGTGAATGGCAGGGGCCAAAAGCGCATCAAGCCCCAGTTTCCCTTCGGTTTCGGCCAGATGACAGAAGGTCTCTATCGCGGTAGGCACGGTGACCGCATGGGGGCTGCCCAGGGGAATGCTGCCCAGCCCCTGATCGCGCAGCTCTGCTGCACTGGCAGCGGCAGCGGCGCGTCCTGATCCGTTCACTGCCTGGATATTACTATCGCCTGCGCGCGAGAAGAGCACAAAGCAATCACCGCCGATCCCGGTCATCTGCGGCTCACAAATGCCCAGCAGAACGGCGCCGGCAATGGCAGCATCCATGGCGTTACCGCCACGTTTCAACACGTCAATTGCAGCCCCGGCAGCGAGGGGGTGCGAGGTGGCGCAAAGGCCGTTCTGAGCAAAGACGGCAGAGCGTCCGGGAGATTGAAAGTCGCGCATGTACCACTCCTGTTGTGTTGCCGGGCAGGGTAGTGGCTGGATTGGCAATGACAATGCTCAAAACGAGAAATCTGACCGCTAGCAAGGCAGAACAGATGAGCCTTTGGCAGCAGGGCAGGGATGCGCCTGGGGGTGCAGATCTGGTATTGGAGGTGTCTTCGGGGGAGGTATCCCTGGCGTCACACGATCGGTGGGGGCTTAGATGTCTAACGCCAGGGGAAGCTATGTCAGCTACGTATTAAGGCATAGCTCAGGCTTTGGGCGGGAGTTGGTCGGCAATGTGGCGCTTGTGTGGCGAGATCTGCGCGGCTCTGGCCTGACGTCAGGCACGGTCCGGAAACAGCTCAAAAAACAGCGAAAGTTGATTGTTGCCATTTTCGCGCGCGTAATGCAGCCGACAGGTCAGCTCGCGGATAAGGAACCAGCCAAAACCGCCCTCGGGCAGGGTTTCCAACGGGCCAGAGATCTCTGCGGGGGTGCCCGCGGGCAACTCCCCATTGGGAAGCGGTGGTCCGGCGTCACTGATCTGGATGTGCAGGATTTCATCGGCGATACGGCATTGAATGCGCACATCACCCGTTGTCGTATCCCCATAGGCGTGTTCGACAACATTATTCACGGCCTCTGCCAAGGCGATTTGCACATCTCCTGCGCGGTCCTCCGGCAGGTCTATGTCTCGCAGGCGTTCCATAACCGTCGAGATGCCAGATCGGGCATCCAGCTCGGTTGCTGTGAACGAACATGCAAAAGATTCAGCCATTCATTTCTCACTTCCGCCCTATTGCGGTTCGATGGGCGGGGTTCAGGTCTCGTTGGCGCTTACGGCTTCGTTCAACGAGCTGTAGAGATTAAATATCGTATCCATGCGCGTCAGGCGGAAGACTTTTTCCACCATCGGTGTCGGACCAGCGAGATCCAGGCGGCGGTCCCGACCCAGCTGCTTCATGGCGGCAACGATGGCGCCCAAACCGCTGGAATCAATGAACTGCACCAGCGACAGATCCAGGATTACCCGGTCCGGTCCGCTTTCTGTTTCCGCGCGCATATCTTCTTTGAATTGAATGGCCATGGCTGCATCGATGCGCTCAGCATTTACAGTCACAATCTGTGCACCATCGGCCTTGGTACTTGTCAGGCTCATAGTGGTCCCCCGGTAAGTTGTCTCAACGTATTTATACCAGTCTAGACCTTAATCCTTAGCATTCGGTATGTTTATTGGCGACGATTGGAGGAAGATCTGATGAAAAATGTTGTGATTGCGGGCGCGGCGCGGACGCCAATGGGCGGGTTTCAGGGCGCTTTTGACAGCCTGCCTGCGGCTGATCTGGGCGGGGTTGCTATCAAGGCGGCGCTGGAAGGTGCCGGAGCTAAGACGGTAGATGAGGTGCTGATGGGCTGTGTCTTGCCCGCAGGCCAGGGCCAGGCTCCTGCGCGGCAGGCGGGGTTTGCGGCGGGCCTCGGCGAAGAGGTTCCGGCGACAACGCTGAATAAGATGTGTGGCTCGGGAATGAAAGCGGCGATGATCGCCTATGATCAGATCGCGCTGGGCCAGACCGATACGGTGGTTGCTGGCGGCATGGAGAGCATGACCAATGCGCCCTATCTGTTGCCCAACCAGCGCGGTGGGGCCCGGATTGGCCATGGCCAGGTCATGGATCATATGTTCCTGGATGGGCTGGAAGATGCCTACGACAAAGGCCGTCTGATGGGCACCTTTGCCGAGGACTGCGCCGAACACTACCAGTTCACCCGCGAAGCCCAGGATGAATATGCGCTGAAATCCCTGTCCAATGCGCTGGCTGCCCAGGAAAGCGGCGCCTTTGAGGGTGAAATTGCCAGCGTCTCTATCAAGAGCCGCAAGGGCGAGGCGACCCATGCCGCAGATGAGCAGCCCGGCAAGGCGCGTCCTGAAAAGATCCCAACGCTAAAGCCTGCCTTCCGCAAAGATGGCACGGTGACGGCGGCCAATGCCTCTTCGATCTCGGATGGGGCTGCGGCCCTGGTTCTGGCCTCGGAAGAGGCTGCGGCGGCGCAGGGATTGACCATGCGGGCGCGTGTTCTGGGCCATGCCAGCCATGCCCAGGCGCCTAGTTGGTTCACCACCGCACCCGTGCCTGCCGCCAAAAAGCTGCTCGACCAGATCGGCTGGAGCGTTGCGGATGTCGATCTTTGGGAAGTGAATGAGGCCTTTGCCGTGGTGCCGATGGCCTTCATGCATGAGATGGGCATCAGCCGCGACAAGGTCAATGTGAATGGCGGTGCCTGTGCGCTGGGCCATCCCATTGGTGCCTCGGGTGCGCGCATCATGGTGACATTGCTGAATGCCTTGGAAAAACGCGGTCTCAAACGCGGCGTTGCCGCGATCTGCATTGGCGGCGGCGAAGGCACGGCCATCGCCATCGAACTGGTCTGATCCAGACCTCCCCAGTCCAGTCCTGGGGAGGCAGAGTTTTCTCCGCCTCCCCGCCCAATCCGTCACGTCACTGCGCTTGTAGGGTGGCGGCTCCCGGCTCAAAATCATCCTTGTTTAGCTGATTCTTTTGAGAGTGCTGAGGCTGTCAGCGCTGGGGATTTTCAATGTCTAAAGTCAAATTGATTGCAGCCTTGTTGCGGGTGCTGATGCCCGAAGCCTTGGTGCGGTTGCTCTATGGCGGGCGTTTGCCGGTGGTGGCGGGGCGGCAGGCCGATCCAAAGGCGCAGGCGGTCGCGGATCTGGTGGCGTTGGTGCGCCAGCCAGGCGTGGTGCCAACGGTGGAGGAAAGCCGGGAACAGCTTGCCGGGTTTGTGGCGCGTTTTGATGCGCCCTGTGTCGATCCGGTGACACGCGAGGACATGACCCTTCCAGGCAGCGAGGGGCCGCGTCCGGCGCGGATTTATCGACCCGAGGGATTTGATCAGAGCAGGCCTCAGCCTGCGCTGATGTATCTGCATGGCGGCGGCTGGATTCAGGGCAGTATCGATAGCCATGATGCGCTTTGTGCCAAATTGGCGGCGCGGGCAGGGATCTGCGTGGTCTCGTTCAGTTATCGGTTGGCACCGGAACACTCCTTTCCGGCGGCCCCTCAGGATGTGAGGACCGGGTATCTGGCCCTTCGGGCACAGGCGGCAGAGCTGGGCATAGATGGGGATCGTATTGCCCTGGGCGGTGATAGCGCCGGGGCCAATCTGGCGGCCAGCCTGTTGCACAGCCTATCGGAGGCGAAGCTGCCCCTGCCATGGGCGCAGGTTCTGGTTTATCCGGCGGTGGATGCGCGGCTGAATTCGGAGTCTATCCAGGCCCTGCAGGATCACCCCTTGTTGGCGATGTCACGGATGAAATGGTATCTGGATCTCTATGCACCAGAGCCGCAAGACAAGCTTGTCCCGGAGATCTCGCCGCTGATGTCACCCTGCCTGACAGGTCAGCCGCAGGCCTTTGTGCTGGTGGCCGGGCATGATCCCCTGTGGGAGGATGGTCTCTCCTATGCAGCGGCGCTGGAGGCGGCAGGTGTTGCGGTGACTGTGGCGCGCTATCCCGGTCAGGTGCATGGGTTTTTGAATCTGTCGAAGGTGATCCCGCAGGCCGATACTGCGATCTCTGAGGTGGGAGATTGGCTGCGCCAGGCGCTGGAAAACCCGGCCTAGCCGGATCCAATGTTTTCTTGCCCTGGGAGAGGCGAACGCGGTAGAGCGGCGCTGAATGATCATGGTTGCTGGAGTGAAACAAGATGAGCCTCGATTACACCACAGTGGCCAAAACAATTGCTGCGCTGACTGAGGGCGAGAGTGACGCGGTGGCGCTGATGGCCACGGTGGCCTGCGAGCTGCACCACAGCGATGATCGCTTTGACTGGACCGGATTTTACCGGGTGGTGGCGCCGGAGCTGCTGAAGATCGGCCCCTATCAGGGCGGGCATGGTTGCTTGCAAATTCCGTTTTCGCGCGGTGTTTGCGGTGCGGCGGCCCGCGAGGGCGCGGTGCAGCTGGTGGCAGATGTTGAGGCCTTTCCCGGGCATATTGCCTGCGCCACTTCAACCCGGTCAGAAATTGTCTTGCCGGTTTGGAATGCAGATCACGTGCTGATCGCGGTTCTGGATATCGACAGCGACCAGCCGGATGCCTTTACCCAAGACGATGCGGATCAGCTGGCGGCAATTCTGGCGCAGGTGTTTGGCAGGATCTGATTTGGGTTTAGGGGCTTTGCCCCTCGGCCCCTGGCCTCACCCCAGGATATTTTTGGCCAAATGAAAATGCCGGCGCTGGAATGCGCCGGGTTTTCTTTTGCAGTCGTGAAAAAACGCTTGGAAATTTCACCGACTCAGGGCATCGTGAAAAAGTGGGTGAAATTTTCACCAAGCTTTTTAGGAGATCCGAGCCGTGAGTAACCAAGCCCCGCAACCTGCAACCCTGGGCGCTGATATTCGCGCCCTGCGCAAGGCGCGTGGACTTACCCTGACGGATATCGCTGGCTTACTGGAGAAATCCGTGGGCTGGCTCAGCCAGGTGGAGCGGGATCTGTCGGAACCTTCGATTTCAGATCTGCGCCAGCTGGCCCAGTGTCTGGGAGTACCAATGTCGATGCTGTTTGCCCATTCCGGTGCGAGGGCGGATGAGCATGGCTATATCGTGCGGGCCGGATCGCGCCGCCCCATGGGGTCAGGCGAGGAAGGGCTGATCGAGGAGCTACTGTCGCCGGATCTGACGGATGATTTTGAAATGGTGCATTCCACCTTTCGTCCCCATTCAGAGATGCAGGAACCGGCCAACCGGCCGACGCAGGAGGTGGGCTACATGATTTCAGGGCGGTTGGATCTGCTGATAGACGGGCGGCGGTTCTCTGTTGGCCCTGGAGACAGTTTTCGCATCAAGCATCAACCCTACCAATGGGCCAACCCCTATGATGAGCCAGCCGTTGCGGTCTGGGTCATCGCGCCACCGGTGTATTGAGCCATGAGTTTTGAAGCCTGGACCATATTTGTGCTGTTCTGGGTGGTCTTTGTCACCACGCCGGGCCCCAATGCGGTGAACTGCATCTCCAATGGCATGATGCTCAGCTTTCCCAAGGCCATGTTAGGGGTGCTGGCGATCCTGACCCAGGCGACGCTGTTTCTGTTGCTCTCGGCGCTTGGGGTCACGGCGCTGATCGCGGCCTCACCGACCGGATTTCTGGTGGCCAAGATCCTGGGCGCGGGGTTTTTGATCTTCCTTGGAATTCGCAACTGGCGCAATGCTGCCAAACCGGTTCCGGCGGTAGAGAGGCCAGCCCGCCATGTCTATCTGCATGCGCTGGCGGTGGCGGTGATCAACCCCAAGAGCGTTGCCGGCTATTTGGCGGCATTCTCCCAGTTTGTGCAGCCCGAAGTGCCGATCTGGAGCCAGATGACGGTGATCATGCCCACTGCCCTGGTTCTGACTGCGCTGAGTTATACTGGCTTTACCCTACTGGGTGTGGTGATGGGCCGGGCGGCGTTGAAGGCGGTGTTCAACACCTGGATCCGCCGGGTTCTGGCCCTGTGTTTCATTGTCTATGGCGTGCTTTTGGGAGCCAGCAGCACACCGCAATTGGAGACCATGCGATGAGCAATCCCGTAACACGTGGCGCCTGCCTATGTGGCGATATCCAGTTTGAAACCACGGCCCAGCCCAAAGGTGCCTCCATGTGCCATTGCAGCCAATGTCGTAAGCAATCCGGCGGCATCTGGTCCTCGGCCTATGTCAAGGACACAGAACTGCAGATCACTGGTCCGGTCAGCTGGTTTGAAGCCAGCCCAACGGCCAAACGCGGCTTTTGTGCGCGCTGCGGGTCCTACCTGTTCTGGAAGGCCCATGACGAGGACACCACCAGTTTTGCCCTTGGTGCGCTGACAGCGCCGACGGGGATCACAATCGAAAAACACATCTTTGTGCGCGACAAGGGCGATTTCTACGAGATCGCCGATGGCGTTGCGCAACGAGACTAAGACAAGGGAGCAAACATGTCTGATTTTCCTACACAGGCCCGCGTGGTCATCATCGGCGGCGGGGTCATTGGCACCTCAACGCTGTATCATCTGGCCAAGAAAGGCTGGAACGACTGCGTGCTCTTGGAAAAGAACGAGCTGACAGCCGGATCCACCTGGCATGCGGCGGGCAATGTGCCGACCTTTTCCAATTCTTGGTCGATCATGAATATGCAGCGCTATTCAACCGAGCTCTATGCACGTCTGGGCGAAGAGGTTGATTATCCGATGAACTATCACCAGTCCGGCTCGATCCGGCTGGCCCATAGCAAGGAGCGGATGCAGGAGTTTGAACGCGCCATGTCGATGGGCCGCTATCAAGGCATCGAGATGGAGATGTGGACGCCAGAGCAGGCCAAGGAACACTATCCCTTCCTCGAAACCCATGATCTGGAAGGGGTGCTTTATGATCCGACCGATGGGGATATCGACCCCGCCCAGCTGACTCAGGCCCTGGCCAAGGGTGCGCGCGACATGGGGGCCAAGATCATCCGTTTCTGCCCGGCCACCGGGGTGACCCAAAAAGAAGACAAGACCTGGATCGTCCATACTGAAAACGGCGATATCGCATGTGACAAGGTGGTCAATGCGGCCGGCTATTATGCCCAGCGGGTTGGCGAATGGTTCAAACCCTTTGGCGGCCGTTCGGTACCGATGATGGTGATGAGCCACCAGTACCTGCTGTCGGAGGAAGTGCCGGAGGTAGAAGCCTGGTCCAAAGAGAATGGCGGCAAAAAGCTGCCGCTGCTGCGCGACGTGGATGTCTCTTACTATCTGCGCCAGGAAAAGCACGGATTCAACCTTGGCCCTTATGAACCCAACTGCAAGGCGCATTGGGAGACTGAGGCTGACCCCATGCCCGAGGATTTCTCCTTCCAGCTGTGGAATGATGACCTCGACCGGATCGAAGAGATTGTCACGGATGCGATGGAGCGGGTGCCACTGATGGCCAGCTCTGGCGTGTCGCGGGTGATCAACGGACCGATCCCCTATGCCCCGGATGGGTTGCCACTGATTGGCCCGATGCCGGGTGTTGATAATGCCTTTGAGGCCTGCGTCTTTACCTTTGGCATCGCCCAGGGCGGTGGCGCTGGTAAATGTATGGCGGAATGGATCGTTGACGGGGAAACCGAATGGGACATGTGGGCGGTCGATCCGCGCCGTTACACCGATTACACCGATCACGACTACTGCGTGAAAAAGGGCATGGAGGTCTATGGCAACGAATATGCCATGCATTTCCCTCATCACGAATGGCCTGCCGCCCGCGACAAAAAACTGAGCGCCGCCCATGCGCAGGTGCTGGAGCTTGGCGGTGTCATGGGCGCCTACAATGGCTGGGAACGGGCCAATTGGTTTGCCAAGCCGGGCGATGACACCTCAGAGGAAGCCACCCATACCTGGGGCCGCTCCGGTCCCTGGCAGCAGCGGGTCAAGGAAGAATGCGAAGCGGTGCGCGATGGCGTTGGCGTGCTGGACCTGCCCGGCTTCTCCCGGTTTGAGTTGAGCGGTGAGGGCGCGGCGGAATTCCTGCGCGGCATGGTCACAGGTGGCTTGCCCAAGGTGGGCCGGATGAACCTGGTCTATTTCTCGGATAATCGTGGCCGTATCCTGACCGAAATGTCCTGCGTGCGGCGCGGCGAAGACGCGTTCACCATGATCACCGCCGCCTCGGCCCAGTGGCATGACTATGAGATCCTGCGCCAGGCACTGCCTGCGGGGCTGACGCTGGTGGATCGCACCACCGAATTTGCCACCATGATCGTCACCGGCCCAAAGTCACGCGATCTGTTTGCCGGGCTGAGCGACGCCGATCTGTCGCTCGGCTGGCTGACCCATCAGGACGCCACTGTGGCAGGTAAACCTGCCTTCCTGGCGCGGGTGTCCTACGCCGGTGAGCTGGGCTGGGAGGTGCATTGCGGCAATGCAGATCAGGGCGAAATCTATGCCGCTTTGATTGCGGGCGGGGCGGTGCCCTTTGGCATGTATGCGCTGAACGCGTTGCGGATCGAAAAGGGCTATCGCACCTGGAAAGGCGATCTTTCCACCGATTACACCCTGCTCGAAGGCGGGCTGGGGCGCTTTGTCAAACTCGACAAGCCACAGGATTTCCGTGGCAAGGCCGCTATCCTCAACGAACAGCAGCAGGGGCCAAAGAAGGCCTTTGTCACCCTGGTGGTTGAGGCCGGGGATGCGGATGCGCCCTATATGTCCTGCATCTGGAAAGACGGTGAAATCATTGGCGAAACCACCAGTGGTGACTGGGGTTACCGGGTCAATGCCTCGATCGCGCTGGGCACAGTGCGGGCCGATCTGGCGGTACCGGGCACCGCTGTAGAGGTCGAAATCTACGGTGAAAAATGTCGCGCCGTGATACAGGAAGACAAGCCACTTTGGGATCCTGACAATGAGCGCCTGCGCGCTTAACTCGCCTCTGGCTCACCATATTCTGAAAGGAAAGACGCATGTCAAATCTGATGCAGGGTGTTTACCTGACCGGGCATGGTGGGCCGGAACAACTGGAATTTCGCAAGGACATCCCTGTTCCGGCCCCCGGGCCGGGGCAGGTTCTGGTCCGGGTAAAGGCGGCCGGGATCAACAATACTGATATCAACACCCGCATCGGTTGGTATGCCTCAGAAGTGACCGGAGCGACGGATGCAGTGGATCAGGAGGTCGAGGCCGGGGGCTGGGGCGGAGCGCTCAGCTTTCCGCGTATCCAGGGCGCCGATCTATGTGGGGTTGTTGAGGCGCTGGGAGAGGGTGTCAGCCAGTTTGTGATTGGCAACCGGGTCACCTGCCCGGTGAACCTGCCCCGCGTGCGCCCGGGCGCGCCGATGGGTTTTATCGTGATTGGTTCAGAGATTGACGGTGCCTTTGCGCAATACTGCGTGGTGGATGCCGATGATCTTTATGATGTCAGCGCCTCACCGCTGACGGATGTGGAAATCGCTGCCATTCCCTGCGCCTTTGGCACCGCCGAAGGCATGCTCAGCCGGGCCGGTGTCACCGCGGGCCAAGAGGTGCTGATCACCGGTGCTTCGGGTGGCGTTGGGCTGGCTGCGGTGGAATTGGCGGCCTTGCGCGGCGCCTCGGTGACGGCGCTGACCGGGGCGGCAAAGGCCGAGGCGGTGCGTGGCCAGGGTGCAAGCACCACATTGGACCGCAATGCCGCGTTGCCAGAGGGGCAATTTGACGTGGTGATTGACGTAGTAGGCGGTGAGGGCTGGGGCAATCTGATCCTCGCCCTGAAACCCGGCGGGCATTATGCGGTGGCGGGGGCCATTGCTGGGCCGATTGTGGCGGCGGATCTGCGCGATATCTACCTGCGCGACATCACCCTGCATGGCTGCACCTACCAGTCTCCTGAAATCTTTGGCCGATTGGTGACCCTGATGAACGCGGGGCGGATCAAGCCCTTGGTATCACGGACCTATCCGCTGCAAGAGATCGCCCAGGCTCAGGAAGATTTCCAATCCAAAGCACTACCCGGACAACT
>NZ_JBDWPJ010000164.1:0-32750 GCF_039971195.1 Pseudophaeobacter sp.
GGGGGGGCTCCTGTGTGGCGGTGGCGCCTGCAATCGGCGTTTGCCTTGATTTACCGCGCTTTTGCGGCCCGTGCAAACCGCCTCAAATCCTGGGTGCCTAGGGGCAGCTCGGCCCGCCCCGATGCAGAGTTGTGGCGCAAAAGCTGCGTTTCCCGGGCGGGAAAACTTCGCAGATGACTCTGCGCAAAATCTTGTGTTAAGGAAATGTTAATAAATAAGACCAGAGGCAGGTCATCCAACGAGCGGAACCACCAAAGCGTGGATTTTGCCAATAGATAAGGACCAAAAAGGTCCAGGCAACGCAGAGAGGCTCTCTTCTCTGCGGCGAGACGGGTGGGTTGTCTCTCCAATTGAGGATTGGGGCAGGGCAATGGCGACAGCGGCAGAGCTGGGATACGATACCGGTGCGAGTGCCACCGAGATGGCCGAAACCATTTTTGGCGATGGGGTCACGGTTGTTGATGCTGATTACACCGGCGACAGTCGGTCATCGGCGATCTATTCCAATGGCGATGCCCTGGCACCCGGCGCGACGCCGGGCGACACTGGCGTCATTCTGTCAACCGGCCGCACCAACCATTTTACCAACTCCGCTGGCGATCCCAACCGGGCAACCAATACCTCCACCAACACACGTGGTGAAAACAACAACTCTGACTTCAACGAAGCCGCAGGTGCCCGCACCTATGATGCTGCTTACCTGGATGTGACCTTCATTCCGGATTCGGATGTGATGACCATGGAGTTTGTCTTCTCATCCGAGGAATTCCCGGAATATCAGAACTCGGTCTATCAGGATGTTGTCGCCGTCTGGGTCAATGGCGACGTGGTCGAGCTGGACGTGAGCGGTGGCGCCACCAACCCTGGCAATATCAGCGCCTCGATCAATGAAAACCTCTACGTTGATAACGGTGGCGACGATTACAACACCGAAATGGATGGTTTTACCGTCACCATGACGCTGACCATGTATGTCAACCCGGGCGTCGAGAATGACATCCGCATCGGTATCGCCGATGTGGGCGACAGCAGCTACGACAGTAACCTGCTGATCGCCGGAGATTCGGTGCAGACCGATTTTGTTGCCCTGACAGATAACACCCATGTGGCCGCCGATGGCAGCAAGGTGATCGATGTGCTGGCCAATGATGTGGACAACACTGGTGGGGTCCTGACCATCACCCATGTGAACGGGGTTGCGGTCACGGCGGGGTCGATTGTGACACTGCCCACCGGGCAGCAGATCGAAGTAAATGCGGATGGCACGCTGACCCTGCACGGCGATGGCGACATCGAGGATTTCAACTTCACCTATACGGCGACCAATGGGGTCAATGATGACACTGGCATCGTCAATGCCAGCTCGATCCCCTGTTTTGTCGCGGGCACAATGATCCAGACACCGGATGGCGAGGTGCCGGTGGAGCAGCTGCAACCCGGAGATCTGGTACAGACCCGCGATGACGGCAAGCAGCCGCTGCGTTGGATTGGCAAGCGCAGTGTCGCCGCTGAGGGGGATTTTGCTCCGATCCTGATCCGGGCGGGCAGCTTTGGCGCCCATCGCGATCTGATGGTCTCGCCGCAGCATCGTATCCTGATACGCGATGCCTATGCCGAACTTCTGTTTGGCGAAGGCGAGGTGCTGGTCGCGGCCAAGGATTTGTTGAATGACAAGAGTGTCTGCCGCTGCACGGGGGGCGAGGTCACCTACGTGCACCTGCTGTTTGACCGTCATCAGGTGATTTTTTCCGAAGGGCTGACCACCGAGAGCTTTTTGCCCGGACCACAGACCTCGGGATTGTTTGAAACAAAGGTGCTGCAAGAAATTTGTGCACTGTTTCCGGAGCTCGACCCAAAGACGGGGCTTGGCTATGGCGCCTCCGCCCGACCAGCCCTCAAGGGCTATGAAGGAAAACTCCTAGCTTCATTAAAGGCGGCGTGAATTCATGAGTTGGCTTGGTATTGTAGATCTTGATCAGAACACAACGGATCTGGCGCAGCTGTCACAGGCGCAGCTGCAGGCGGGCGGCGGTGACGCGCTGATGCTGCGCGGAACATTGGTGGTGGAAATGTCGATCCCAGACAGTCGCCGCCCAGAGCCGCTTTTGCAATTTGCCCAGGGCGGCGACTGGCCAATCGAACTGGGGCTTCAAGCGGTGCCTGGCGGCGGGGTCAGCCTGGTGTTGACGCAGGGCGGAAACCTGTCCCATGCCACCCTCAATCCCAGCGATTCCGGACGGGCGGGGCAGGTGCGGTTGACCTATGCCTGGGACAGTCTGCAGGGCTATGCGCGTTTGGCGCTGGAACGGGCTGACAGTAACAGGGTGCAGATTGCCCAGCTGCCACCGCCACAGCCCTGGCGCTATCAGGATCTCAAAACCCTGGTTTGCCCCGGCCCCCTGCGGTTTACCTCCCCGGCGCTACGCTATCTGGCCCTGTCTGATCAGCTAGAACCGGTGGGGCCGACGCCTGGGCTGGATCCCGACACGCCGGTGGCAACCCCGGCGGGCTATTGCCCGGTAGATCAGGTACAACGCGGTGATTTGGTGCTGAGCGAAACAGGCACGGCGGTGCCTGTGCTGCATGTTCTGCGCTGCGAGTTGCCGGCGCTGGGGATCTACCGGCCGGTGCGGCTGCGGGCGCCCTTCTTTGACCTGCAACAAGACATTCAGATTTCGGCCTCACAGCGGGTGGTGCTGAGCGGCAGCGAGGTCGAATATATGTTTGGCCGCCCATCGGTTCTGGTGCCCGCGCGGCATCTTTTGGGAACCAGCGTCGCAACAGCGGGTCAGAGCTCTGGCCCAACCATAACCTATACCCAGCTGATCCTGCCGGACCATGCCCCGGTGCTGGCCGCCGGTGCGGTGCTTGAAAGCCTGTATCTGGGCAGCCTGCGCCGGGATGTGAGACGGTTGGCCGCCAGTCGGCTGGCGGTGTTTGAGCGCACCTCGCTGCCGGAACACGGGCCGCCACGCTATCCGGTTCTGGGGTCATTTGACGCAGCGATTCTGGCCGAACGTCGGGTGGCCTGACGGGTTCTGGCTTGCTTGCTTTTGGCGAACCGCCTAAATACGGATTCAGGAATGCTGTATTTAGCTCTCAGGTACTGATTTGCGCCCACTCCGCTTGATCTTCCCGTTTCTGCTCCTGCTCTGGGGGAATGTGTTGTCGGCACAGGTCATCGATGTGAACACGGTGACGCGGCCTCCTTTTTCAATGATTGAAAATGGCCGGGAAACCGGCTTCTCCATCGAATTGATGCGTGAAATTGCCGAACGCCTGGACTGGGAGCTGCAGATCCACCGCAAAGAGGCCTTTGCCGAGATGCTGAACGGGGTGCAGCTGGCTGAGGTCGATATGGCCGCGGCCAATATCTCGATCACCGCTGCCCGCGAGGCGGTGATGGATTTCAGCCTGCCGGTGTTTGAAAGCGGTTTGCAGATCATGGTGCAGGCGGATGACATCCGGGAACCCTCCTTGATGAACGCTCTCTTGTCCTGGGATCTGGCGCTGGCCATCGGGTTGGCCTTTTTACTGTTGCTGGTGGGCGGCATGTTCATGTGGGCGGTGGAGCGCCGGGCCCAACCCTATTTTGACCGCCCCCTAAAAGAAGCCTGGTTCCCTTCCTTTTGGTGGGCGTTGAACCTGGTGGTCAATGGCGGCTTTGAAGAGCGGGTGCCCCGGACGCCGATCGGGCGAATGTTCGGGGTTCTGTTGGTGCTGTCGTCGCTGTTTATCGTGTCGATCTTTGTTGCCAAAATTACCGCAGTAATGACGGTCGAGGCAATCAGCGGTTCGGTGAGTTCGGTCAATGATCTTTATGGCAAACGCACCGGAACCATCGAGGGCTCCACTGCCGCCGGGTTCCTGCAGCGCCGCGATCTTGACTACTATGGATATGACGACCTTGATCAGTTGTTGCGCGCCTTTGAAAGCGGCGAGGTCCGGGCGGTGGTTTTTGATGCCCCGGTGCTGAACTACTACGTGAAACACGGTGGTCAGGAATTTGGCCGCACCATTGGCCAGGTGTTCCTGCGGGAATACTACGGGTTTGTTTTCCCGCAGGGCTCACCCCTGACGGAACAGGTAAACCACACCCTGCTGACTATGCAGGAAGATGGCAGCTATGACGCGATCTACCGCGATTGGTTTGGCCGCAAGCACTAATCAGCCATGAGTGCTGAGGCCTCTGCCGGACCTCTCTCCCCCTCTGTCGCTGTAGCACCCTGTGGTCAGTGACAGATCCTAGTGAAAAGTTGGCTCTTCACCTTCAAAGAAGGGCGTCATCTGGGCGACGATTACGGCGTTTTCATCAAGCGCACGCTGCATCAGCGCCAGCTCTTCTTCGCCGATCTCGTGACCCTCTTCCTGACGTTCCGCCAGCGTGCCATAGCCGGTAACATCCAGCGGCGCAGTCTCGGCCTGTTTCAGGATCGCGACGGTTTCGCGCACGGCTTCGGCCTCGTCCACACCAGAGGCATAGATCATCAGCGCGGCTCCGGTGGCACCATCGGGCAGACCATCGCCGTCTTTGCGGCCAATCTGAACCAAAAGCGTATAGACCTGCTGGCGGGATATCTTCTTCTTTTCCATAGCGCCGCCATAGCCCCGGCGGTGCCTTGCGGTCAATCGAATTCAGTTTGACCGCGCCGAAACCGGCTATGCCAAGGGCTGGATCGCGGCCATTCACCTTGCGGTAAGCCTCCTGCCCTTAGGTTAGGGGGGAACGATTCTCATGGCACCGCGCCGGTATGCCAAATGGGAAACCCAAATACTCCAAGAGGGTTACGACATGCCAACGGCCTCTGAACTGCCAATTGATACCTCTGCAACGGCCATGGAGATGGCCGAAGCCATGTTCGGCAATGGAATTTCCATTCAAAGCGCCGACTATGTCGGGGCGGAGGCCTCTTCCGGTATCTATTCTGATGGTGACACAACCGCCCCCGGTGTGACCCCTTCGGATACTGGCGTTATCCTGTCGACGGGCCGGGCCGAGGACATCACCAACAGCAGTGGTGATGTGAACACATCCGGCAGCACCTCCTCCAACATGGGGACCGCCGGAAATAGCGACCTGAGCGCAATCGCAGGCGGCACCACCTATGATGCCGCCATCTTTGAGGCAGAGTTCATCCCGACCGGGTCGACCCTGACGATGCAGTTCACCTTCTCATCCGAGGAGTATCTGGAATATGTCGACAAGGGTTTCAACGATGCCATTGGTGTTTGGGTCAACGGCGAAAAGGCTGAGCTGACCATTGGCAATGGCGATGTTTCCATCGACAATATCAACACCGGAAGCAACGAAAATCTCTATGTGGACAATGCCCAGGGGGATGATCTCTATAACACCGAGATGGACGGGTTTACCGTCACTCTGACCCTGAAGGCGCCGGTCAATGCGGGTGAGGTAAACACCATCATGATCGGCATCGCCGATGCCGGGGATGCGGCCTATGACTCCAACCTGTTGATCGCAGGCGATTCTATCCAGACTGAGCTGATCGCCATGGATGACGAGGCCACGGTCTATGAGGGCGGCTCGACCACGCTGGATGTTCTGGCGAATGATAGCCACGCCGATGGCGCGACCCTGACAATCACCGAAATCAACGGTCAACCTGTCGTGGCCGGATCAACGGTGACTCTGGCCGGGGGCGAGGTGATCACCTTGAACGATGATGGCACCATGACCATCGAGGGTCAGGAGGATGTTGATTCCGACGAAGAATCCACTTTCACCTATACCGTCGAGGATGACCTCGGGAATACGGATACCGGAGTGGTCGAGGTCACAACCACGCCCTGTTTTGTGGCAGGTACCCTGATTGATACCCCCGCTGGTCCTGTGGCTGTCGAAGCGTTGGAGCCGGGCGATTTGGTGCTGACCCGCGATCACGGAGCGCAGGCCCTGCGCTGGACTGGGCGCTCGGTACGCCGGGCCAAAGGCAATGACGCGCCGGTGAGGTTTGCGGCAGGTGCGCTTGGCTCCCATCAGGCGCTGGAGCTGTCCCCAAGTCACCGGGTGCTCTTGCAGGATCAATGGGCTGAGGTGCTTTTTGGTGAGGCTGAGGTGCTGGTCAAGGCGGGCAATCTGGTCAATGACCACAGCATCGCCCGTCGCACGGACGCCGCGCCGGTGACCTATGTGCATCTGCTGTTTGACCGGCATGAAATCATCTGCGGCAATGGGCTGGAAAGCGAAAGCTACCATCCGGGCGCGGAAACTCTGGATAGTTTTGACGGCGAGACTCGCGCCGAGGTGCTGGCGCTGATGGGCGGTGACCCAGAGAGTTATGGCGACAGTGCCCGCCTGTCGTTGAAGCCTTTTGAGGCGCGGGCATTGCTCAGCGCTGTGACCTCCTCCGCCTAGAATTGCTGTCCCCGGCTTGTGATGGGGGGAAAAACACCGCAAACCTGATGTCTGCAGATAATCGGACATCAGGTATCCCATGCGGTTTTCAGTTGAACAGACCCCAGCCCAGCCTTGGAAAAACGGCCTCGGCACCACCCGTGAACTCGCCAGTTCCGTCACCGTCGATGCAGATCTGATCTGGCGGGCCAGCCTGGCGCAGATCGATCAGGATGGGCCCTTCTCCGCCTTTCCTGGTCTGGCCCGCATTCACTGTATTGTCTCGGGCGCCGGGCTGGATCTGTCCAATCCTGAAAACCAGTTGGCCGCCGATCCCCTGAAGCCTTTGAATTTTGATGGCGGGTTGGAACTTATGGCGCATCTGCGGGTAGGTCCCTGCACCGCTTTCAACCTGATCTATGACCCCAGGTACATCAGCGCCGAGATGCAGATCTGTGGTGCGGGTCAGCACAGATCGGCGGCTGCGGTGCAAATAGTCTATGTCCTGCAAGGCAGCCTGCGGTTGGATTTTCCAATAGGCCAGGAGCAGCTTGGACCGGGCGAAGGCTGGCAGGGTGCTGGCCCGCAAATTGTCGACGTGGCGCCCAATAGCAGAGTGGTTCTGCTGGCTCTGAATCCGGTGTAGCCGGAAACGAAAAACGCGCCTCCCAAATTTCAGGAGACGCGCAAAGATAAACGAACAGTGATGATCAGTCGCGCAGCAACTCGTTGATACCAGTCTTGGAGCGGGTCTGCGCATCGACGCGTTTGACGATCACCGCACAGTAGAGGCTGACGCCGTTCTTCGAGGGCATCGAGCCCGAAACAACAACCGAATAGGGCGGCACTTCGCCATACATCACTTCACCGGTTTCACGATCAACGATCTTGGTGGATTTGCCGATATAGACGCCCATGCCCAGAACCGAGCCTTCGCGCACGATGCAGCCTTCGACCACCTCGGAGCGCGCACCGATAAAGCAGTTGTCTTCGATGATGGTCGGGCCGGCCTGCATTGGCTCCAGAACGCCGCCAATGCCAACGCCGCCTGACAAGTGCACGTTCTTACCGATCTGGGCACAAGAGCCAACGGTAGCCCAGGTGTCGACCATGGTGCCTTCGTCGACATAGGCGCCGAGGTTCACAAAGGAGGGCATCAAGACCACGCCTGGGGCGACATAGGCGCTTTTGCGCACGATGCAGTTGGGCACCGCCCGAAAACCAGCTTCTTTCCACTCCGTCTCGCCCCAGCCCATGAACTTGCTGTCGACCTTATCCCACCAGCTGGAGCCCTGAGGTCCACCGGATTGCATCTCCATATCCTTGATACGGAAACCCAGCAGCACGGCCTTTTTGGCCCACTGGTTCACATGCCAGTCGCCGTTGTCCATTTTTTCGGCAACCCGCAGCGCGCCAGAGTCCAGCGCCTGCAATGTGGCCTCGATGGCCTCGCGCTGTTCGCCTGTGGTGGCGGGGGTGATACTGTCACGGGCCTCCCAGGCGGCCTCGATCGCGGTTTCCAGCTGAGCGTTGGACATGGGGGTACTCCGGCGTGTTTGATAAATTAGGATTCGCAGCTTTCTAACGGCAATCTGCGCGCAGGTCATGCCCGGATTGCGGCCAAAATGACGCCCCGCCCGGCGTTTTGCAGTCTTTAGCGCACCCGGCGCAGGTGGCGGCGCAGGATTTCGCAGGCGGCCGCAGCATCCTGGCGCTGCATCGCCTGCAAAATGGCGGCATGATCCTGATCGATGCGGGGCCGCCACTGGTGTTGCCAATTGGCAAAGAGGTGCCTGGCAGATGCGATATGCAGATCACCGATCGAGGCCAGCAGTCGCGGCATCTGACAGGGTGCTAGAATGGCCCGGTGAAAGGCGCGGTTGCAGCGCTCCCAGGTTGCCATATCCTCGGCCTCGTCGCAGGCAAGGCGGGCGGCCTCTGCTGTGGCGAGATCTGCCTTGGAGAGGCGGGCAAAACCATGGGTCAGGGCCAGCACTTCGAGCGCGACCCGCATTTCGATCACTTCGCGAATTTCGCCGGGGTTCAACGCGCTGACACGGGTGCCGCGCCGGGGTTCAGAGATCGCCAGCCCATGGGCCTCGAGCCGCAGCAGCGCCTCGCGTACCGGCACATGGCTGGTGTCAAATTCGCGGGCAATATGGTCCTGGCGCAGTTTTTCACCGGCCACCAGTTGACCTGTCACGATCTGCTCGCTCAGGGCCTGGTAGATAGTATCTGCGATGGTTGCACTCATAGGGCGTCGATAGGGCGGGCGCGGCGCTGGCGCAAGCCTTAGCCCAGTGGATCCGGGGCGATATTGCCACCGCAGAGCAAGACAGCCACTTTTTCACCTGGCGCAGGCCGGTAGACCCCCGAAGTCAGCGCCGCCAGTGCCGTGGCCCCGGCAGGTTCGACCAGCAGACGGCGTTCGCGCCAAAGCGCCGTTTGCGCTTCGGTGATCGCTGCATCGCTTACGGTGAGCGAGGTCAGCCTGTCATCCCGGTGGTTTTGTTGGGCGAGATCAAAGCAGATCGCGCCAATCCGCCGGGCGCCCAGCGCATTTGCGGCAACGCCAGAGACCTCGACATCCACAGGCGCACCCGAAGCCAGCGCGGCATGCAGCGCACAGGAGGTCTCGGGCTCTACCGCGATGATCTTTTTGGCTCCCTGAAACCAGGCCATGGCCCCAGCGATGAGACCGCCACCACCCACGGCGATAATTACCGTATCAGCTTCAAGCCCCTGGGACTGCCATTCGGCAAAACAGCTGCCCTGTCCAGCAACCGTGCCGGGGGCATCATAGGCATGTACCTGCATAGCGCCGGTTTCACGTTCATAAGTCTGGGCCTGCTCTAATGCGTTGGCATAGGCGCCGGGCACCACCTGCAGATCGGCGCCGCTGTCGCGGATCAGTGCGATCTTGGCGGGGCCGGCCATCTCAGGCACATAGATCCGCGCCTTGTGCCCCAGCCTATGTGCCGCATAGGCCACCGCTGCACCATGGTTGCCGCCCGAAGCCGCCACCAGACCAGCGGCAGGCACCTTTTGGCTGAGCAGGGTGTTGAAGGCACCACGGGCCTTGAAACTGCCGGTGTGCTGCATCTGTTCGAGCTTCATCTCGATGGGATAGTCCAGACCAAAACCGAGGCTCTGCATCACCGGGGTGACCTGGATATGGCCCGCGGTCCGCATCGCTGCGGCGTTAATTTCTGTGGTCCAGTCCATCTGAGTATTCCCTTGTTGCAGCCACCGGACCTTAGCGATTGATCGCGGCGATACAAGGGCGGTGACGCCAGGATCAAAACCGGGTGTCTGCGCTCGGTGGGGCTGGTACCTGCGCCCGGATGGGGGTTAAGCTGAGCCCCTAGTGTTTTACAAATAGGATTGCCTGAAACGCCATGAGTGATGATCGCCACAGCCGCTTCCCGGATGCCCATTCCGACCGAGATCGCGCCGAACATGTGCCCCAGACCCCGCAATCTGCCTCACCGGCCTACCGGCTTGCCTTTGCGGATGAGGATTTCCTGTGCCGCGACGAGCTGCGCCCGGTGCGCCTGCAACTGGAACTGCTGAAACCGGAGCTGATGCTGGACGAACAGGGCATCGAGAGCACCATCGTGATGTTTGGCGGCGCCCGTATTCCGAGCCCGGCCAATAAGGAGAGCGCCCGGACCCAGACGCTGGCCGATCTGTCACATTTTTACGATGAGGCGCGCGATTTTGCTCGCATCATGACCGAAACCTCGATGCAGAGCGGCGGCCGCAAGAATGTGATCGTCACCGGCGGCGGCCCCGGTGTAATGGAGGCGGGTAATCGCGGCGCCCTGGATGCGGGCGGTAAATCCGTTGGCCTTTCGATTGTCTTACCGCATGAGCAGGCCCCCAATGGCTATGTGACGCCAGAGCTGAGCTTCAACTTCCACTATTTTGCCATCCGCAAGATGCATTTCCTGATGCGGGCAGCGGCGATCACCGTGTTTCCTGGAGGTTTTGGTACCCTGGATGAGCTGTTCGAGAGCCTCACCCTGATTCAGACCGGCCGGATGGAGCGGGTGCCTTTCATCCTGTTTGGCCGGGCCTTCTGGGAGAAGATCATCAATTGGGAGGCGCTGGCGGATGCTGGTACTATCTCGGAACAGGATCTGGCGCTGTTCAAATTTGTGGAGACCGCCGAAGAGGCCGCCGAGATCATCAAAAACTGGTCACCCGAACCCGCCCGCGACAGTCTGCCGGGACGCGAACGCTAAGAGCGGGACAAACGCGCTCAGCCAAAACAGGTGGGAACTGTTTTGGCTGTCGCTTTTAGGGCTAAATTTTGGGCATGGGGTGTGGGGCGCCATGCTCGGGGTGGAAAATGGATTGTGGTACTATATGTGTCCCTGGGTTGTGGGGAGGGGGAGTGGAGATCCTGATCAGGCGAATTCGGCTGGCAGTACTCCAATTTCAATGCCCTTAGGCAGGCTGGTCACAACCTTGGCACCATCGACGTCCTTGATCGCATAGCCATAGCCGCGCAGGCGGAACTGCCATTCGCGCGGGCTCAGCGCCTTTTCCCGCTCTTCGCGGATCAGGTCGAGCACATAGGGCTCGAGGTTGCTGTTTGCGGGCTGCGGTGTCGCCAGGGGCGTATGTGTTTCCAAATTCATGCTCAGTCCTCATAGATTCTTTTTTATTGTCTCTGAGGTCGAAACTGTTGGCGCGCTGTGGCCGGATTATATCCAGTTTAAGGAAAGATTGTGGCGCCGCCCCAGCTGTCGCGGCAAGGCCACAAAAAACGCCCCGGATCGTCTGATCACGAGGCGTTTCTGTTTGGAAGTCTGAGGGGCAGGCTCGGCCAGGTCAGGATTTGACCCCGGCCTCGGCCTCGATCTGTTTGCGGCTTTTGCGGGCGCGTTCAGTTGCGGATTTCAACTGCCCACAGGCGGCCATGATGTCCTCACCGCGCGGTTTGCGAATGGGCGAGGCATAGCCTGCGTCATGGATGATATCGGCAAAGGTGCGGATCCGGTTGTTGGAGGATCGTTTGTAGGGCGCGCCGGGCCATTCGTTGAACGGGATCAGGTTGATCTTGGCCGGGATGCCTTTGATCAGCTGAACCAGCCGGTGGGCATCTTCCTTGCTGTCATTCACATGGTCCAGCATCACGTATTCAAAGGTGATCCGCTCCGAGTTCGACAGGCTGGGGTAGGCGCGTAGGGCTTCAAGCAGGGCCTCGATATTCCAGCGTTTGTTGATCGGCACCAGTTTGTCACGCACCTCGTCTGTGGTGGCGTGGAAAGACACCGCCAGCAGGCAGCCGATCTCATCGGCGGTGCGGGCGATTTCCGGCACCACACCCGAGGTCGACAGGGTGATGCGGCGACGGCTGAGCTGGATGCCTTCGGGATCCATGGCGATCTTCATCGCGTCACGCACATTGTCAAAATTATAAAGTGGCTCGCCCATGCCCATCAGCACGATATTGGACAGCAGCCGCGCCTCATCGGTGTTGCGGGTGCCGGGGACGGGCCATTCGTCCAGGTCATCGCGAGCCATCATCACCTGACCGATGATCTCAGCGGCCGTCAGGTTGCGCACCAGTTTCTGGGTGCCGGTATGGCAGAAGGAACAGGTCAGGGTGCAGCCAACCTGGCTGGAAATACAGAGCGTGCCGCGATCGGTTTCGGGGATATAGACCACCTCGACCTCGTGACCGCCGGCGATGCGCACCAGATATTTGCGGGTGCCATCCTCAGAGACCTGTTTGCTGACCACCTCGGGGATGGCGATCACAAAGCCGTCTTCGAGCTGGGCCCGCAGGGATTTGGAGAGATTGGTCATCTCGGCAAAGTCGCGTTTGCCCCACTGATAAATCCACTGCCAGATCTGGCCGACCCGCATCTTTGCCTGCTTTTCCGGGATGCCAATATCGATCAGCGCCTGGCGCATCGCCGCGCGGGTCATGCCGACGAGATTGGTCTTGCCGCCCTCGGGCAGCTTGCGGGGAAGGGTCAGGACGTCTTGGGTGATCGGCGCGTTGGCAGTCATGGCAGCTCGACTCAAATGTTGGAGGGTGGATGCGGCTCTATATAGGAGATTGGCAAAAGATCAAAAGATTCCTTGCACAGTCTTTAGACAGCTTTGCGGACACAGTCCGGAAATGCAAAACCCCGGCCAGGGGCCGGGGCGGATGGGATGCTGCACTGAGATGGCCCAAACAGGGCGCGCCCAATTAGTTGCTGCAGCGTTTTTCAGCGTCTTCAATGGCGGCGGTGAAGCCCAGCAAAGAGAAGGCATCCTTGGTTTGGGTGCCACGGGCAGAGCGCGCTGTGAGTACCGCACCAGCGCCGCGTTTCATCGCGGTGATGATCTTTGCATCATCCGCAGCGGTGGCAGGCCAGGCCCATTCGCCTTCGGTGAAAAGTTCAAATTCGGTTTCGCCAATGGTCAAATTGACGGTAGATCCGGGGGCAAAGGGATAGCCGCCTGTAAAGGTCACCTGACCCTTGCCGCCATTCTCGGGGCGGTAAAAGACAAAGAGCTGGATCTCACTGCGGCGCACGGCAACAACGCGGCCATCGCGGGTATTGACGCTTTCCTTCGGGGCTGAAACGCCCCAGCATTCTTTTGGGCTGTCACCCTGGAAAACGCTCCAATCCACATTGGCGCCGACGCGATTGTCGGTGGTGGTTTGCTGCGCGGTTGCGGATGTGGCCAGTGCGGCCAGACACAGGCCCGCGATGATACGGGCGAGTTTCGATACCATTTGTCCCGACTCCAAGACTGTCTTACCTCAATTCCTCTGAGAGCGAGCGGCGTTTAGACCGCCGTCTGTACCAGATGCTCTCGCTTGCCATACACAAGCACACTAACGTAACAAGCGCTACGGGCGAAAGTGCGTTTGGCAGGAAATCGCCAAGAAAAGAGGCTGACACAATGACAAAACCAGTTCCAATGGCAGAAGTTTGGCGTGGATCTCTGTTGGAGAGCCTGCATCTGGGCCATGCGGTGATCTGCGATGGTAGCGGTCAGATTCTGCGCAGCTGGGGCGATCCGGATGCGGTGATCTACCCGCGCAGCTCGGCCAAGATGATCCAGGCCTTGCCGCTTCTCACCTCTGGGGCGGCGGCCAAATATGGCCTCACATCCGAACAGCTGGCGCTCGCCTGTGCCTCGCATAATGGCGCCCATATTCACACCGACCGGGTCAACAGCTGGCTGGAGCAATTGGGTCTGGCGGATGAGGATTTTCGCTGTGGCAGCCAGGAACCGGCCGATATTCCCGCCCGCAATAAGCTGATCAAGACCGACAACAGCCCCTGTCAGGTGCATAACAATTGTTCCGGAAAACATGCCGGGTTCCTGACCTTGAACCAGCATCTGGGTGCCGGGTCGGAATACATCGATATCGATCACCCGGTGCAGCAGGCCTGCCTCACTGCCTTTGAGGAGGTCACCGGCATGGCGAGCCCCACCTATGGTATCGATGGCTGTTCGGCGCCAAATTTTGCCACGACGGTCCATGGGCTGGCGCGGGCGATGTCTTGGTTTGCTTCTGCCGCGGATCGCTCCGACCGGGCCTCGGATGCGGCGGCGCAACTGACCGCTGCCATGGCGAAACATCCCGATCTGGTGGCCGGTGAAACCCGCGCCTGCACCAATCTGATGCGTGCCATGGGCGGCAAGGTGGCGGTGAAAACCGGGGCTGAAGCGGTGTTCATTGCCATCATTCCAGAGAAGAAGCTTGGTGTGGCGCTGAAGATCACTGATGGGGCGACCCGCGCCAGCGAATGCGCCATTGCATCGATCCTGGTGGGGCTGGGGGTTCTGGAAGCGGATCATCCCGAGACCCGCAAATATATCAACGCGCCACAGCTGAATCGCCGTGGCGTTGATTGCGGATCGCTGCGTCCCAGCGCGGAGATGCTGTTTTAAACCGCGTCTGGCTGGACGTATTTATGAAAGACTAGCGCCCTCCCGTGGGGAGGGTCGGGCGCTGCCCGGCGTTTGGCCGGGCGTGTTTTCTGGCGTCTTTCTGAGTGGGTGGGTCTCGCCTACATGTCGACCAATTCGGCCACTTCGACTGAGCCATGACCGCTGACCACCATGGGGCAGCCCTGGGCCATTTTACAGGCGGCTTCTTGATCACTGGCTTCGACCACGGAATAGCCCGAGAGCGGATTGGCGCCGCCATTGTCTGCGGTGCCAGAATTGCTGACGGTTTTGGAGAGGCCGACGGGATTGCCCGGCACCACCAGGGCCGTGCCCATGGAGGCCATCCAGGAGGACCAGGCCTCCATTTCGGCAGCACCTGCCTCTGGGGTCTCGGGGGTCTTGCCGCCGTGATAGGCAAAAATGAACTGGGGCATATTCTTTCCTTTATGGTTGCGGTTGCAGGGGGCAGTTAGTCGATCTTGGAGGCGAGTTTGTTGAGGGTGGAGGTCCAGCCCTTGGCATGGCTCTCAGCCAGTTCGGGCGTTGGCAGGTCGCGGTGTTGGATCCGCAGACGGGCGCCCGACCCCTCCGTATCGATGGTGAAGGTCACATGGCTTTCAATGCCGCGCGTGCCGGTCTCGTCATGCCAGGCCCAGGTGAAACCAACCGAGTGCGGCGGGCTGACATGGGTGACCTGACCCGAGACATGATACTGCTGGCCTTCGGCGCCGCGCATCTTGGCAAAATATGCGCCGGGGCGGGTCAAATCGAGCGCATGGTCAAAGACATCAATGCCCTCGGGGCCCCACCATTGCATCAGCTTGTCACCCTGGGTGATCCAGGCAAACAGGCGCTCGGGGCTGACAGGGAAACTGCGGTCCAACTGCAGGTCGTTCAAGACGTCACTCATTTAAATGTCCTCCGGGTTTAAATCTTCAAGCAGTGCCGCCTCCAGTCGGTCCAGGCTGCTGTCCCAAAAGGCGCGCCGTGACTGGGTCCAGTCGGCGATCAGCTGCAGGCTTTCGGGGCGGGCAGAATAGAGCCGCCGGGTGCCATCAACGCGCTGGGCGACCAATCCGGCCTCGCGCAGGACCTTGAGATGACGGGAGATGGCCGGGGCGGTGATGCTGGCACCACGCACCAGATCTCCGGCAGGCAATTCGCCGTGCTGCATCAGCTGTTCGACAATCACCATGCGGGTTTCATCAGCCAGGGCGGAAAAGGTTTTGAGTAGGGGTTTCATACTCCCATAATTAACAAAAGAGTTAATTAATGAAAGTGTTAAATTTTGAGCCGTACAACGGTCTGAAAATCATAAGGTATTTCAAAGTCAAAAAAGGGGGGAGCTCCCGCCCGTCGGGGATTCGCAAGCGAACCCCCTCCCGTTGGGCCCGGCGCCGCGCCTGCGCGCGGCGGGGCGCTACAGCATGTCCCAGATCAGTTTTGCCGCCAGGGTCAGGGACGTCAGCACCAGCAGTGGTTTGATCAGCCCTGCGCCCTTGGTCTGGGCCAGGGTCGCCCCGGCCTGAGCACCAGCAATCTGCGCCACTCCCATGCAGAGCCCGGTGATCCACCAGGGGGTTGCCACCAGGGCAAAGGCGCAGAGCGCCCCAGCGTTGGAGGCCAGGTTGAGTAATTTGGTATGGGCGGTGGCCTTGAGCACACCGTAGCCCGCCAGCGAGACAAAGGCGAGCATGTAGAAACTGCCCGCCCCCGGCCCCAGCAACCCGTCATAGGCGCCACAAAGCGGCACCATTGTCATGGCAAAGACAGCAGGGCCCATGCGGCGCACCCGATCCTGATCGCCGAGGCCCTTCTTGAAGGCAAAGAACAGCGCGATGCCGATCAGCAGGATAGGCAGGATCAGGCGAATCCACCCCGTGGGCAGCACAGTGATGAGCAGCGCCCCGACGATAGAGGCAACAAAGGCGATGAGCGCCGATCCGGCCTGTTCACGCAGATTGACATAGCCACCCTTGGCATAGGCGCGGGCGGCGGTGGCGGCGCCAAACAGGCCCTGGATCTTATTGGTGGCCAGCGCCGTTACCGGATTGGCACCCGCCAGTAACAGCACCGGTACGGTGATCAGCCCGCCGCCGCCTGCAACAGCATCAATGAACCCGGCGGCAAATCCCGCTGCCATGAGGAGCAGCAGGGTCTCGAAACCCACTTCCAGCATGTTGGATTACCCTTTGAATTGGTCGCGGGCATAGCCCTGAATGTACAACAGGGCGGTCAGATCGCCGTGGTTGATGCGGATCTCGCACTGCGCCGCAACCGAGGGTTTGGCATGCAGCGCGACGCCAGCCCCGGCCCGCAGCAACATGCCAAGATCATTGGCACCATCGCCAACCGCAATCACATCCTCTTCAGAGATCGAAAGCTTTGCAGTGATCTGCTCCAGCGCTTCGACCTTGGCTTCGCGTCCCAGAATGGGCCGACCTGCCTCTCCGGTGAGCTTGCCATCCGCCACCAAGAGCGTATTGGCGCGATTTTCGTCAAAACCCAGTTCCGCCGCGATACGGGCGGTAAAGGCGGTGAACCCGCCCGAGACCAGCGCCGCATAGGCACCATCAGCCTTCATCGTCGCCAAGAGCTGCCGCCCGCCGGGCATCAGGGTAATGCGGTTGTCGAGCACCTCAGAAATCACGCTTTCGGGCAGGTCTTTTAGCAGGCCCACCCTTTCAGTGAGGGCGCCGTCAAAATCCAGCTCGCCATTCATGGCGCGGGCGGTGATCTCTTTGACGCGGGTGCCAACACCGGCCTCTTCGGCCAGCTCATCAATGCATTCCTGCTCGATCATGGTGCTGTCCATATCCGCCAGCAGCATCTTCTTGCGCCGGTTATGCGCTGGTTGCAGGACCAGATCAACGCCTAGGCCCTGCAGATCTTCCCATACTTGCCACTGGTTCTCCGGCAGGCTCTCTAGATCAAATTCTGCCGCCACATCGGGTGCCAGCCACAGCGCCGCGCCGCCGCCCCAGGCATTGCGCAGGGACTCGACCAGAGCCGGATCAATGCAGGGCTTGGCGGGGTTGCAGAGCAGGGTGGCGATATACATGGGGCACTTCCATCTGGCACGAGGGTTGCGTCCTCATAGCCTTCTCAGCCCAGAGGGGCCAGCCCCCAACCATCAGCGGTGGCTAGAGATCGCCCTTTTCCGACATCATCACCGCAATCCAGCGGGCATGGGGGATCTCGGCCAGAATGATCATCACCATGGCGGTCAGTGGCACCGCCAGAATGGCGCCGGTCATGCCCCAAAGCGTGCTCCAGATGGCCAGGGCCAAAAGCACGGTAAAGGGGCTGAGATTGACCGAACGGCCGAGGAACTTGGGTTCGATATAGTAGCCGACCAGCAACTGCGGGATCATCAAGAGCACCAGCGCCAGCCCCGCATGGCTGAAGGAGGTGAACTGGATCAGGCTCATGGTGACCGGAAAAACCACCGCGATCACCGAACCGATATAGGGGATGTAATTGAGCAACCCGATGATGATGGCCCAAAAGGCCGGATGGGCGATGCCCAGCAGTTGCAAAATCGCATAGGAGACCAGCGCCAGGATCACATTGACCAGGGTCTTGGCGGCGAGATAGCTGCCGATTTTTTCATTGATCTTGCGGGCCAGCTCCATGGTGTGTTCCGATTGTGCATGGTCGCCCAGCGCCCGGCGGGTTTTGTCCGGCAGGCTGTCCAGTTCAGCCAGGATAAAGATCGCATAAAGCGCTGCTGCCACGATGACCGAGCCGCCATTGCTGATGGTGGCAAGCGCCGTGGGCATCAGGGTGGTGGCATCGATCATATCGAGCAAGTATTCGCCTAGATTGCCCCAGCTGGGTTCTTGCTTGATGCCGACGGCGGTCAGAAACTTGGTCTGCAGCGCGTCAAAGTTTTCGGAGTATTGCGGCATGGCCGCAGAGAGTGAGGTGGCGCTGGCGGTGATGAAAGAAGCCAGAATCAAAAAACCGAAGGTGATCAGCAAAAGCGCCAGAAGGCGACGAAACCGACGTGGCAGTCGGCCAATCAGCGGTAGAGGCACCAGGGCATCGGCTGCGGTGGTGAGAATATAGACCGCAATGATCCCAACCAAAACCGGCAGCAGGATAGCCTGGCCTGCGACCAGCAACCAACCCACCATCAAGATCAAGGCAAGAGAATAGGTCACCAGCGCCAGTCTGCTTGTCATTGATCGCCTCGAATCGCCTGTGCCCGATGGGTGAAAATATAGGGCGCTCTGGCCAAAAAGCCATCATGCCCAGCAAGGCTTTGGTAAGGAAGTTTCCGAAAGGCGTCAAAGCCTGTCGCAAAAATCTGCCAAAGCGGCGCTCTTTGGCGATTTACCCCATTGCACCTGCCTCTGCCTGCCCCTAGCTCTAGCGGCGGGACACCCTTCCCCAACGAAGGGCAGATATCTGTAAGGATAGCATTGATGGCTACTCAGCAACCGGCTACGCGGCCGGCCAACCCGCGTTTTTCCTCTGGCCCCTGTGCCAAACCCCCTACATTTGAATTGTCCAAACTGGCCGACGCCCCCCTGGGTCGCAGCCACCGCGCAGCTGTTGGCAAGGCCAAGCTGAAGGATGCCATCGAAGGCACCCGCGAGATTCTGGGCATCCCCGCAGACTATCGTATTGGCATCGTTCCTGCGTCTGACACCGGAGCGGTTGAAATGGCCCTGTGGTCGCTGCTTGGGCAGCGTAAGGTCGAGATGCTGGCCTGGGAAAGCTTTGGTGCTGGCTGGGTCACCGATGTGGTGAAACAGCTGAAAATCGACGCCGAAGTCAAAACCGCCGACTACGGCCAGATCGTTGATCTGGTGTCGGTCGATTGCAATAACGATGTGGTCTTTACCTGGAATGGCACCACCGCAGGCGTTCGAGTCCCAAATGCAGATTGGATCGCGGATGACCGTGACGGTCTGACCATCTGCGATGCGACCTCTGCGGCCTTTGCGATGGATCTGCCCTGGGACAAACTGGATGTGACCACGTTCAGCTGGCAAAAGGTTCTGGGCGGCGAAGCTGCCCATGGTGTGATCGTGCTGTCGCCGCGCGCGGTTGAACGGCTCGAGAGCTACACCCCGGCCTGGCCCCTGCCCAAGATCTTCCGCATGACCAAAGGCGGCAAGCTGATCGAGGGTATCTTTACCGGTGCCACCATCAACACGCCCTCGATGCTGGCGGTTGAAGACTATCTTTTTGCCCTAGACTGGGCCCGCTCGATTGGTGGCCTAGAAGGTCTGATCGCCCGTGCCGATGCCAATGCTAAAGCCGTGTTTGATTTCTGCGACGCCAATCCATGGATCGCCAATCTGGCCGAGGATGATGCCACGCGCTCCAATACTTCGGTCTGTCTGAAGTTCACCGATGACCGTATTCAGGACGGCGCCGGTTTTGCCAAGGCTGTGGCCAAGCGTCTTGAGACCGAAAATATCGCGCTGGACATCGGCGCCTATCGCGACGCGCCTGCGGGCTTGCGGATCTGGTGTGGTGGCACGGTGGAAACCGCTGACATCCAGGCCATGCTGCCCTGGCTGGCCTGGGCCTTTGAGGCCGAGATCGCCGCACAGGCCTGATCTCTAGGCTGATCCAGTCGCCCGGCGGACACGCCGGGCAGCGCCCGACCCTTCCCACGGGAGGGCGCTTTGCACCCACCCAGGGTCGAGCGCTTCCCTAAGACATCCCCATTCAGGCCGCATTCGGCCCCCGGTAAAAGGACCACAACTCATGGCTCCCAAGGTACTCATCTCCGACAAGCTCTCTGAAGCCGCCGTGCAGATCTTTCGCGATCGCGGCATCGACGTGGATTTCCAGCCTGACCTCGGCAAAGACAAAGACAAACTGGCCGAAGTGATTGGTCAGTATGATGGTTTGGCCATCCGTTCGGCCACCAAGGTGACGGAAAAGATCCTCGCCAATGCGACAAACCTCAAGGTCATCGCCCGCGCCGGCATCGGCACTGACAATATCGACAAGGAAGCCGCGTCGAAAAAGGGCGTGATCGTGATGAACACGCCCTTTGGCAATATGATTACCACCGCCGAGCACGCCATCGCAATGATGTTTGCCGTGGCGCGTCAGATCCCTGAGGCATCGACCTCGACCCATGCCGGCAAATGGGAAAAGTCCAAATTCATGGGCACCGAGCTCACCAATAAGACGCTGGGCGTCATTGGCGCCGGCAATATCGGCGGCATCGTCTGTGACCGTGCCCGTGGACTGAAGATGAAGGTCGTGGCCTATGACCCCTTCCTCGGCGAAGAACGCGCCGCCAAAATGGGTGTCGAGAAGGTCGAGCTGGATGAGTTGCTGGCCCGCGCCGATTTCATTACCCTGCATGTGCCCTTTACCGATGCCACAGCAAATATCCTGAGCCGCGAAAACCTCGCCAAAACCAAGAAAGGCGTGCGCATCATCAACTGTGCCCGTGGTGGTCTGGTGGACGAGGAGGCCCTGGCCGAGGCGCTGCAGTCCGGCCATGTCGCCGGTGCCGCCTTTGACGTGTTCTCTGAGGAGCCCGCCAAGGAAAACGCCCTGTTCAACCTGCCCAACGTGGTCTGCACCCCGCACCTGGGCGCCGCCACAACCGAGGCACAGGAGAACGTCGCCCTGCAGGTGGCCGAGCAGATGTCAAACTACCTGCTGACCGGTGCGGTTGAAAACGCGCTGAACATGCCAAGCGTCACTGCCGAAGAAGCCAAGGTCATGGGGCCCTGGATCAAACTGGCCGAGCACCTCGGTGCCTTTGTCGGTCAGATGACCGATGAGCCGATCAAGGCGATCAATATCCTTTATGATGGTGTTGCCGCTGAAATGAACCTCGACGCGCTGAACTGCGCCGTGGTTGCAGGCATCATGAAAAAGGTGAACCCGGATGTGAACATGGTTTCGGCGCCGGTCGTGGCCAAGGAGCGTGGCATCCAGATCTCCACCACCAATCAGGACAAATCCGGCGCCTTTGATGGCTATATAAAGGTGACAGCGGTGACTGAAAAGCGCGAGCGTTCTGTCGCTGGCACCGTGTTCTCGGATGGCAAGCCACGCTTCATCCAGATCAAGGGCATCAACATCGACGCCGAGGTTGGCGCCCATATGCTCTACACCACCAACAACGATGTGCCTGGCATCATCGGGACTCTGGGTCAGACCATGGGTGAGCATGGCGTCAATATCGCCAACTTTACCCTGGGCCGCGCCGCTGCCGGTGGTGAAGCCATTGCGCTGCTCTATGTGGATGCCGCCGTGCCAGCGGATGCCCGGGCCAAACTGGCCGAGACCGATCTGTTCAACCAGATCAAACCGCTGCAGTTCGACGTCGCCTAAAGCGTTTGAGGCACTGCCCGGTCGAATGGCTCGGGCGGTACATTTCAAAGATCAAGCCCGGCGTTTTCGCCGGGCTGCGCCTGACCTTCCCCCATGGGAGGGCGTTTTCCCGGGGAAACAGAATGCAAACCAAGCGATGCCACGGAGCGGGCGGACGCGTAGCCGCCGCTGGCGCGACGGGCTAAGAAGGCTTTTAGCAACGCGCCTCATACGCTGATCATTCCCGCCGAATGATCCCGGTGATCGCAGCTGCCCCCAAGGCGGTTACCACCCAGCCCACGACTGTAAAGACCCAGCGCATCCACCAGAGATTCCAGCCCCAAATGCCACGAGTAGTTGAGGGCGACCAAGCAGCCTCTTGCCCGATATTGACGATAGGGACGACAATATCAAACCCATACGCGAGAGCATTAAAGCTTTCATAGTCTCGACCTTTGCCATGGGTGTCAGACCACTGGTGAGCTGGGTTAGCTATTGAATCGGTTTCAGCAAGAGTTTGCCAATCTGGGGTAGACAGAATCACATCCGAATTCGGAGCAAAGTCTCCTGCGAGCCAAGCTTTTTGAGAGAATCCGGCAGCAAGAAATGTGAGAATAACCAAAGCCCACAGGCTATTGAAAGGTTGAAAACCATATCCAATTAGCCATCGCAAAGAAAGACTCCTGACTTTCAGTCCCCATATTCGGAGTTTGTCCTGTGCGTTGAGAATTTGGAAATCGCGCCTAAGCCCGATGCGGCCAAGAGCCAATGCTTCATCAGTTGGGCGATTGGGATGTTCCAATGGCGCATTCAGGCAGACATTCCTAAAACGTTCAAAAATGAGCTGACTTTGGCTGCTTGCATCTGAGTTAATGTATGCCTGCCATAGCTCACTATCTGGAGATTTTAGGAAGCGTCTCATGGCTCCCCTTTCCGCTCGAAGGCTCTCAATTTCGGCCCATTCGCTGCTTCGGTGGCGTGCCTCTCCTTCGATCAGAATGCTTCGTGCATCCCGATCATGGCCCATGCTGCGTAGTACCTTCGCCAATTGGGTATAGGGTTGCGGAGAAAACTCTCCGTTTATTTGATCGCCCTTGCTCAACCATTCCAGTCGTTTCCTAGTGTCACCGGGGTTGGTGATGTGATCATAGGTTAAGCCAATCAGGAAGAGGTCATTAACCAGTTCCCAACTGTTTGGGTCATCGACCAGAGAGCCAAAATGCGCTCCAGTGAGGTCCAGCCCACCGGATATCTCTGTGACCAATCTCCAGAAAAAGTCAGCGACTTGGGTGTCTTGCAAATCAAGAGCCAAGCCTTTTTCGACTTGGAACTGCCCTTTGGTACAGCTGAGTTGCCCCCCAATTTTGGCATTGTTTAGGTCGACGCAGGCTTTGGCAGAAAACCCGTTGCGCAAAAAGACACTTCCGACCGTGAAGATGCCCTGAGCATATAGCCCTTTTTCCAGGCAACTACCCTGCAAGCTAAGAGTACTGAAATGACAATACTGCGCATTGATCTTTTGTAGGAAATGGCAACATTCCAATACAGTTGCGCCCCTCGCACTGGCATAACTGAGATCCAGCACGTTCTGCACAAATGCTCCCTGTAGTTGCACGCCTTGGTCATGTACTTTGTAGTCTTCGCAACCTCCGGTGATCAAATAACGCAAGAGGTCAGCATGTATCGTACGGGCATCGCTGGGGGTTGTAGGGCGTGTACCATCGCCTAGTGTGCAGGCCCGTCCAGTCTTACAACACTCAATTAACTGCTTCTCGGCCGAAGTCAGGGCACCGGTATCAAGCGCCTTGTCAATATCCGCCAATGTCCGAATGTTTCGCATGCCCCCTCCCTTTTCATTAAACTAGTGGTTGCAAGTCTAGGGTCCAAATCGCGCCAAGGCAAGCGCGCCTCTTTGGGAGATTCCCTTGGCTTTGTCTGACCTCTGCCCTTGTGATGTGGCGTCGCTTGCGCCATCAATTGCGCAACTGATCCAAAGAGATGCCCCATGACCCAACCGATCTATGCCATTGGTGATATTCACGGCCAGCTGGGGATGCTGGAGGAGGCGCTGGCGCGGATCGAGGCGGATGGCGGACCGGATGCACGGGTGGTTTTCCTGGGCGATTACACTGATCGCGGACCGGATTCGCGCGGGGTGGTGGAGCTGCTCTCACAAGGGCTCGAGGCGGGCCGCAACTGGACCTGTCTCTTGGGCAATCACGACCGGATGTTTTCCATGTTCATCGAGGACTACCCGCGCAATGATGCTCGTCTGTTGGTGGGCTTCCACTGGCTGCATGAGCGTATTGGCGGCATCGAGACGCTGCAATCCTATGGCGTAGAATCACCTGAAGGCACCCGGATCTATGAGCTGCACGCCGAGGCGCTGAAGGCGGTGCCGGAGCATCATCGCGCCTTTCTTGCAGGGCTGCCGGATTACCACCTCGAGGGGGAGCTGCTGTTTGTCCACGCAGGCATTCGCCCCGATGTGGCGCTGGAGGATCAAAGCCAGGATGACAAGATCTGGATTCGGCAGGAATTCCTGCTGGCGCAGGGCGATCACCCCTGGCTGGTGGTGCATGGCCATACTCAGATCCCAGCGCCTGAACATCGCGGCAATAGGATCAATCTGGATTCCGGCGCGGGCTTTGGCCGCCCGCTGACCGCAGCCGTATTCGAAGGGCGGGACTGTTGGGTCTTGACTGAAGAAGGCCGGGTTCCTCTGCTGCCCAAGGGTACCGAAGCTTAGCGCAAAAAGTAAAACTGCACAGAAATTGTGCGGCTGTTGAACATATTCCGTAAACGAATTGCGTCTAGCCTGATCTGGTGATCGGCGGCTTGGTTACGAGTTTTGCGGGGGTAACCCCCTGTGTGTTTTAGGTGGTCGCCGATCATTGCTTTGACAGGGCCGAGGCCTATGCGCAGGGTGTCTGTGAAACCTCGCAACCTGTAGTCCTCAGGTCCAGTCCAAAACCACCTTGCCGCTGTTGCCGGATTTCATCGCTGCAAAGCCCTGGGTAAAGTCGTCCACATCAAACCGATGGGTGATCACCGCGCTCACATCCAGACCGTTTTGCAACATGGCGATCATCTTGTACCAGGTCTCAAAGATCTCGCGCCCATAGACGCCCTTGATGGTCAGCGCCTTAAAGACGATGCGGCTCCAGTCCACCGGAGATTTCCCCGGTGGGATCCCCAGCAGCGCGATACGTCCGCCCATCACCAGGGCCTCAACCATCTGGTCCATTGCCTGCTGGTTTCCCGACATTTCCAGGCCGACATCAAAACCCTGATTCATGCCCAATTCGTGGATCACGTCCTGCAGGTCTTCGCTGGCGACATTGACGGGCCGCACATTGGCGACCTTGGCGGCGAGCTCCAACCGACCGGGGTTCACATCGGTGATGGCCACATGGCGGGCGCCTGCGTGGCGGGCCACGGCCGCCGCCATGATACCAATGGGGCCGGCGCCAGTGATCAGCACGTCCTCGCCCACCAGGTCAAAGCTGAGCGCCGTATGCACCGCATTGCCAAGCGGGTCGAGAATGGCGCCGATGTCATCCGGGATATCATCCGGCAACGGCACCACGTTGAAAGCGGGCAGCGCCAGATACTGGGCAAAAGCGCCCTGTTCATTGACGCCAATGCCGCGGGTTTCGGGATCCAGATGGAACTTCCCGGCCCGGCTTTGGCGTGAATGATGCCCGATCAGATGTCCCTCGCCCGAGCAGCGCTGGCCAATCTCCAGATCGGTCACATTGCGCCCCAATTCGACAATCTCTCCGGCAAATTCATGGCCTGTGATCAGCGGCGTGGGCACGGTTTTCTGAGCCCAGGCGTCCCAGTTCCAGATATGCACATCGGTGCCGCAAATGCCGGTCTTGTTGACCTTGATCAGCACCTCATCAGGGCCAATTTCCGGCACCGGCGCCTGCACCATCCAGAGCCCTTCACGGGGACGACTCTTTTCCAATGCCTTCATCGTATTCGGATGTGAAGTCGACATTCTCAGCCCTCCCAAAGCGGGGTAGAAAGATATTTCAGGCCGCTGTCACAGATCACGATTGCGACGGTGCCGCCCCTTTCGCGGCCGCGCAGCAGCTGGATCGCGGCAGCAAGATTGGCACCTGAGGAATAGCCCCCAAAAATCCCTTCGCGCCGGGCCAGCAGGCGGGCATGAGTCTCGGCCTCCTCGCCGGTCACCGACAGGTATCCAGCCAAAGAGACACCCTGGAGATGGCAGAGGTCTGCCATCACATAGCCGCCGCCTTGGATTGGGTGTTCGGGGCGGGTTGACGCGCATCCGGCAAGGGCCTCGGCGCCGCTCGGTTCGACCGCATATGAGCGTACACCTTGCCCTGCAAAGAACCGGGCCGCACCGCCAAGGGTGCCCCCGGAGCCCGCAAAATCGCAAAAGGCGGTGACAGTGCCTCCCGATTGCTTCCAGATCTCTGGGGCCGTACCGACGGCATGGGCTGCCGGGTTGCCGGGATGGGCAAATTGGTCAGCGCGAAAGCCGTGCCGCTCTGCGGTCAACCGCCGGGCTTCTTCCTCCACCAGCGCCAGATCGGCGCCCGAGACTTCGCCCGGTCGGCTGCCCGTCGCCTGCGGCACGATCACGACTTCGGCGCCAAGGGCACGCATCATCCGGGCGCGTTCAACAGAATTGCCAGCACTCATCACTGCCACAAAAGGATGTCCCAGGACCCCGCAGACGATGGCAAGCCCAGTGCCCATATTCCCTGAGGTCAGCTCGACCACGGTCTGCCCGGCGGTAAGGGTGCCACCGGCCCGTGCCGCTTCGATGATGCTTCGGGCGGCGCGGTCCTTTTTGGAGAAACCCGGCATCAGGTAGTCCAGTTTGGCGAGGATCCGCCCGTCAAGGTTCAGATCCGCCGTCAGTCGCGAGAGTTCGACCAGAGGTGTGTTTCCAATGGCATCGATAACAGAGGGAAGAGGGCCGCTCATGTGATGATCCCCAATTTGCGACCAACCTTGCCAAAGGCCGCAAGCGCGCGCGTCAGTTCTTCGCGGCTGAGGGCGGCGTTCATCTGGGTACGGATGCGGGCCTGGCCACGCGGCACCACCGGGAAGAAAAAGCCCGAGACATAGACACCCTCTTCAAACAGCGCTGCCGCCATGTCCTGGGCGAGCTGCGCTTCGCCCAGCATCACCGGCACGATCGGGTGTTCGCCGGGCAGCAGGTCAAAACCCAGCGCGCTCAGCCCTGCACGCCAGAACTTTGTGTTCTCAAACAGCTGAGCTCGCAGGTCGGCGCCTTCTTCGACCAATCGAATGGCCTCCAGCCCGGCAGCAACGATGGAAGGCGGCAGCGAATTGGAGAACAGATAGGGCCGCGCCCGCTGCCGCAGCAGGTCGATCACTGGCTGCGGCCCGGCGATATAACCGCCGATGGCCCCCCCAAGTGCTTTGCCCAAAGTCCCGGTGAGGATATCCACATCCACCCCAAAGTGATCCGGTGTGCCCGCGCCATTGGGGCCCATAAATCCGGTAGCATGGCAGTCATCCACCATGACCACAGCGTCATATTTATCGGCCAGGGCGCGGATTTCCGGCAGCTTGGCCAGATAGCCATCCATCGAGAACACCCCGTCGGTGGCGATCATGATGTGGCGGGCGCCATCCTCGCGCGCCTGTTTCAGCCAGGCTTCTAGGTCGTTCATATCGCTGTTGAGGTAGCGATAGCGTTTGGCCTTGCACAGGCGCACCCCGTCGATGATCGACGCATGGTTGAGACTGTCTGAGATGATGGCATCTTCGGGGCCCAAGAGTGGCTCGAACAGCCCGCCGTTGGCGTCAAAACAGGCGGCAAACAGGATGGCGTCATCTTTGTTTAGAAACTTGGCCAGGCGCTGTTCCAGCTCCCGGTGAATGTCTTGCGTGCCGCAGATAAAGCGGACCGAGGCCATGCCAAAGCCCTTGTCGTCCATAACACTCCGCGCAGCTGCGATCAGATCGGGGTGATCGGCGAGGCCGAGGTAGTTATTGGCACAGAGGTTGATGACCTGCGCGTCGCCAACGGTAATTTCGCCCCCTTGAGGGGAGGTGATCATTCGTTCCCGCTTGTACAGGCCATCGGCCTCGATCTGGGTGAGCGTCTCAGAGATATCGGTCAGAAATGCAGTGCTCATGGCGGGAAACTCCTTATCCGTGGAATCGCATCTACCATAACGGATGAAATTCCCAAATAGGAGATTTCGCTATCTCGGAAAAAAATCCGTGAAGATGGAAAAGTGGTTGGCATGAGAAACTAAGAAGTGCTGGATCCACTTTCACTTGATTTTTCTTGTTTCGTCAGAAGGATGCTGTTTCAAGGTGAGTGTATCGAAGATCTTCTCCCAAGGGGTGATTGCGTGGAACCAGCTGAACAATCATATAGTCCACCTCGCGTCTTGGCCCTGTTCTTGGGATTTGGAATCTTTGTGATCTACCAGTGGATTTGGAGGCCTAACCTTTTAGAGCCTTCTATGAGGTTGGGAGATCCAGTCGCGCTTCCCGTAGCAATCGGGTTTGCACTGATACTTGGGTACGCTTTGGCCATGGTTTGGTGGCTGATCCGGCAGACAAGAGGGCAGGTTCTAGATGTTTTGCGTCCGACGCGGGGACGCGTTGCTTCGGCAATTTGCCTGGTGCTGGTCACGCCCATAGGTGTTGTCAGTTGGCTTCCCTGGATCGTTCTTGGAATGGCCCCATTCTTTTGGGGAAACCTGGAACTTGAGATTGTCTGGATGTTGGGAGTGCTTTGCCTGGTCGTCTATCCCCTTGCGGCAATGATCCAAAGCCAATCTTATCAACGAAGATGGCTACGTTTCGCATTGTTCTCGTTGTATTTCTGGGCGGCCTACGCATTCCACATGCTGTGGCGCGGCATCTTAACGTTTCCCTTTCCAGCCCCCATCCCACCAGCCTGAAGCTTCGACAAAGTTGAACGGGCGATGATACTTGTGCTTGAGAGTGCTACGCGTTCTTCACGATCAGAAAAACCCGCGCTGCCCCATTGGGTGCGATGATCGCATGACCAACGTCGGCGGCATAGCGGGCAGTGTCACCGGCCTGCAGGTGATCCTTGGCGCTGCCAGAGGTCACCTCGATCTCGCCTTCCAGAACTGTCAGCTGCTCCATCGCGCCGCGGGTATGGGGCTGGCTGGTCAGCGCGCCGCCTGGATCAAAGCGGATGTCATAGACCTCATGGCCGCCGGCTTCTTCTGGCGGTGACAGAATGCGGATGCGGCAGCCCTGGCCCATGTTTTCGATCTTGGGCACATCCACCGCCCGCAAGACTTCAATTCGGTCCTGCATGTCGCCGGCTTCCAACAGGCCGGCAAAATCCACCTGCAGCGCGCGGGTGAGGTTCCACAGGGTGGCAATGGTGGGGGAGCTTTCACCGCGTTCGATCTGGCTCACCATCGAGCGGCTGACGCCGGAGAGATTGGCCACCGCTTCAAGGCTCAGCCCCTGGGCGCGGCGCGCCTCTTTCAGGCGGGCGGGCAGCAGTGTCAGGATATCGTCTGGGTTTTCCGTCATAGCAGATGTCCTGCGGGTCCTGGGGCAATTTGTCAATGACGGGACGTCCGGCGGGTTCGGGGGCAGTCAGGGGCAGACAGGGGGATGCTGCACCTGCATAATGTCGCCAACTGACTCGTGAGGAGAGAGATCATGACTGATATCGTCATTCTGGACGGTGCCCGCACCGCAATTGGTACCTTTGGTGGCGCGCTTGCCAATACTGCCCCTATTGATCTGGCAACCGTTGCCTCGAAGGCGGCGATGGAGCGTTCGGGTGTGGATCCTGAACAGATCGGCCATGTGGTCTTTGGCCATGTGATCAACACCGAGCCGCGTGATATGTATTTGTCCCGCGTGGCAGCGATGCAGGCGGGCGTTCCCCATGGCACCCCGGCAATGAACGTCAACCGTTTGTGTGGGTCTGGGGCGCAGGCGCTGGTCTCGGGTATTCAGGGGCTGATGCTGGGGGATGCGGACTATGCGCTGACCGGTGGCGCCGAGAACATGTCGCGTAGCCCCTTCATCATGCAGCAGCAGCGCTGGGGCGCCAAAATGGGCGATGTAAAATCGCTCGACATGATGCTGGGGGCGCTGAACTGCCCCTTTGGCACTGGCCATATGGGGGTGACGGCTGAAAACGTCGCGGATGAGCATGAGATCACCCGCGAACAGATGGATGAATTTGCCCTCGCCAGTCAGACTCGCGCCGCCGCAGCCATCGAGGCTGGCTATTTCAAAAGCCAGATCACGCCCGTGGAGGTGAAGGTAAAGCGCGACATGGTGGCTTTTGAGGTGGATGAGCACCCCAAGGGCACCTCGCTGGAGGCTCTGGCAGGGCTGCGGGCGGTGTTCCAAAAGGACGGCCGGGTGACGGCGGGCAATGCCTCTGGCATCAATGATGGTGCGGCGGCGCTGGTCATGGCCCGGGCCGAGGCGGCAGAGAAGGCCGGATTGAAGCCAAAGGCGCGCGTTCTGGGCTATGCCCATGCCGGTGTGCGTCCTGAGGTCATGGGCATTGGCCCGGTGCCAGCGGTGCAGAACTTGCTGGCTAAGACCGGGTTGAAGGCCAGTGATTTTGACGTTGTTGAAAGCAACGAAGCCTTTGCCTCGCAGGCCTTGGCGGTGAATAAGGAGCTGGGTCTGGATCCGGCCAAGGTGAACCCCAATGGTGGGGCAATTGCCCTGGGCCATCCGGTTGGTGCCACCGGCGCTATCATCACCCTGAAGGCGCTCTATGAGCTGGAGCGCATTGAGGGTTCGAAAGCGCTGATCACCATGTGTATTGGTGGCGGGCAGGGCATTGCTCTGGCGATTGAACGTCTTTGAGAATGGATCTGACGGGGTGAAAAACCGGGGGTCGTAGGGGCTTTGCCCCTCTGGCCTTTGGCCATTCACCCCAGAATATTTTTAGAAAGATGATGTTTGGAGGACAGAAGGGCGCGGCTGCAGGGCTGCGCCCTTTCTTTTTTAGATCAGATGGGACAGCAACAGGGTGGCCAGAGCGCTGGCCGTGGCCCCGAGGGCGGCGGGCAGGATCCAGGTTGATTTGCCTTTGCCGGACTGTTGGGAGGGCTGACTTTGGGCAATGAGGGCCTGCTCCATCAGTGCGGGCAGGCGGGGGCCAAACCGGGCCATGACCTTGGCGGTTTTCATCAGATCAGAGGCAATGGCGCGGGGGCCGATGCTTTGTTTGATGTAGTCTTCGACCACCGGTTGGGCCACTTCCCAGATGTTGATCCTGGGATCCAGCGAGCGGGCGACTCCCTCGACCACCACCATGGTGCGCTGCAGCAGGATCAGCTCGGTACGGGTTTCCATGCCAAAGCGTTCGGTGACCTCAAAGAGGTAATTCAGCAGGTTTCCCATGGAGATATGGCTGGCATCCATGCCAAAGATCGGCTCTCCCACGGCGCGGATGGCACGGGCAAACTCATCTACATCGCGGTCGGCAGGGACATAGCCCGCCTCAAAATGTACTTCTGCCACCCGTTTGTAATCGCGTTTGATAAAGCCAAAGAGGATCTCGGCATAGACCCGGCGGGTGTATTCATCAATATGGCCCATGATGCCAAAGTCATAGGCAATGATATCGCCATTGGCGGCCACCTTGAGGTTGCCCTGGTGCATATCGGCGTGGAAATAACCGTCGCGCAGCGCATGGCGCAGGAACAGTGACAGCACGCGTTTGCCCAGCACCGAGCGGTCATGGCCCGCTGCATCCAGGGCGGCATTGTCGCCCAGCGCCACCCCATCGGCCCAGTCCAGAGTCATCACCCGGCGCGCCGAGGCCTCCCAGCGGATGCGCGGCAGTTGAAAGCCTTCATCCCCGGTGGTGTTGGCGGCAAATTCCGAGGCGGCGGAGCTTTCGAGGCGCAGATCCAGCTCTCCCTGTACCACGCCGTCAAAATGTTCGATCACCTCCATCGGGCGCAACCGGCGGGCGCCGGGGGCAAAGAGATCAACGATGCGGGCGGCAAAATAGAATGCATCCACATCCTTGTTGAAGGCGCGTTCAATGCCGGGGCGCAGCACCTTGACGGCGACATCTTCGCCGGTCTCGGTCAGACGGGCGCGATGCACCTGGGCGATGGAGGCGGCAGCGATCGGCTCGCTGAACTCTGAGAAGACCTCGGCCAGGGAACGGCCCAGCTCGCGCTCGACTTCCGCCATGGCTTCGGCTTTTGAGAAAGGTGGCAGCTGATCCTGCAACACCCGCAGCTGCAGCGCCATCTCGTCGCCGACAACATCGGGGCGGGTGGAAAGCACCTGGCCAAATTTAATATAGGCCGGACCCAGAGCTGTTAAGGCCCGGGTGGCCGGCGGCATATTGGGATCGCCTTTGTAGCCGAGCCATTGGAAGGGCCAGCCCAACGTATAGGCCAGTATGCGGAGCGGCGCAGGCGCCTCAAACGCATCCAGCACCACATTCATCGCACCGGTGCGGACCATGGTGGCACCAGTGCGGATCAGGCGGATGATATTATGGGGACCGCGCATCTATCAGATCTTCCAGCCCGAATGCAGGGCGGCGATACCCAGCGACAGGTTGCGGTATTTGGCATTGGCAAAGCCCGCCGTTTTCACCATTTCCAGGAAGGTGTCCTGATCCGGGAAGTTGCGGATCGATTCCACCAGGTACTGGTAGCTGTCGTAGTCATCGGCGATGAGCTTGCCCATGCGCGGGATAACGTTGAAACTATAAAGGTCATAGAGTTTCTGCATGCCGTCGTTGGGCAGCTGAGAGAACTCCAGCACCATCAGGCGGCCGCCGGGTTTCAACACCCGGTAGGCTTCATTCAGGGCTTCTTGCGGGCGGGTGACATTCCGGATGCCAAAAGAGATGGTGTAGACGTCAAAGGTATTGTCCTTGAAGGGCAGGGACATGGCGTCGCCGGTGACCCAATCGAGGCTATCTGCCATCTGCTCAGCCTCGGCCCGTTTGCGCCCCTCGATCAGCATTGGCGCGGTGAGATCCAGCACGGTGGAATGGCCGGATCCGGCGCGTTTTAGAAAGCGGAAGGAGATGTCGCCCGTACCGCCCGCAACATCCAGCAGGCGCTGGCCGGGCCGCGGTGCCAGCCAATCCATCATCGCGTCTTTCCAGACCCGGTGGATCCCCATGCTCATGACATCGTTCATGATGTCATATTTG
>NZ_JBDWPJ010000165.1:0-4022 GCF_039971195.1 Pseudophaeobacter sp.
CTGGATGATCACCGCGACCAAGACCATGGCGGTAGAGCTGGCCCCCAAGGGCATTCGCGTCAATGCCATCAACCCGGTCGCAGGCGAAACCCCGCTGTTGCAGTCCTTCATGGGCGAAGACACGCCAGAAATTCGCGCCAAATTCCTGTCCACCATCCCCATCGGCCGTTTCTCCACGCCAGAGGATATGGGCAATGCGGCCTGCTATCTGTGCTCGGATGAGGCCAGCATGGTCACCGGTGTTGCCATGGAAGTCGACGGAGGCCGCTGCATATGAAGGTGATAAACCTAGCCGAAAAACTGGCGCTGTTTGACAGCCATTGGGACCCAAAGGTGGTGGCAGACTACAATGACAATGAGATCATGGTGGTCAAGTTTCAGGGCGAATTCCCGTTTCATCTGCACGAAGACACTGATGACTTCTTTCTGGTGCTTGAGGGCGAGATGGTAATGGATATCGAAGGCGCGGCCTCGCATCCGGTGCTGGCTGGCGAGTTATTCGTGGTGCCCAAGGGCGTCACCCATCGTCCCCGCGCCGCTGCGGAATGCAAGGTGCTGCTGATTGAGCCCAAGGGCGTGCCAAATTCTGGCGACCCCGCCACAGCCGCTGCCAAGAACCGGATCTGACACCAGATCCTTCCGATCCTGAGCATTCGGCGCGGTTTCTTTGCGCCGGATCAAAGACCCCAAGAGAATCAAGCTTATAAGGAAAGGGCAATTCTGCCCCGACCTTTGGCTTTGGAACAGGAGACCCCTGGATGACCCCCTCTCCCATGATCCCGGGCCCCAAGAACCTCATCACCGATGTGCCTGGCCTTTTGGTCGGCAATGCCAGTGATGCGACGTTGAATTCGGGCAGCACGGTTTTGCTGTGCGCCGAACCGCTGACGGCCTCGGTGCATGTGATGGGCGGCGCGCCGGGAACCCGCGAAACGGATCTGCTGGCGCCGGATAAATCCGTGGCTAAGATTGACGCGTTGGTGCTCTCGGGCGGGTCCGCCTACGGGCTGGACGCCTGTTCCGGCGTGGTCGACGGGCTGCGGGCGCAGGGGCGGGGCTATGCGCTGGGGCCCGCGGTCATTCCCCTGGTGCCCGGCGCGATCCTGTTTGACCTGCTGAATGGCGGCGATAAATCCTGGCAGGATAACCCCTATCGCGCCCTGGGCCGCGCCGCTTTTGAAGATGCCTCTGATGCATTTTCCCTCGGCACCCATGGCGCAGGCACCGGTGCCCTGACTGCAATGCTCAAGGGCGGGTTGGGCTCTGCCTCTTTTGTACTCGAGAGCGGCGTCACCGTGGGGGCCCTGGTGGCCGCAAACCCGATGGGCAGCGTGACCACCCCCGGTGAGCGTCATTTCTGGGCCGCGCCCTTTGAAGTCGACGGTGAATTTGGTGGCATCGGGCCGGACAGCGCAGCCGGGCTGGGCCGCAGCCTTGAGAGCCGCAAGATGAAAGCCATGCGCGCGCTTGCCCTTGAAGCTGGCCAAGCGGGTGATCTGCCATCCGAGCGCGGCAATACTACCATTGCCATCGTCGCCACCGATGCCGCCCTCACCAAGGCCGAGTGCCAGCGTATGGCCACAGCCGCCCATGACGGCATTGGCCGCGCCACGGTTCCCGCCCATGCGCCGGGGGATGGCGATCTGGTCTTTGCCGCCAGCACCGGCGCTAGGGCTCTGGCCAACCCAGAGGCCGAACTGGGACAGATCGGCCATGCGGCTGCGCTCTGCCTCAGCCGCGCCATTGCCCGCGCGGTCTTTTGCGCAACCCCGTCAAAACAGGATCTTTTGCCCTGCTGGAATGGGGCGAACCTCCCATGATCCAGACCCAATGCCATATCGCGATGGTATTTCCCGTTGACAGAGCGTGCCAACGGGCGCCGTATTCGACCCAAGCCAACTTCAAAACCGGAGCAAGCATATGAAACCCGTCCTGTCCGCAGCCCTTTTTAGCCTTCTGGCCGCCCCTGCCTTCGCCGAAGGCGATATCGCCAAGGGAGAAAAGGCCTTTAACCGCTGCAAATCCTGCCACGCCATTGTCACAGACACCGGTGAGAAGATCGTCAAAGGCGGCAAGACTGGCCCGAACCTCTGGGGCGTTGTTGGCCGGACTGCCGGAACCTATGAGGGTTTCCGCTATGGTGCCGATCTGGTTGCGGCCGGCGAAGGTGGCCTGGTTTGGGATCTTGACAGCTTCACCGCCTTCACTGCGGACCCGCGTGGCTTCCTGCGGACCCATCTGGACAATAGCAAGGCCAAGACCAGCATGTCCTTCAAACTGAAAAAAGGCGCTGAAGATATCTATGCCTTCCTGGCCCAGCACGGCCCCGTGGTTGAAGAGACCGCCGAAGAGGTGGAAGCCACTGAGGCCACTGAAGAAGAAGCGGCCTCCGAGTAATCTAACGCAGCCCCCTGTGGATCTGGTTATCAGGCCTCACAGGTCGCAAGACTTGCCCGAAATCCGGGCAACCAAGGCCGTGCCCCGGGGGCGCGGCCTTTCGCGTAGTTGCCTTGTGGCGCGACCCGCGCTAGCCATTGCTGGCTGTCTGTTTCTGACAGGATGATCATGGACCCGGAATGCCCCATATGATCCCGGCCTGGGTGAACGGCGAACTGACACCGGTGGAAAAGCTCCTGGCGCATGAACAGGGGCTGAAACACAAGGCTGTCTCGGTCTTTGTCGTCAAAGGCGTGAAAATTCTCATGCAGCGTCGGGCCTTAGGCAAATATCACACGCCGGGTCTTTGGGCCAATACCTGCTGCACCCATCCTATGTGGGAAGAACCTTCCTCGGCCTGTGCGGTGCGCCGCATGCGCGAAGAACTGGGCATCAGCGGGCTTTATCCTGAGTTTCGACACCAGTTGGAATATCGCGCCGATGTCGGCCATGGCATGATCGAGCACGAAGTGGTTGATGTTTTTCTCGCCCATGCCCACCGGCCGTTAACGCCAATTGCCAATCCGGATGAGGTAATGGAGACCCGCTGGATGGATTATCATGATCTGCTAGCAGAAGTGCGGCGCCATCCGGAGCGCTTTACGCCCTGGCTCAAGATCTATCTGCACAAATATGCCGACATTATTTTTGGCCCCGACCTGATCATCGCCTCCAAGACCTGACACCCCTTGCTCCGCAGCTGGGCGGATTGGGTTTTCTTGTTTTTCCTTGCCTCTTTGGGTGGGGCTGTGGTTTTGTAGCCCTCAAATTAGGGAGTATGCTTATTATGTCGATTCTCATCGCCGGTGGCGGCATTGCCGGGCTTAGCCTGGGCCTTACTCTGCACCAGATTGGGGTGCCTTTTCATATCTGCGAATCCGCCGCTGAACTGCGGCCTCTGGGGGTTGGGATCAACCTGCAGCCTAACGCCGTGCGCGAACTGTTTGACCTCGGGCTGGAGGCAGAGCTGGACGAGGTTGGCATCCGGACCCAGCAGCTGGGGTTTTACAGCAAGCTGGGCAAAACGATCTGGGAGGAACCGCGCGGGATGGAGGCGGGCTATGCCTGGCCGCAATACTCGGTGCATCGCGGCGCCCTGCAGATGATGCTCTATCAGGCATTGGTTGAACGCGCCGGGCCGGACTGCATCACCACAGGTGCGCGGGCCGTGGGGTTTGAGAACACGGATACCGGGGCAGATCTGCTGCTGGCGGACGGCACGCGTAAAAGTGGCGCGCTTGTTGTGGCAGCCGATGGCATTCATTCCGCCCTGCGCGCACAGATGTACCCAGGTGAGGGCGCGCCGATCTGGAACGGTCGTATCCTGTGGCGCGCCACCACCCATGGGCTCCCCTTCAAAGGCGAGGCCGCCATGGTGATGATCGGCCACGACAGCCTGCGCCTGGTAGCCTATCCGATTTCCAAACCCGATGCGGAGGGGCGGGCCACCCTGAACTGGATCGCGGAAAAGAGTTTTGACCCTGCGACGCCCTGGAAGAAGGAAGACTGGAACCGCGCGGCCGATATCAATGATTTCATCTCCGACTTCGCGGACTGGCGCTTTGACTGGATCGATGTGCCGGCGC
>NZ_JBDWPJ010000166.1:0-7081 GCF_039971195.1 Pseudophaeobacter sp.
GCAAAGGGCAGCACATGAGCACAGACGATACACCTCTGCCCGGCGATCAGACAGGCGAAGACGGATACCTGCTGGACCGCAAACTTGTTGCCCGGATCCTCTTTGCGGTGGATCGCGGCGAGCAGCAGATCCTTGGCAATCTGCTGGAAAAGCTACATGCGGCGGATATTGCTGACCTCTTGGAGCAGATCAACACCCATGACCGGGCCCGGCTGATCCGGCTTTATGATCGCGAATTTGACGGCGAGATCCTGTCGGAACTGGATGAGAGCATCCGAGAAGAGGTGATTGCGATCCTCAATCCGGTGGTTCTGGCCGAGGCCGTCCGGGAGCTGGAAACCGATGATGTGGTGGATCTGCTGGAGGATCTGGAAGAGCCACAACAAGAAGCCATTCTTGATGCACTGGAGGATTCCGACCGGGCCGCGGTTGAGCAATCGCTGAGCTATCCGGAAAACTCCGCCGGCCGTCTGATGCAGCGCGAAGTGGTGATGGCGCCAGAGCACTGGAACGTCGGTCAGGCCATTGATTACATGCGCGAAGCCGACAACCTTCCAGAGCAATTCTATCATGTGGTGCTGGTCGATCCCCGGATGCATCCGGTGGGCAATGTCACCCTGGGCCGGATCATGGGCTCCAAACGCACGCTCCATCTTGCGGACCTGATGGAAGAGAGTTTCCAGGTCATTCCCGCGGATCAGGACGAAGAAGACGTGGCCTATGCCTTCAACCAATACCACCTGATCTCGGCCCCGGTGGTGGACAGCGAAGGCCGTCTGGCTGGGGTTATCACCATTGATGACGCCATGGTGGTATTGGATGAGGAACACGAAGAGGACATCCTGCGTCTGGCCGGGGTGGGGGAAAGTTCACTTTCAGATAGTGTGGCAGGGACCTCGAAGCGGCGTTTGCCCTGGTTGGCGGTGAACCTGTGCACTGCGATCTGTGCCTCGCTGGTGATTTCGCAGTTTGAAGCGACAATTGCCGAGCTGGTTTCCCTGGCAATTCTGATGCCGATTGTGGCCTCGATGGGTGGCAATGCTGGCACCCAGTCGCTCACAGTGGCGGTACGCGCCTTGGCCACCAAGGATTTAACCGGTGCAAACGTCTGGCGGGTGATCCGTCGTGAGGCTCTGGTGGGCCTGTTGAACGGGTTGTGCTTTGCAGTTGTTTTGGGCGTCGTGGGGATGCTTTGGTTTGGCTCGCCGATGTTGGGCGCCGTGATTGGCTCGGCTTTGGTCGTAAACATGGTGATCGCCGGCTTTGCAGGTACGGTAGTTCCGGTGGTACTGGATAAGCTGGGGGTCGACCCGGCACTGGCCTCTGGCACATTTGTCACCACCACAACGGATGTGATGGGCTTTTTCATCTTTCTGGGACTGGCCTCAAGGGTATTGTTATGATGGATCTCGCCGTGATCAAGACTGTCGCGCGCAAGGCGGCTTTTGCCCGGCGCAGATCGGCTTTTGACCTCAACATTCCCGGTGCCGCAGGGCGTCTTTCTGAGGTCATCGCCGGTTATCGCGGCGTGCCGCTGTCTGGGTTTTTGCCGATCCGGACCGAAATTGACCCACTGCCCGCCATGGCAGAGGCCGCAGCCCATGGGCATGTGGGGGTGCCGGTGATTGAAGGCAAAGATCTACCGTTGAAGTTTAGCAGCTGGCAGCCGGACTGCGCCCTGCGTGACGGTCCTTTTGGTGCATCTGTGCCAGAGGCCGATGATTTCTTTGAGCCGGAAATCCTGATCGTACCGCTGGTGGCTTTTGACAGTCATGGCGGGCGGCTGGGCTATGGCGGTGGCTTTTATGACCGCACGTTGGAGCTGTTGCGCGCCAAACGCCCAACCCTGGCCATTGGCTTTGCTTTTGACGCGCAAGAGGCTACGGAACTGCCATTGGAGCCCACCGATCAACCACTGGACATGATGGTTACCGAAAGCCGGGTTCTGCAATTCACCCGCTAAGCCCCAAAATGGGATGGGGTTTTGTGCCGAAATAGCGAAAAATCGCCTCTAGGTCTGGCCCCAGGACTTGTCCTGCCGCGCCTTGCGCCCTAGGACAGCCAGATGCGAATTCTGTTTCTAGGCGATGTGATGGGCCGCGCCGGGCGCCGCGCTATCACCGAAAACCTGCCGCGGCTGCGTCAGGAATGGCGACTCGACTTTGTCGTGGTCAATGGCGAAAATGCCTCCAATGGCATGGGGCTCAGCGGGGCGCATGCCAAGCTGTTGCTGGATGCCGGAGCAGACTGCCTGACTCTGGGCGACCATGCCTTTGATCAAAAGGACATGCTGCAATACATCGAGAAAGAGCCCCGCATCATCCGGCCCCTGAACTTTGCCAAGGGCGCGCCGGGCCGTGGCCATCGCCTGTTTGACGCCACCGGAGGCCGCAAGGTTTTGGTGACCCAGGCGCTGGGCCAGGTCTTCATGAAACGGGCCTTTGATGATCCCTTTGGCGCAGTTGAAGGCGTGCTGAAAGCGCATCCCCGTGGCGGACTGGCCCAGGCCGTGATTGTTGATATGCACTGCGAGGCCACCTCAGAGAAGATGGCCATGGGGCATTTCTGCAATGGCCGTGCCTCATTGGTGGTGGGCACCCATACCCATGTGCCAACGGGCGACGCGCAGATTCTGTCAGATGGCACCGGTTACCTGACTGATGCAGGCATGTGCGGCGACTACAACTCGGTGATCGGTATGGAAAAAACCGAGCCCCTGCGTCGTTTCCTCACTGGCATGCCCAAAAGCCGCTTCACTCCGGCTGAAGGCGAAGCCACGCTTTCCGGTGCCTTGGTGGTGACGGATGACCGCACTGGGGCTGCCAAAGAGATCCACATGGTGCGCAATGGCGGGCTGCTGCAACAGTCTGGCCCTCAAAGTTGATAGCTTTGCGGCTGAAGTTTGAGGAGATTATTCTCTGAATGCCTAAGCGCTGCTGTAAAAACGTCTTTATGCTTCGACGACACATCTGTCGCGGCATGAAACCATTGCCCTGGCTTTGGCGATGAGAGAGACTTGCCGCTGGCAGGTCTGGCGCCAAGATGCCTGACGGGCAAAGGCAAATTGGGACAGTCAAAGCATATGGATCTGATCAGTTTTTCCCAAAACGGCAGCGCGTTTTTGACGCTGGCCATTGTAGGATTAATGTTCTTTGCTTTCCTGCGCGAGATCTATCCCACGGAAGTGGTGGCCCTGACCGGTGTTTCCTTGATGTTGATCACCGGGGTTTTGCCCTATGACAATGCGATTGCTGTGCTCTCTAACCCGGCGCCCTGGACCATTGCTGCGATGTTTATCATCATGGGGGCGCTGGTGCGGACCGGTGCGCTGGATGCCTTTACCGCCAAGGCACGCAAGCAGGCGGAGGTCAGCCCCAAACGCGCCATTGCGCTGTTGATGCTCTTTGTGGTGGGGGCCTCGGCTGTGGTGTCAAATACCCCGGTGGTGGTGGTGATGATCCCGGTCTTTGTGCAAATCTCGCGCACCCTTGGCGTCTCTGCCTCCAAGATGCTGATACCGCTGAGTTATGCGGCGATCCTTGGCGGTACCCTGACCCTGATCGGCACCTCAACCAATCTGTTGGTCGACGGCGTGGCGCGGGCACAGGGGTTGGAGCCGTTTTCGATTTTTGAAGTGACCCCGCTGGGCATCGTCCTGGTGATCTGGGGCATGATTTACCTGCGCTATATCTCGCCGCGCTTGCTGCCAGACCGGGACAGTATGGCGATGCTGCTGAGTGATCGCTCAAAGATGAAGTTCTTTACCGAGGCAGTGATCCCCCCCGAAAGCAACCTGATCGGACGTGAAATCACCGGGGTACAGCTGTTCAAGCGCCCCGGCGTGCGATTGATCGATTTGGTACGCGGCGATGTCTCGCTGCGCCGCAACCTCAAAGGGGCCGAACTACAGGTCGGGGACCGGGTGGTTCTACGGACAGAAATGACTGAATTGTTGAGCCTGCAGGCCAACAAGGAATTGAAACGGGTAGATCAGGTTTCTGCGGTTGAGACCAAGACCGTTGAGGTTCTGGTGACACCCGGTTGCCGTCTGGTAGGTCGCTCCCTGGGGGCTATGCGCCTGCGGCGGCGCTACGGGGTCTATGTTTTGGCGGTGCATCGGCGCAATCAAAACATTGGCGTGCAGCTGGATGACCTGGTGGTGCGGGTGGGCGATACGCTGTTACTCGAAGGCTCTCCGGCAGATATTCAGCGTCTGGCTGCTGATATGGATATGGCAGATGTCTCGCAGCCCACCCAGCGTGCCTATCGGCGCAGCCATGCACCCTTGGCCATTGTCGGCTTGTTCTCCATTGTTGGTTTGGCAGCACTTGGTGTTGCGCCGATCCTGATGCTCTCGGTGATTGTTGTTGCCCTGGTGCTGATCACCCGCTGCATTGACGCGGATGAGGCGTTTTCTTTTGTCGATGGGCGGCTCTTGGCGCTGATCTTTTCCATGCTTGCCATTGGTGCCGCGCTGGAAAGCTCAGGTGCGGTCAGTCTCATTGCCGAGGCCATAGCCCCGGCGCTGACAGGTCTGCCGCCCTTTGTGCTGGTCTGGGCGATCTATCTGCTGACCTCGGTTTTAACCGAACTGGTCTCCAACAATGCGGTGGCAGTGGTGGTCACCCCTATCGCTGTTGGGTTGGCCCAGGCTATCGGCGTTGACCCGCGCCCGCTGGTGGTGGCGGTTATGGTGGCGGCCTCGGCTTCCTTTGCCACTCCGATTGGCTATCAGACCAATATGCTGGTCTATGGTCCGGGCGGATACAAATTCACTGATTTTCTGCGGGTGGGTATTCCTTTGAACCTCAGCATTGGTCTTTTGGCCTCAGCCCTTATTCCTTTTCTCTGGCCGCTTTAAACCGGCGCCAAAGTGCAAAATTCCGCCGATGTACCGACCGCATAGGTGAAAATTGTAAGACTCGCCCTATATCAAAAGGGCAGGCATGGATTGCGAGGGTAGATTGATGAGTTTTCGACGCGGATTTTTAGTTGTTTTGTTTGCGACAGCCTCTGGTATTGCCTTGCTGTCTCAGGCCCTGACCTGAGCCGCCTTTGGGGGCGCTGCCCCCGCGCGCCTTTGGCGCCCTCCCCCGGAATATTCTGGGAAAGGTGATATGCAGCCGAGGCTGTCAGGGTCGCGGCCGCAGACAGATTCTGGAAGCCAGGATTGTGGCCTGGCGATTGGGCTGTATTAGGCAATCAGATCTGAACGACCCGCTTGTCGTCCCGAAAACAGGCAGCCGCCCAGGAAAGACCCTTCCAGCGCATTGTAGCCATGATAGCCGCCGCCGCCAAAACCAGCGGCCTCACCTACGGCAAACAGCCCCGGGACCGGTTTGCCATCTGCCCCCACCATCTGACTGTCGAGATTGGTCTGCAAACCGCCGAGGGTTTTTCGGGTCAGAATGTTGAGGCGCACCGCAATGAGCGGGCCGTTTTTGCGATCCAGTATGCGATGTGGCTTGGCGGTGCGGATCAACCGGTCACCGCGGTAATTGCGGGCGGCATTGATGGCGATGACCTGGGCGTCCTTGGCAAAGCTATTGTCCACCTGGGCATCACGCGCTTCGATCTGGCGGCGCAGGTGGGTCTCGTCCAGCGGCATCTCGGCGATGCGGTTCATGCCTGCCACCAGTTCAGAGAGATCCTCGGCGACGACAAAATCCTCTCCGTGCTTTTTGAAGGCCTCCACCGGGGCGGGGGCGCCGCCGCGCGACATCAGACGCGCTTTGATCACCTCAAGCCATTTGCCCGAGGTGAGGTCCGGGTTTTGTTCGGAGCCGGAGAGGGCAAATTCCTTTTCGATGATTTTCTGGCTCAGGATGAACCAGCTGTAGTCATGCCCGGTTTTCAGGATCTCCTTCAGGGTTGCCAGGGTGTCAAACCCGGGCAGGCAGGGGGTGGGCAGGCGGTCTCCGCTTGCGTCAAACCACATTGACGAGGGGCCGGGCAGGATACGAATGCCGTGGTTGGGCCAAATGGGATCCCAGTTGCGCAGCCCTTCGGTGTAGTGCCACATGCGGTCGCCATTGATCACATGGCCCCCGGCGGCCTCGGCGATGGGGAACATGCGGCCATCCACGTGGAATGGTACCCCGGAGACCATGTTTTTGGGCGGCTCCCCAAGCCGATCGCGCGGCCAGTTCTTGCGCACCAGATCCAGATTGCCACCGATGCCGCCAGAGCCGATGATAACTGAGGGCGCATAGACTTCGAATTCGCCGATCTCTTGTCGGTTGGTCCTTGCCCCCTGTTGGGAGGCATCCGGGGCCAGGATTTCCCCGGACACACCTTTGACCTCGCCTGCCTGGACAATGATATGGCTCACCTGGTGACGGAAACGGGTGATTACCCGGCCAGCTTCGACATGGGCCTGCAGCCGAGCGGCAAAGGGGGCGACAACACCGGGGCCGGTTCCCCAGGTCACATGAAAGCGTGGAACTGAGTTGCCATGGCCCTCGGCGGTACTGCCACCACGTTCGGCCCAGCCGACAATGGGAAACCAACGCATGCCCATGTCATGCAGCCAGGGGCGCATCTCAGTAGAGGCAAAATCCAGATAGGCGCGGGCCCATTGTTTTGGCCAGTCATCCTCGGGGCGATCAAACTGGGCACTGCCCATCCAATCGCGTCGGGCCAGATCATGGCAGTCGCGGATGCCCATGCGGCGTTGCTCTGGTGTGTCGATCATGAACAAACCGCCCAGGCTCCAATGGGCCTGACCGCCCAGAAACTGGGCCGGTTCCTGATCCAGCAGGATCACCCGTTTGCCGCGATCGCCCAGCTCGCAGGCCGCAGCAAGCCCGGCAATGCCGGCCCCTACGATGATCACATCTGCATGGTTCTCTGTCCCGTCCGCCATCTGTCCCTCCCGCCTGCCGGTTTTGTGCAGCCTAAGCGCAGCCAATGGGTTTGGGCAATTGTTTCGGTGCTTTGCCGTTGGGTCAGCTGCCTGCGCCCTTGTCGCGTAAACGGGGGATCACATTGGCCAGAACACCAAGATCGAGGGGATCGAGACGGCAATCACCAGGATCTCCAGCGGCAGCCCCATGCGCCAGTAGTCGCCAAAGCGATAGCC
>NZ_JBDWPJ010000167.1:0-19731 GCF_039971195.1 Pseudophaeobacter sp.
CCCCTCTTATAGAGACCAAGGCCGGGAAGACAATTGGGCGAATGTGTAGCAGGGGCGGGGATGAAAAGGTTTATTGTACTGGGTATTGTGCCCCTCTGCTTGGCCATGGCCGGTATGTTGGTGGCCTTCCCGAGAGAGGCGCGCGACTTTCTTGGTGACTGGTTTGAGCTGGCTGCAGATTTGCTGGGAGTTTTTGTTGCTGGGGTATTTGTCTGGCTTTTGTTTCTTGTCGCGCATCTGGGCCGACGGGAAAGTCGTGCACTTGCTAACCATGACCGAACAGCAGGCTATCGGATTGGGACACGAGTAGTCCTGGTTGTAGTTGCCGGTGTGATGTCATGGCTATCGATCTATGTCGTGTTTTTCGACAAACCGGGGCAGGTGAGTATTGCGGAAGCCATTATGTATCTCGGTGGTCTGCTGCCTCTTTTCTGCCTGTCGGCTTTGGCTGTTATGCGGTCTCGCCAGACCTGGAACGGGCAGCGGATAGAATGGCGCGGATTGTTTCGTCGCGGGGATGCGCTTTGGAGTGACTTGGAACGCGTCGAGCATGGTTCGGAGTTTGGCCAGGTGACTTTTTACTTTTCTGGCAAGAAAAAGCTCACAATCGTTGGTGATTTTCATGAGGCTATTGATGAACTGACCAGAGCTTCAAAAGAGCAGATAGAGCAGCAGGACCAGACACGTGCTATTGGATCAGTTCCGAGTACAAGGAGAGTCACCATCGGGTTCTTGATGTGGGTGACGATGTCTCTGTTGATGCTTGGGATGGCTGGTCTCATGGGGTATCTCTTTTTGCAGAACACCATATCGGTTTTGGGAAATAGGACCTTTGCGAATGTCGTTTGGGCTTTGTTGAGCGCTGGTGGCGGCCTTTACTGTCTTTATTTAGCCTGGCTTTTTCAGGGGCCACGTTATCTTTGGAATGATAAGGCACTGACCCACTTTGGTGGTACTTGGCGGCGGGAAGCATCGATGCCCTGGTCAGATTTACGAGCAGTAGTGCGCGATCAGTTGGATACCGATTCCCGCGTGCTAAGCTTTGCAGGGGGATTGGACTTAAAGGTGTCTGGTAGCCTAAAGGGAGCCAAGGATCTGATTGCATATGCAGAAAGCAGACTAAATGCCTGAACTGCCCGAGGTCGAGACCGTGATGCGGGGATTGCAGCCCTCGATGGAGGGCGCGGTGATTGCCCAGGCACAGGTCAACCGGCCAGATCTGCGCTGGCCCTTTCCAGAGCGCATGGCTGAGCGGTTGACTGGCGCGCGGGTAGTGGCGCTCAGACGGAGGTCAAAATACATCCTGGCGGAGCTGGACCGGGGCGAGACCCTGCTGGTGCATTTGGGCATGTCGGGGCGGATGACGGTCTCGGGCGACCCTCTGGGGCAGTTTGTGCATGACCACCCAAAGGCGGCAAAACATGATCATGTGGTCTTTGACATGGAGAACGGCGCGCGGGTGACCTTCAATGATCCGCGCCGTTTTGGCGCCATGGATCTGATCGAAACGGCAGGGCTGGCCGAGCATAAATTGCTCAAGGTGCTGGGGCCGGAACCCCTAGGCAATGACTTTCATGAGGACCACCTGATTGCCGGTTTCAAAGGCAAGAATTCTCCGGTGAAATCGGCGCTGCTGGATCAGGGAATCATCGCTGGCCTGGGCAATATCTACGTCTGTGAGGCGCTTTTTCGCGCTGGGATCTCGCCAAAACGCAAAGCGGGGCAACTCGCCGCGGCCCGTGTTGCCAGCCTGGTTCCGATCATCCGCAAGGTGCTGGAAGAGGCCATCCAAGCGGGCGGATCATCGCTGAAAGATTTCCGCCAAGCCAATGGAGAACTTGGATATTTTCAGCATAGCTTTGATGTCTATGGCCGCGAAGGGGAGCCCTGTCGGCGGCAGGGCTGTGAGGGCACTATTGCCAGAATCACCCAGTCTGGGCGATCCTCTTTCTACTGTGGCAAGTGCCAAAGATAGCTTGAATGCGATCTTTCTCGTGGTAATGACTCGGTTCTGAACGGAACAATGAAAGCAATATCCATGGCCTATGAGACGATCAACGTCGATGTGCAGGACCACGTTTGCCTTATCAAACTGCATCGCCCTGAGGCGTTGAACGCACTCAATGCAGCGCTCGTTGGCGAGCTTTGCACTGCCCTTGAAGAAGCCGACGCCAGCGACAAGGTGCGTTGCATCGTGCTGACCGGTTCGGAAAAGGCTTTTGCCGCCGGCGCCGACATCAAAGAGATGTCAGAGATGAGCTTCACCGATGTCTACACCAGCAACCTCTTTGGTCAGGTGAATGATCGCATCGTGGCGATCCGCAAGCCGATCATCGCGGCGGTTGCGGGCTATGCGTTGGGCGGCGGCTGCGAGTTGGCGATGCTTTGCGATTTCATAATCGCGGCGGAAACCGCCAAATTCGGTCAGCCGGAAATCAATCTTGGCGTTGTGGCCGGTATTGGTGGCACCCAGCGTCTGACCCGGTTCGTGGGCAAATCCAAATCCATGGATATGAACCTCACCGGTCGCTTCATGGGCGCCGAAGAAGCCGAGCGCGCCGGTCTGGTGTCGCGGGTGGTGCCTGCTAAAAAGCTGATCGAAGAAGCCATGGGCGCGGCGCATAAAATTGCTGAAAAATCCCAGCTCACCGCAATGGCGGTCAAGGAAACGGTCAACCGCAGCTACGAACTGCCGCTGAGCGAAGGCATGTTGTTTGAACGCCGGGTGTTCCACTCGATGTTTGCAACCGAAGACCAGAAAGAGGGCATGGCGGCCTTCCTGGAAAAACGCGAAGCCCAGTTCCGCGACAAGTAATCAACGGGGTCTTACCCCCTATACCAGGGCCGCTCTGCGAGTGTGGCCCTGGTCTCGTTTCGGCAGGTGGTTGGTGCCGGGGCGTTTGAAACAAGGTCTTTTGGCAATTTGCTTGCATCTTGCAGCCCAGCCCATTAAAGACCGCAGCCATACATGCGCGTGCAGCCCGCTTGGCTAGAATCACTCCGTGATCTGATCCGGGTTTGGCTGGCCTGCGCCGACATATAAATATGAACCCGAAGATAAGGTCACAGAGACATGGCAAATACGCCCCAAGCAAAAAAACGCGCCCGTCAGAACGAAAAGCGTTTTGCAGTAAACAAAGCCCGCCGTTCGCGCATCCGCACCTTCCTGCGTAAAGTTGAAGAAGCCATCGAATCTGGCAATAAAGAAGATGCAGCCGCAGCTCTGCGTCTTGCCGCTCCTGAGCTGATGCGTGGCGTGACCAAAGGCGTCTACCACAAGAACACCGCATCGCGGAAAGTCTCTCGCCTGACCGCACGGGTCAAAGCGCTGGGCTGATTCCCGGCTGGGAATTTCTGGCAAGCCAGAAATTGAAAATTTTGAAGGCGTCGCATTTTTGCGGCGTCTTTTCTTTTTGTCCTTATGTGACGGGCGCGTGCTGCAGCTGCGAGAGATTCTTTCGCGGCAAAGCATGAGTCAACATCAGAGTTTCATTGCCGCTGCCCCTCGCAACTTGTTACCACATATACAGCGATTCACTCGCTGGGGGGACAGGCTGCTTGCGGTGATCTTGACGGGCATCAAGGTTACTGAAGGCGCATAGGTTTACTGAAGACCAGTATGGTTTTTAGGGAACCCGCGCTCTACTGTGTTGGATATTCCAACCTGTGGCTTCGTCCCATTTGTGTGCAGAAACGGTATTTTGGTACCAAGGAAAGCGCCACTCTCTGGTGGCATTTTGTTGGCCAGTTCCGTTGCCCGAAAGGGAATGTGGATAGGTTCTCCTGTCCGCAAAGGCATGAGGTATGTGAAAAGCTGCTCCGGGTTTTGGAGCGAAGGGAAGCGATAGGCCAAAAAGACAACGGGCTGCTGCTTGTTTGGGGATGCATGAGGCGCAGGATGACGGAAGAAAAATGGGGACAGCTCAGAACGCGGCTTCTGAAGACTGTTGGTCAAAACAATTTTACGACCTGGATCGAACCGCTTGAGTTCGCTTCAGTTGATGATGGTGTGGCGGTGTTTCACGTGCCAACCAATTTTATGGGCAACTATGTGAGTCAGAATTTTGCAGATCTGATTCTGCATGAGTTCAGCCTATCGGGTGAGCCGGTTCAGCGATTGGCGTTCCGGGTTGCAGCAAACTCTCCGGCCCGTCCGGTTCGCCAGGTTGAACAGCCCGCAGAGCCCTTTGCTGAAATGCAATCTGGTACCGGTGCGCAGGCTGCGGACACACATTGGGAAAAAGATCCGATGCGCCCTTCGGCCCCCGGAAAATCACTGTCCAGCAAGGCCGCGGCATCTGCGCCGATGGATAGCCTGCAGGCAGCCCCCTTGGATCCGCGGTTTACCTTTGACAACTTTGTTGTCGGCAAGCCAAACGAGCTGGCCCATGCTGCGGCCCGCCGTGTGGCCGAAGGTGGCCCGGTGACCTTCAACCCGCTGGTTCTCTATGGTGGTGTGGGTCTGGGTAAGACCCACCTGATGCATGCGATTGCCTGGGAAATCCGCGCGCAGAATCCAAATCTCAACGTGCTCTACCTCTCGGCAGAGCAATTCATGTACCGCTTTGTGCAGGCGCTGCGCGAGCGCAAGATGATGGATTTCAAACATCTGTTCCGCTCGGTGGATGTTCTGATGGTGGATGACGTGCAATTCATCGCCGGCAAGGACTCCACCCAGGAAGAGTTCTTCCATACATTCAACGCCTTGGTTGACCAAAACAAACAGATCATCATTTCTGCGGACCGTGCCCCGGGAGAGATCAAAGATCTGGAAGACCGGGTCAAATCGCGTCTGCAATGCGGCCTGGTGGTGGATCTGCATCCCACCGATTACGAACTGCGTCTTGGCATTTTGCAGACCAAGGTTCAGCAGCAGCAACAGACCTATCCGGATCTGCAGATCAATGATGGTGTGTTGGAATTCCTGGCGCATCGGATCTCGACCAATGTGCGGGTTCTCGAGGGCGCTCTGACCCGGCTCTTTGCCTTTGCCTCGCTGGTTGGACGTGAGATCGACATGGATCTGACCCAGGACTGTCTGGCGGATGTACTGCGCGCCTCAGAGCGCAAAATCACCGTCGAAGAGATCCAGCGCAGGGTCTCGGAATATTACAATATCCGGATGTCTGACATCATCGGCCCCAAGCGTCTGCGTTCGTATGCGCGTCCGCGTCAGGTGGCGATGTACCTTTGTAAAAAGCTCACCAGCCGTAGCCTGCCAGAGATTGGCCGCCGTTTTGGTGGCCGCGATCATACCACGGTCATGCATGGTGTGCGCCGCATCGAAGAGCTGAAATCGACGGATGGGCAGATTGCCGAAGACGTGGAAATGCTGCGCCGCGCGCTCGAATCCTGAGGTCTGCCTCAATCGACACCAAACTGACAACGGCTCCGAGTTTTCGGGGCCGTTTTTTTGTGGAATAGCCATCGCAGATTGGGCCCCTATTTGTCTTCGGATGGGTTCCGTGGCAACGAATGTCAGGGTTTCGCATCATTGCGGGATCTAGCCCCTTGACGCTGCTCGGATTCCCTTGGAAAACTCAATAAAAAGCCTTGTGCATGAGGGGCAAACCGCTACTTTGCCTATCCCGGCTATTGCCATGACTTTGCCAGGCGACAGCGCAGAGGCGCGACGAAGAGGAAAAGCGACATGAAGATCAGCATCGAACGCGGCACACTCCTGAAGGCCGTTGCACAGGCCCAATCGGTGGTTGAGCGCCGCAATACCATTCCGATCCTGGCCAATGTTCTGATCGAAGCCGAAGGCGAGGTGGCGCAGTTCCGTGCCACAGATCTTGATATCGAAGTGGTCGACAAGGCCCCGGCCCAGGTGGAACGCGCTGGTGCCACCACTGTGGCGGCCACCACCCTGCATGAAATCGTGCGCAAGCTGCCGGATGGCGCCCTGGTGACGCTGACCGCTGATGCCGCCACCGGTCGTTTGACCGTGGAAGCCGGACGCTCGAATTTCTCTTTGGCGACCCTGCCGCGCGAAGACTTCCCAGTTATGGCCAGTTCCGAATATCATTCGAACTTTACCGCCAATGCCGCCATGCTGCGTCGTCTCTTTGATAAATCGAAATTTGCTATTTCCACGGAAGAGACCCGGTATTACCTGAATGGCGTCTATATGCATGTCTCTGACGCGGTTGAAGGCGGCAAGGTGCTGCGCTGTGTGGCCACCGATGGCCACCGCCTGGCCCGGATCGATGCTTCCCTGCCCATGGGCGCCGAAGACATGCCGGGGGTGATTGTCCCGCGTAAAACTGTTGGTGAAATGCGCAAGCTGCTGGATGACGACGACATGGATATTGCGGTCTCGGTGTCAGAGACCAAGGTGCGGTTCGCCACTCCCAATATCACCCTGACCTCTAAGGTTATTGATGGCACCTTCCCCGATTACACCCGGGTTATTCCTGCGGGCAATACCCGTCGGCTCGAGGTGGATGCGGATGAATTTGCCCGTGCGGTTGACCGGGTTGCGACGGTATCTTCCGAACGCTCACGCGCGGTGAAGCTGCAGCTGGAAGAGGATCGTTTGATCCTTTCGGTCAATGCGCCTGACAGCGGTGCCGCTGAAGAGGAGCTGGCCGTAGCCTATAGCGACGAACGCCTGGAGATTGGCTTTAACGCCAAATACCTGTTGGAGATTGCCAATCAGGTGGATCGTGAAAACGCGGTCTTTATGTTCAACTCTTCAGGCGATCCGACCTTGATGCGCGAAGGCAGCGACGAAAGCGCTGTTTATGTTGTGATGCCGATGCGCGTCTGACGCGGCAGGTAAGGATCACCGCGCAAGGATTTGCCTGATGGCCCTTTCTGCCGCTTTGCAGCAAAACCGCCTGCCGGGCAGCGGGACGGGAGTTTTTGGGGAAAGATGAGACCGGAACGGACCCCATGCTGGCTTTGACCTCTTTGACATTGTCTCATTTCCGCTCGCATCTGCGGGCGGACTTGCATTTGGATGGGCGACCCGTGGCCATTCATGGCAATAATGGTGCGGGAAAGACCAATATTCTGGAGGCGGTGTCGCTGTTTTCGCCGGGGCGCGGGCTGCGCCGGGCCAGCGCCGCCGAGATGGCGCGCCGCCCTGAAGGCCTGGGCTGGAAGCTGAAAGGCGTGCTGCAAACCTCTGAACAGGCCTATGAGATCGAGACCTGGTCGGATGAAGGCGCTGCGCGTCAGGTCAGGATCGACAATAAGGCCTCGAACCAGATCGCGCTGGGGCAGATTTGCCGGGTGGTCTGGCTGGTGCCGGTGATGGACCGACTTTGGGTGGAGGCCGCCGAGGGGCGTCGCCGGTTTCTGGACCGGATCGCGCTCAGCTTTGACCCCAGCCATGCGGAGGCAACACTGGCCTATGAAAAGGCCATGCGCGAACGCAACAAGCTCTTGAAAGAACAGATCCGCGACGGCGCCTGGTACCGGGTGCTAGAGGCGCAGATGGGCTCGGCAGGGCATCGCATTCATGAGGCCCGCAGCGCTGCTGTCCAGCGGCTGCGGCAGGCGCAGAACGATGCCGAGACCACCTTTCCCACGGCCGATCTGCAATTGATCCAGTCTGAAGGTGAGATGCCGGAGAGCGAGTCGGATCTGGTTACGGCGCTGTCAGAGGGGCGGATGCGGGATATGGCGGTGGGGCGGACATTGGTTGGCCCCCATCGCAGCGATCTGATTGGCACCTATGCCAGCAAGGGGATTGCGGCCAAGGACTGTTCCACCGGGGAGCAAAAGGCGCTTTTGGTCTCGCTTATTCTGGCCAATGCCCGGGCCCTGGCCGCCAGCGAGGGGGCGCCGCCGATCCTATTGCTGGATGAGGTGGCAGCCCATCTGGATAAGGGGCGCCGCGCGGCCCTCTACGAGGAAATCTGCACCCTTGGGGCGCAGGCCTGGATGACCGGCACCGGGCCGGAGCTATTTGCTGAACTGGGCGCGCGGGCGCAGTTATTGGAGGTAGATGAAGCTGAAGGAGTGTCACAGGTGAAAAAATCATGACGGAAGCTGTCAGCGCAGGAATGCGCGCGTTAATTCAGGCAAAGCTGAAGGAGATCGAGACCGAGGAAGATCTGCGTATTCTTTTTGCTGTCGAATCCGGGTCGCGGGCCTGGGGATTTCATTCGCCGGACAGCGACTATGATGTGCGCTTTGTCTATAGTCGCCCACTGTCCTGGCACCTGCGGCTGGATGCAAAGCGGGACGTGGTGGAATACCCCATTGATGATGAGTTGGACCTGTCGGGCTGGGAGCTGGGCAAGGCGTTGAAACTGGCCTGCAATTCCAATGCGGTGATCGCAGAGTGGCTGCAGTCCCCGATCGTTTACTTGGCGGATCAGAGCGCGGTTTCTGCCCTGCGGGAGTTCTGTGACGGGGTGCTCGATCGGCGCGCGGTGACTTGGCACTATGTCCAGTTGATGGAACGCCAGCAGAGCCGCTTGCGCGGACCGGGCGGTGAAATTAGGTTGAAGCGCTATTTCTATATTCTGCGCCCTGCCTTGGCCCTGCGCTGGATGCGGTTGCAGCAGGCTCCGGTTCCGCCAATGAATATGGGTGAGTTGATGCAGGGCTGTGGGCTGGATGCAGCACTGACCGACCAGATTGCTGGTTTGACTCGCCGAAAAGCGGAGTTGCGGGAAAAGGCAGAGGCGATGCCGGATGCGCCGCTGATTGATGCGTTGATTGCCGAGGAAAACCAGGCCGCGAAAGACTGGTTGCAGGCCACGTCGGGCGAGCGGCGCCGGGCCGATTGGCAGGCGGCAAACCAACTGCATCAGAGATTTAGCGCAGATGGCTGAGCGCCTTTGCCTTTGGGCGGAGCTGCCAGGGGCGCGGGCACCGTCGTGACGCTGTCTCCCTGGGATCTGTTGCTCTATGCGGGGGCCTTGTTTGTGCTGTTTCTGACGCCGGGGCCAGTTTGGCTGGCGCTGATGGCGCGGGCGGTTTCTGGTGGGTTTCAGGCCGCCTGGCCTTTGGCGCTGGGGGTGGCTGTTGGGGATCTCATCTGGCCGTTGGTGGCGATTGGTGGCATGACCTGGCTGGCGGCAAGCCTGGGCGAGGTGATGCTGGTGCTGCGCTGGGTCGCCTGCGTGATGTTTGTCTCCATGGGGGTCATGGTCATCCGCAGCGCCGGGCGCGCGGTGACTGAAAACCGCGCCCTGACCCGCCCCGGCGCCTGGGCCGGGTTTGCCGCCGGGGTGGCGGTGATCATGGGCAACCCCAAGGCGATCCTGTTTTACATGGGGCTTTTGCCGGGGTTCTTTGACCTTGGGGCGCTGACCTCGGTGGATGTTGCGGTGATCATTTGCCTGTCTTTTCTGGTGCCGCTTATGGGCAATCTGGTGATGGCAGCCCTGGTGCATTCTCTGCGTGCGGTGATCTCTTCGCCGGCAGCGATGCGGCGGCTTAATCTGACCTCAGGCGCCCTGCTGATCGGGGTTGGCACCCTGCTGCCCTTTACCTGAAGCTTGCAATCGCCTGAGCTGCTTCTGCAGCGCTGACAGGGGTGCATCTAATTCCCTGCCAAGACCTGAGAAAAAGCCCTGCTGCGGGTGACATTGGGGGCTGAGTTGGATATAAAATCTGAAAGTTAAAACAGGAAGTCGCGAATGTCTGAGAACGAACAGAGCCCAGCCGAATATGGTGCAGATTCCATTAAGGTTCTCAAAGGGTTGGAGGCAGTTCGCAAACGTCCTGGCATGTATATCGGTGACACCGATGACGGCTCTGGTCTGCACCACATGGTCTATGAGGTGGTGGACAACGGCATTGATGAGGCCCTGGCCAAACATGCCGATCACGTTCGGGTCACCATTCACGCCGACAGTTCGGTTTCTGTCTATGACAACGGGCGCGGGATTCCGGTGGGCATCCACGAGGAAGAAGGCGTGTCAGCCGCGGAAGTCATCATGACTCAGCTGCACGCGGGCGGCAAATTTGACAGCAACTCCTACAAGGTTTCCGGCGGTCTGCACGGGGTGGGTGTTTCCGTTGTGAACGCCCTGTCCGATTGGTTGGAGCTGCGGATCTGGCGCGAAGGCAAAGAGCATGTCGCCCGGTTCGAACGGGGCGATACTGCAGAGCATTTGAAGGTGGTGCAGGATTGTGGCGATCAGACCGGCACCGAAGTGCGGTTCATGGCCTCGACCGATACGTTCTCCAACCTGGAGTATTCGTTCGAGACTCTGGAGAAACGCCTGCGCGAACTGGCTTTCCTGAACTCGGGCGTCAAGATCATCCTGAGCGACGAACGCCCGGCAGAACGGCTGGAATCCGAGCTGTTCTATGAAGGCGGCGTCAAGGAGTTTGTAAAATACCTCGACCGGTCAAAAACACCGGTTATGGACAGCCCGGTTTACATCATTGGTGAGAAGGACGATATCGGCGTTGAAGTGGCGATGTGGTGGAACGACAGCTACCATGAATCGGTGCTGCCCTTTACTAACAACATTCCGCAGCGTGATGGCGGCACCCATCTGGCGGGCTTTCGTGGCGCGCTGACCCGCACCATCAACAACTACGCACAGTCCAGCGGTATTGCCAAAAAGGAAAAGGTCTCTTTCACCGGTGATGATGCCCGCGAAGGTCTGACCTGCGTTTTGTCGGTGAAAGTGCCGGATCCAAAATTCTCCAGCCAGACCAAGGATAAGTTGGTTTCGTCCGAGGTTCGCCCGGTGGTAGAAAGCCTGGTGAATGAAAAGCTGGCGGAATGGTTTGAGGAAAACCCCAATCAGGCCAAGCAGATCGTTGGCAAGATCGTCGAGGCCGCCCTGGCCCGCGAAGCCGCCCGCAAGGCGCGTGAGCTGACCCGCCGCAAGACTGCGATGGATGTGAACTTCCTGGCTGGTAAGCTGAAAGACTGCTCTGAAAAAGACCCCTCCAAGACCGAAGTCTTCCTGGTGGAGGGGGATTCTGCTGGTGGCTCCGCCCAGACAGGGCGCGACCGTCAGACCCAGGCGATCCTGCCGCTGCGGGGTAAGATCCTGAACGTGGAGCGGGCGCGGTTTGACCGGATGCTGGGCAGCCAGGAGATTGGCAACCTGGTGATGGCTCTGGGCACCGGCATCGGCCGCGATGAGTTCAATATCGACAAGCTGCGCTACCATAAGATTGTCATCATGACCGATGCGGATGTCGACGGCGCCCATATCCGGACCCTGCTGCTGACCTTCTTCTATCGTCAGATGCCGGAACTGATCGAAGGCGGTTTTCTCTATATCGCCCAGCCGCCGCTTTACAAAGTGGCCCGTGGCAAATCCGAGGTCTATCTGAAGGATCAGGCGGCGCTGGATGACTATCTGATCCATCAGGGCGTCGAAGGGGCGACGCTGAAATTGGGTTCCGGCGAAGAACTGGTCGGTCAGGATCTGGCCCGTGTCGTGGATGAGGCGCGTCAGCTGAAGCGGGTGCTGGATGCCTTCCCGACCCATTATCCGCGCCACATTCTGGAGCAGGCCGCAGTGGCAGGCGCCTTTGTGCCGGGCGCGGTGGATGCGGATCTGCAGGGGGTCGCCGACAAGGTTGCCGCCCGGCTTGATCTCATTGCGCTGGAATATGAAAAGGGCTGGCAGGGCCGGATCACCCAGGATCACGGTATTCGTCTTGCGCGTATTCTGCGCGGTGTCGAAGAGGTCCGCACCCTGGACGGGCCGATGCTGCGCTCAGGCGAGGCCCGCAAGACCGGCAGTTTCACCAAGAGCTTGCAAGAGATCTACAGCACCTCGGGTCAATTGGTGCGCCGCGACCGCACCATCGCCATCCACGGCCCGCTGGATCTGCTCAAGGCGATCATGGACGAAGGCGAAAAGGGCCTGTCGCTGCAGCGCTACAAAGGTCTGGGTGAGATGAACCCCGACCAGCTTTGGGAGACCACTCTGGACCCGGATGCCCGGACCCTGTTGCAGGTGCAGGTGGACGACATGGTTGAAGCGGATGACCTCTTTACCAAGCTGATGGGCGATGTGGTTGAACCGCGTCGGGAGTTCATCCAGAAAAACGCGCTGAGCGTGGAAAATCTGGATTTCTAAGCGCTTGTAGGTTCGGGCATAACTTTGCACTTCGAGCATAACTTTGCACTCGGACGGCATCATGTAGATTTTTCGTAGCACTGCGGGCATCCGATATTTTCGCGGGAATTGCCTATAGTGCTGCGGAAGGGGGGGGGATCCCAGGACGGATGAGTTCGTTACCTATCGGCGCGGGGTTGGCGTTTTTCGCCCGCATACCGCCAACGATGCATCATAGCATGGACGCCTGAATGAAACGGCAGGATCCCAGGCAGGACACGCCCGGCGTCTAACTGATATTGTACCGCCTGTTGCTCTACATGGGCAACAAACTCGGCGCGAGATTCGTTTGACCTCGACTAAATCAGAATAGTTCTCTGGGCCGGCCTACGTTTGCATCAGTCGGCCAACATTCGATCACTTCGGGCTACAAGTAGCGCCATGACGAGGTCGTCATGGACGCGAAATGACTGCTCGCCTATTTCGATCCGATCAGCCCCGGGCACATCGAACCAGGTATCTGCATCCAGGTCAGACATAGTTACATCGTCCTGAGAGCCGTTGAAGAGGATGCTGTAAGCGTTGCTCTGTGAATCCAAGAGGCGGCGTGGCCACCATTGATGGCCGATGCTCTTTGATGAAATGTGCCACGCATATCCTGATTTGTTGTAGGCAGCGAGGATGCAAGGTTCCTTCTCCATCTCCACGAGTCGATAAGCCATCGCGGTCTTGCTGGTATTGAAGGTGTCGGCGAGCTGCCGAACAGCGTGCATGTTGAACTTTCTATAATCCCTGAGAATTGGCTTGAGCATAAACTCAGGCATCAGGAGTTCCGCAGCAAATTGGTTCGCAGACTTCTCTCGTGAGAGTCCATTTCGCCGCCCACCCGAACCACCAATGTCCTCTTTACTGCATACCAGAAGTTGACCTCTATGTCGTTCCCAGTGACCAATTTCGTGCGCCAGGGAGAAACGTTGCCGGAGTTGGTTCGCTCGATCATCGATTGAGATGATCGCGCGGCCAAGCCTTGTGTCAGCCAGAAGGTAGGCCTCGCATCCGTCAAGTTCCCTGAACTTGACCTTGGCGTCTGATCTACGGGTGGATGAACGCGGGGATCTGGTGATTAGAACGAGATAGCAACCTGCTTGATGGTGCCGCACCGTTCTACCGTTGCTATCAGACTCAGATTGGCCGCTACATTGCGACAGGGGCGATAGAGCCGAAGTTCTACGTCGCCATGTGCAAGGCCCTGAACCTGATGGACCCAATTTTTGCTGACCAGATGAACCGCAAAAACTGGCCGACTATGTGCAAGGGCGTTGCTGCTGCGATTAAGGGAATGGATTTGGACATTTTGCAGAGGGCAGTAGATACGCCGGATGCTTGTCTCTCATGGGTGGTCCCCTTGGGGGATGTTGGAAAGTTCGGCTACATGAAGGCAGGTCAGACGATCCTCCGAGACAACGGCTTGACCACCGTTTCTGCGGCACCTAGGTTCACCCCAGTAGAATGAATGAACTGACCTCCGCGAGGCGAGACAAGAAACGATCAATCTGGCGTGAGGGGCCGCCGCAACGGCAACTTTCATCCTAAATGACCTTCTCGAGGGGTGTAACCCGAAGGGCGAGTTGGAGCCGTTTGCTGCCTTCAAGAGCTTTGGGGGAGAGCTGAGTTTCACTATCCAAGAATGATGGAGACACGCAAAACAGCTTTGAAATTGTGGTGCTAAGTTATGGTCAAGATCGAGTGCAAAGTTAGCGTTATGAAGATGGGATTTTCTCAATTGTCGCGTCAGCACAGTGCAAATTTATGCTCGGCCCTACAGCGGTTGTAGGTTCAGGCACAGCTTTGCTCTCCGTCGTGAACGCCTGGAGAGCAAAGCGGCTGTGGCCAGCCCCGGATTGGCGGACGTCCAGAAAACTTTTACAGAGGCGTCCCCATGGCCACCAAATCTAAGCTGCACCCCCGTAACCAACACATAAATGGCTATGATTTTGTGCGTTTGGGGGCGCAGACACCTGAGCTCAAGGCCTTCACGATCAGTAATCCTGCGGGCCGGACAACGATTGATTTTCAAGATGTGAGCGCCGTCCGTATGCTCAACCGGGCTTTGCTCAAGGCGCATTACGATATTGAGTATTGGGACATTCCCGAGGGTTACCTATGCCCACCCATTCCCGGCCGGGTTGACTACATCCACTATCTCGCGGACCTGCTTGCAGACAGCAACAACCAAGAGATCCCCAGAGGTGGCGATATCAAAGTCTTGGACATCGGTACCGGTGCAAGCCTGGTGTATCCCCTCGCGGGCCAAAGCGAATATGGTTGGCATTTCACGGGCGTCGACATCGACGCGGGCGCGCTCAAGTCAGCCCGAAAAATTTGCGAATTCAACAATTTGGAAATTTCTCTAAGGCGTCAAAACAATCGCGAGAATATCTTTCGCGGTGTGATCCAGCCCAAGGATGCTTTTCACCTAACCATGTGCAATCCACCTTTCCATGGGTCTATCGAACAGGCCAACAAGGGGACCCAAAGAAAATGGGCGAACCTTGGCAAAGGGCGTTCGACAAAGCTCAACTTTGGTGGCCAGAATGCTGAACTTTGGTGTCCTGGTGGCGAGACAAAGTTTATCGCCCGTATGGTTGATCAGAGCAGGGAATTCGCCGACCAGTGCCTGTGGTTTACTTCTTTGGTGTCGAAAAAGGACAACCTTCAGCCCCTCTCTCGCATTCTAAAAAGAGCAAGGGTTGCTGACTACAAAGTCGTGGAGATGGCGCAGGGGCAAAAGATAAGTCGTTTTATCGCCTGGACTTACAAGAAGAGAAACCAACGCTCCCTATTTGCAAAAAGAGATCGAGCGTAGAAGCCCCCTTTACGTTGCGGTCATGGCAGGCTGCTGCAGTGCCATGACCCCGCAGTCTGACAGGGGCTGCTTAGGACCAGAACCGGCCCTTTGATTTTTTCTGGTCATGCAGATCGCCCCCTGCGACACGGTCCCAGAACCGGCCGCCTATAAGCTGCTCAGCGTCGTAGGTGACCACCAGATAATCCTCCAGATCCCCATCAAGCGCCTGATTGTCGAGCTTGAAGGTCCAGAGCGACAGCTGCCCTCGCTTGTTTTCGGTCAGCACGCTTTTGACAAAGGCATGGGGAATGGGGATGTCGATGCCAGAGGCGTCACTGTCGTCGCCAATGGTCTCGATGATCTTGCCAAAATAAAACACCGGCGCGGTCAGCACATAGGTTTCAAAGATGTCCGGGTCCTGGTCCAGCGTCCGTACGGCCTTTTCCAGCCGCTTCCAGACGCCGCGATTAAACGACGGCACCTGCGGGCTCATGTTGGAGAGCAGAAAGGTTTCGCTGTTTTGGATATGCAGTAGGTCCTTGTCGGCGCTAGCGACCAGATGCCCGCGGTCAAAACCGCTGCCTTCATAGGCGCCCAGCCCGGCGCGAAATCGCCGCGGCACCCTGAGGTCGGCGCGAAAGTAATCCTTGCGCTCGACCTCTGGCAGGTCGTGCACCATCATGGATTCCTGGCTGATGATCTCCAGCGTCCATTTGGCCTGGCGGTGATGCCAAGAGTAGCCGATTGAAAAGAACCTGTTGGTGAGAATTTGATCGCAGACCGGGGCACCATAGCGCAGCTCTGGCTGCATTTGAAAGGGATCGTTCATGGGGAACTCCAGGAATTGATTTCTGAAAATGTGAGCTTCTGGAAGCTCCAGAGTAACACATTTTCAAAACGCCTCAGAGTTGTTTTGCACTGGTTTCTGTTCGAACTGGCTGCCTCCCCGTCGCAACGGGGAGGGTCTTGGGTTTGGCGGCGCTAATCAGTCGCTGACGGAAAGACGGCCGTCCAGCTTGGCACCTGTGGCGGCATCAATTGGGCCCATGGCGCGGATCGCCGCGATGACCTCATTGCGATAGACCAGACCGGTATGCTCCCAGGGCAGGCGACGCACATCAAAGCTGGAAAACTCTCCAGCCACACCGCCACCAATGGGCTTGCCATTCCAGGTCTCACCAAAGGCACCCAGCGAGATATAGGTGGGGAAGGCCAGGGTGTAGCTTTTGTCCAGCACCGCATTGATGGGCTGCCCCTGCAGGGTGATATCGACGGCCTTGGCCTCAGAAACCGCGCTGCCCTGCTCGATCCGGTACCGGATACCAGAGGAGAAGTGCAAAAAGCCCCGCGATACAAACCCGCCCAGGTCGGTGCCATCGACCTCATCGCCGCGCAACAGGCGTTTGGCGTTGGAATTCAAGATGTCGCGAATCTGCGCCCCGGTCACCGTGGCCACATCCACCTGATCAGCATAGGGCATCACGTCGAACCATTCCCGGAAGGTCAGCGGGCCTTTGTTGATGCCAGTGCTCAGCCCGGTGGCATTGAACAGGGCAAAATCGACCCTGCCGCTGGGAAAGGTGTCAGAGCGTTCAACCAGGGCGTCGTTCATGAAATTGGCCAGGGCCACTTCGCCGACATAGCGATCCGCGACGGTCTGGTCGTGATTGACCAGGCTGTCGTCCTTCACCTCACCGATGACCTCAGACAGTTTGCTCTCCAGCGCGGTGATCAGTGGCGCCATGACCTCGGCCTCAAAGCCGGCATCAAAATCGCCGTCATGCTCAAGGGAGGCGTATTTCTCATCGCCCTCAGTCACCCGGTCATCGCGTTTTTTGATGGCATGCAGAGCCACGCTGGAGAACCAGGCATCGCGGCCCTGATCGGCGGCAATGGACATGGCGACCTCGCCCAGGAACTTGCCATTGGCCGAGGCCTGGGTCAGCAGCAGGCCATTGACCATATTGTCCGCCTCGATCCCGCTCTGGTTCAGGGTGGTGTGCGAATGGCCCCCGATCAGCACACAGGGTTTGCTGCCAAGGCCGCCGATGGCCTCGGCAATGGAGAAATCACCTTCGCCGATTTTGCGCGCCGTTGCTGCCTTGCCAGAGGCATGCATGTCGCGGCCATAGCCACAGTGGGATAGGATTACCACCACGTCAGAAACCGCCTCAACTGCCTTATAGATATTGGCAGCGGCGCGGACCGGGCTGGCGACGTCCAGCGTGGGGTCTGCCTCCATGCCGACGCGGGTGTCGACGGCGGTGGTCAACCCGATAAAGCCAATGCGCAGGCCTTTGACTTCACCAATGGCGGCAGCAACATAGTCTTCGTCGCGGGTCATATAGGCAGAGCCATGAACATTGGCAGACAACACTGGGAAATCTGCGTCCTTGTCGATGCCCAGCTTGAGCATCTCGCCACCCCGGTCAAATTCGTGATTGCCAAGAACCGCCAGATCTACCCCGGCAGCCGAGGCCGCGCGGTAGCCTGCATCGGCGACAAATTCCTCTGGGGCCCAGCCCAGCAATTCATCAAACACAGAGCCAGTGTGATCATCCCCGGCAGAGAGGAACAGCACGATTTCATTTTCCGCGGCAGCAGCTTTGGTCGTGTTCACCCGTTGCACCATCTGAGCCAGACGATGGGTATCGCCCTTCTTCTTGTGCAGATCGGTCATATGGTTGTGCATATCGTTGAAATGCATCAAGCGCAGAACGCGACGTTCTCCGGGAGCCAAAGTGCGGGTCGGGACCGCCGCGCCATCCTCGCTGACGATGGTGGTAATCGGCTGAGACAGCGCGTCGCCCTTGAGCAGGAACAGACGCTCGAACATCCCCTTTGGGTTTGGGGTGCCCGGGACCATCAGCATTTCGCCAGCAGCAGCGCGGGCATTGGCGCGGGTGACAAAGCTGGGGGTGAGGGCAGCAGCAGCGGCCAGAGCGGCAGAGGAGGTCATGAAGCGGCGGCGGGTTACATGTGACATTGGGCTTCCTTGAACGAATTTCAGCCCGCGCTGTCTAGAGTATCAAAATGACAGTAAGGTTGCAGTTTCTTAAGGGTTTGATGACCTTCCCTGAGCCTGCAGGGCCAGGCGACAGAGGGGCCGCGAAAACAAGGTGCCGGAGGGTCGACACTCCTGTATTGCTGGGGGTGGGAGCGACCACTAGGGGCGTAAACCCCGAACTATCGGTTCTCGGGTCAGATTAAGGGGAAGACATGAGCGCATTTGACGAAGACCTGTTTCTCAAGGGGCTGGAGCAACGTAAATCAACGCTCGGCGCGGAATACGTCGAGAAAAATCTGGCTGCAGCCGATGATTTCACCCGCCCCTTTCAGGAGGCGATGACTGCTTGGTGCTGGGGCTTTGGCTGGGGCGACGATGTGATCGACGCCAAGACCCGGTCGATGATGAACCTGTCGATGATTGGTGCGCTGGGGAAAATGCATGAGTGGGAAATCCACTGCTGTGGCGCCATCAACAATGGGGTATCGCAGGATGAAATCCGCGCCATTATTCATGTGATTGGCATCTATTGCGGTGTCCCGCAGGCGCTCGAGTGTTTTCGCGTCGCACGCAGGGTCCTCGAAGAGCAATAGCGTCGGGCTCATCAGTGGAAATCTGGCAGCAGTGTGTCATCGCCTCTTAGGTTTGGCAGCCAAGGGCGATCCTTCCGGATCGGAAAATTTTAAGATTCGCCCAGTGTAGCGCGCAATTCGGCTCTCAGTTCCCCACTCTGAGCGGCTGATTTGCGCGGTTGGGGCTCCTGGGGCGGTTCAATCTAAAATTGAACCGTGATGATTTGCGGCCCCCAGAATCAAAACCCAACTCCGTTTGAGTTTGCTGCATTGCAAAAACCCCTTAAGGCGCAGTGTAGATTAATTAATTTTTTCAGTTGGTTAGTGTTTGATCTCTCGGCTGTGACGCCTGATACGCGCTGTAAATTAGGGGGTAGCCCCGCAAATCCTGGAAAATTGTTTCTTTTTCCCAAGACCCATTTTTTAGGAATTTAGATTCTGTAAGGAAATTTGCCGCAGAAACTGGGGGATGAAAGTTGCTATCTCAGATGTAGCACTCATGGTGGCCGCTTCGGTCATTGTGATCTGTTCGCCAGTCTTGCCGCTGTTTTTGCAGGCGCGCCCCCAAGTTGGAGATGTAGCGTTGGTTCTCGCTGCGCCTTGGGGCAATGCCGCACGGATAGCCGAACAGGCTGAGGTACAGGAAGTTGCACCTGAGCGCGCCCCACTTGGTGTGTTGGTGACTCTGGAAAGTTCTCAAAGTGTCGACCGCCTCTATTCGAACGGTGCGTGGTTGGTGGTCGATGGAAAGCGAGTGTTAGAGTTATGCGCAATATGATGCCCTTTGGGGGGAAAAAGAAAAGCACAAGCGGCCAGTTCTCAAACGAACATGGCCTGCAGCAAATCACCAGCTGGCTGATGGTCCCCGGACCTGGGCTTGCGGCCTATTTCCTGGCTGGCAATGCCAATTGGTGGGTGTTTGCTGCGATCAGCGTGACGCTGGGTGTTCTGGCCTTTCTGTCAAAGAAGATGCCAATCTCGACCAGCAACTACCTGTTGAGCTTTTGTTTTGTCGCGCATTGTATTCTCTTTACAGCCGCGCTGAGCGGTCATGCCTGGCAGCTGGACGCGCATATGCTGTTCTTTGCGGTGCTCGCCATTGTATCGACCCTGGGAAGCCCAAAGGCGCTAATCTTTGCCACGGTTCTGGTTGCCCTGCACCATATCTCCTTCAGCTTCCTGCTGCCCAAAATGGTCTATCCCGGCGGTGATCTGATGCAGAACCTGCAGCGGACCGTATTGCACGCGGTGATTGTTCTGCTCGAAGCGGGTGTTTTGTTGGTGAGCTTGCTGAAGAGCATTGCC
>NZ_JBDWPJ010000168.1:0-9706 GCF_039971195.1 Pseudophaeobacter sp.
GGAGAGCCTGGCGCAAGCCGAGCGAGATAAGAAAATGCGCGGTTGTAGCTCAGCTGGTTAGAGTACCGGCCTGTCACGCCGGGGGTCGCGGGTTCGAGCCCCGTCAACCGCGCCACTTTTCTTGGAACTGTCCTGCGGGACAGCCTGCAAAGGCAAAGATGCGCGGTTGTAGCTCAGCTGGTTAGAGTACCGGCCTGTCACGCCGGGGGTCGCGGGTTCGAGCCCCGTCAACCGCGCCACTTACCCTCCTCACGATAATCACAGTACTGCGCCGCTCAGGAGGCTTCTTACCTTTTGGAGCCTGGTCTGAGGTGGGGTGCTTTGCAGTAGCACGTTGGAATTTTTGACCGACATAACAGAAGCGTGCACAGGCTCGTCGGAGCCAAATGCACGCTTCAGTATTGCAGTAGAGAGAGGGGCGAGGCCCGGCCAGTGCCTTAGGGCGCTGGGGGAAGGGGCGCGGCTTCGGTGTCGTGGCGCCATTCTGTCAGCTCAGAGTTCACCCATTCTGTCAGCCGTTCCATATCTGGCTTGGGCTCTGATTCCAGATGACGCAGCATCACCCGTACGCCGTGCTGGTAGCCCGCGCGATAGCTCTCTTCGGGATCACTTTGGGTGCCTTCAAAACCAGCGGGTCTATTAAATTTACTATGCGCCATTTCTTTGTCTCCATTCGCAATCGTCCGAGCGTTGACAGGCAGTATCGCCAAATTCTGATAAACAATCCTTAAAGCAGAGGTGTTTAGTGCTAATAGCGCGCAGTTTCAGTGCATTTTCTTAGGCAGCCGGGGCAGGAGCAAACATGCCGCTCCCCCTAAAAGGCGCTGAGGCGGTGTAACTCCCTGATCTTTTGTCCGGAATTCTGCCTCAATGAAAGGCAACAGAAACCGGGTTGGGAAGGGCCAAGGCAGGCTGGCCCTTCCCAATTTGGCTATTTCTTGGTCAAGGCATCCAGGATGCGGGCCCAGGACCGCATGCCTTTATGAAAGCTCTTGAGGTCGTATTTCTCGTTCGGAGAATGGATCGCGTCGTCGTCATTGGCGTAGCCCACCAGCATCGATTCCATGCCCAGAATGGATTTGAAGAAGCCGGCGATCGGGATTGATCCTCCCATGCCGCAGAACACCGCTTCGCGGTTCCACTCATCGCTAAGAGCGCCACGTGCGGCCTCAAATTCGGGGCGGGTGATATCCATCACCGAGGCTTTCGAGCCTTCCAGGTCATTGTCCCAAATGACTTTGCAATCGGGCTTGAGCTGGGCTTCTACATGTTTGCGGATATTGTCACGCAGTGCGTCGGGGTCCATGTCACCGACCAGGCGGCAAGTGATCTTGCAATGGGCCTCTGAGGGAATCACTGTCTTGGATCCGGCGCCATTATAGCCGCCCCAGATGCCATTGACCTCCAGCGTTGGACGGGCCCATTGCTGTTCGAGGATGGAGTAATCTTTTTCGCCATGGGCCTGAGTGTAACCCGCATTGTCGAGGTAATCCTTGGCGTCAAAACCCGAGGCTTCCCATTGGCGCAGCAGCTCTGCCGGGACCTGTTCTACCCCATTATAGAACCCATCAACCGCAACGGCGCCTGTTTCCTCATTGTAGAAGGAGGCCACAATGCGCGAGATTTCCCGCAGAGGGTTGAGGCCGGGGCCACCGTAGTGGCCGGAATGCAAATCGATACGCGGACCGACGAGGGTGAATTCATCCTTCAGCATGCCGCGCAGCTGCGAGGCAATCGAGGGCACTCCACGCGACACCATCGAGGTGTCACAAATCAGCGCGTAATCCGCCTTCAGCTCCTCTGCATGCGCTTCCATAAAGGGCACCAGTGAAGGCGATCCTGATTCTTCTTCACCTTCAAAAAAGAAGGTGATGCGACAGGGCAGGGAGCCATGGATGGCTTTCCAGGCGCGGCAGGCCTCTACAAAGGTCATCAGCTGCCCCTTGTCATCTGACGACCCGCGCCCCCGGATCACTGTGCCATTCTCGGTCTCTTCGAGCTGCGGCTCAAAGGGCGGCGTGGTCCAGAGGTTCAGCGGATCAACCGGCTGCACATCGTAGTGGCCATAGAACAGCACATGCGGTGCCTCAGTGTTTTCTTCGCCAATTTGGCCCACAACCATCGGATGGCCAGGCGTGGGGCGCTTTTCTGCCTTGATGCCGATGCTTTTCAGGTCGGTGACCAGCCAATCGGCGGCCTTGTCACAATCGGCCTTAAAGGCGGGGTCGGTGGAAATGGACTGAATACGCAAAAGCTCCATCAGGCGCTGGGTGGCGGCATCAAGATCTGTGTCAATGCGATCAAGCACGTCGTTTAGCGACATCATATTCTCCGGCTGTTGGATGGGTTTGGATGAAAGATTGCCTAGACCCTAGCAGGCAGAAATGCGGGGGGCCAGATCTGCCAGAGGGAGATTTTCATCAACTTTTGCAGCACGGCGCTGGCGGCGAATCCCCGGGCTTTGGCGAGTATCACAGGGCGTCTTCCGCCGGATTGGGCGCTTGGAATCGCCGGTAAGGGCCGGGTCAGGTTTCCCATAGTCTGCATTTGTCGGCTTTGTCGCAGGCCATTTGGCGCATTTGAGCGCAATCTGTGCGCGGGGCTTCTTGTCCGGGTTTTGCGATAGGTCTATTTGACCTGTATCAAAGTTGTGACGGCCCGTGCTGCGTATCCGGTTGATGTGAGGACGCACATTTGTTACTCATTCATTAATGTGAATGAGTTCCGAGCCTAGCAACTGCGTCACAGATACACAGCCAGCGCTGCTTAAAAGCGCCTTAGACAGCTATGGAGAAGCCGGTGGACTATACCGCGAAACTTGATGCCGCCATTGAACGCCTTCACGACGAAGGGCGCTATCGCACCTTTATCGATATTGAGCGCAAGAACGGCCAGTTTCCCCATGCGGTCTGGACCCGCCCAGATGGCAGCCGTCAGGACATCACCGTCTGGTGCGGCAATGACTACCTCGGCATGGGGCAAAATCCCGAAGTTCTGCAGGCCATGCACGAGGCGATCGATGCCACAGGGGCTGGTTCTGGCGGTACTCGCAATATTTCCGGCACCACGGTCTATCACAAACGTCTGGAGGCCGAACTGGCAGATCTGCATGGCAAGGAGGCGGCTTTGCTGTTTACCTCGGCCTATATCGCCAATGACGCGACTCTTTCGACTTTGCCAAAACTGTTTCCCGGGTTGATCATTTATTCGGACGCGCTGAACCATGCCTCGATGATCGAAGGCGTGCGCCGCAATGGCGGTGCCAAGCGGGTTTTCCGTCACAATGACGTGGCACATCTGCGGGAATTGCTGGAGGCTGACGATCCTAATGCACCAAAATTGATCGCCTTTGAATCGGTCTATTCGATGGATGGCGACTTTGGCCCGATTAAGGAAATCTGTGATCTGGCCGATGAATTTGGCGCCCTGACCTATATTGATGAGGTCCATGCGGTGGGGCTTTATGGCCCGCGCGGCGGTGGGGTGACCGAGCGGGATAATCTGGCGCATCGCATCGACATCATAAACGGCACCCTGGCCAAGGCCTATGGGGTGATGGGCGGCTATATCGCCGCATCAGCCAAAATGTGCGATGCAATACGCTCCTATGCACCCGGCTTTATCTTCACCACGTCGCTGTCGCCTGCGGTTGCAGCGGGGGCGGCGGCTTCGGTGGCCTACCTCAAGGATCACCCTGAACTGCGCAAAAAACACCAGGAACTGGCCAAAGTTTTGAAACTGCGTCTCAAAGGTCTGGGCCTGCCGATCATCGATCACGGCAGCCATATCGTTCCGGTGATGGTTGGCGATCCGGTCCATACCAAAAAACTCAGTGATATGCTGCTGTCCGAATTCGGCCTTTACGTGCAGCCGATTAACTATCCCACCGTGCCACGGGGCACGGAACGGCTGCGGTTTACGCCCTCACCGGTGCATGGACCTAAAGAGATCGACCATCTGGTGCAGGCAATGGACAATCTTTGGTCGCACTGTGCGCTAAATCGTGCCGAAATGGCGGGCTGACGCATAGTATTGTGTTCAAAAGGCTTGAGTGTGCTATATTTCCTTTAATGAAAAGGCACAGGTGAGTCTTTAAGTGATTCGTTTAGTGCCTGTAGTGTCGAATGCGGCAGGCTAAGATGGGACAGCGGGCATGATTAGGCGCCTCACTTTGCGCAGGTCGAAGGAGCACGAGGAAACCTCTGCTCCCAAGAGCTTCGATGACTATGAGTTGCGACTCGGCGACATGATGCGCGGCGAGCGAGCGACTATGGGTAAATCCTTGTTGGATGTTCAACGAGAGTTGCGCATCAAGGCCTCCTACGTCGCAGCCATCGAGAATTCCGACCCTTCCGTTTTTGACACTCCTGGTTTTATTGCAGGCTATGTGCGGTCCTACGCGCGTTACCTGAATATGGATCCCGAAGTCGCTTTTGACACCTTTTGCCGGGAAAGTGGCTTTGCCGTAGCCCATGGCATGTCGTCCGAAGCTTCCTCGCGGCGTCCTGCTGCTACTCCTATTTCAGCGGGTGGCGGATTGGGGGGCGTTGCTTTTACTGAACCTAAAACCCCCTTTGCCCCAGCTGGCGGTGGGTTTTTTAGTCAGATTGAGCCGCGCGCCATCGGGTCCCTGGTGGTTCTGGTTGGTCTGATTGGCGGCATCGGTTATGGTGGGCTGAGCATCCTTAAAGAAGTGCAGCAGGTGCAGTTTGCACCTGTCGAGCAAACCCCGCTGGTGCTGGCGGAGGTTGACCCGCTGCAGGCGGCACGACGTACTTCTGGCGACGTGGCATTTGCCGATCTTGCGACAGCTTCAGCAGCAGATGCGCTGGATCGCCTGTATCGCCCGCAGGCCTTGGATGTGCCGGTTCTCACCGCGCGCGATGCGCCTATTGCGACACTTGACCCACGTAATCTTGGCAACTTTGCCGTGCCTGAGCTTCCTACTCTGACCCTGGCCGAGGCCAGCCAGCCTGCAAGCGGACCCTCCGCTCTGTCGGTGCCTCAGGTTGTTGAAGCCAGCTCCCCTGGTGTGGAAATGGTCGCGGTACGCCCCTCTTGGGTGCAGGTTACCTCTGCTGATGGATCGGTTATCTTTGAAGCGATCATGAACGCAGGCGACAGTTTCTCGGTTCCGCCGACGGAAGAAGCCCCAAGGCTTCGGACCGGCGAAAGCGGCGCGATCTATTTTGCAGTCAATGGCAATCACTTTGGCCCCGTCGGAGATCGTGGCCAGGTGAGCAAAAATGTCGACCTTTCGATGGAGGGCGTGTTGGAGCGCTTTGAGGTGGCAGATCTGTCTGACGTGAGAAACAGCGCGCTGGCCACTATGGTTGCCGCCCTGCAGACCCAGGCCGCCTCCGAGTAAAAGCCCGCCTCCCGAGTAAGCGCAGCCTCTGGGGGTGACCTGTTTGCGGTGCACCGACGCCGCCAAGCCGCTTTCCCCAGAAATCCTTCGTGCAATCTGCAAAAGAAAACACATCTGACCCTAGTGCATCTGGGCCTTGCCATTGCAGCCCTGCGGCAGAGACCGTATCTAACAGGCAACGAGGATCAACCGGGATCAGCCTGCATGTCGATGAATCACATCCGCCCCTGGCGCAATATCGAGCGCCGCAAAAGCCGCCAGATCCATGTTGGCGGGCTTGCCATTGGCGGTGATTCGCCGATTGCGGTGCAGACCATGACCAATACGCTGACCACGGATATCAAGGGGACCATTGCCCAGGTCCAGGCAGCGGCAGAGGCGGGGGCGGATCTGGTGCGGGTCTCAGTGCCGGATGAGGCGTCGTCGAAGGCATTGAAAGAAATTGTTACCGAAAGCCCGGTGCCGATCGTTGCGGATATCCATTTCCACTACAAACGCGGCATCGAGGCGGCAGAGGCGGGGGCGGCCTGCCTGCGGATCAATCCGGGCAATATCGGCGATGAAAAACGCGTTGCCGAGGTAATCAAAGCGGCCCGCGATCATGACTGCGCCATTCGCATTGGCGTCAACGCGGGCTCGCTGGAAAAACACCTGTTGGACAAATACGCTGAACCCTGTCCCGCGGCCATGGTCGAAAGCGGGCTGGATCATATCAAGATCCTGGAAGATCACGATTTTCACAACTTCAAGATCTCGGTAAAGGCCTCGGATGTCTTTATGTCTGCCGCTGCCTATCAGCAGCTGGCGGATGCGACGGATGCGCCTATTCACCTTGGTATTACCGAGGCCGGCGGCTTTGTTTCCGGCACCATCAAATCCGCCATCGGTCTGGGGCAGCTGCTGTGGATGGGCATCGGCGATACCCTGCGCGTCAGCCTGTCGGCGGATCCGGTCGAAGAGATCAAGGTGGGTTTTGAAATCCTCAAATCGCTTGGCCTGCGTCACCGCGGCGTCAATATTATTTCCTGCCCCTCCTGTGCGCGGCAGGGGTTTGATGTGATCAAGACTGTTGAAGCACTGGAAGAACGTCTAGCGCATATTCACACGCCCTTGAGCCTGTCGATCATTGGCTGTGTGGTGAATGGTCCCGGAGAAGCGCTGATGACGGATGTCGGCTTCACCGGTGGTGGCGCCGGGTCCGGCATGGTCTATCTGGCGGGCAAAGCAAGCCACAAGATGAGCAATGAAGCCATGGTTGATCATATTGTGGAAGAAGTGGAAAAGAAGGCCGCCGAGATCGACGCCCAGGTTGTTGAAGAGGCCGCAGTTGAGACCACTGCAGAAGCTAAATGAGTTCAAACGGCAGGTAGCAAATGTCAAAGGGCGCCACCCGGGCGCCCTTGTTTGTTTCGCAGGAGGGGTCAGCTGGGGTCAACTGTTTTCCTCTCGCTGCTCATCCACCATGATTTTCAACTGGTCCGCCGGCAGGTAGCCGCGCAGCAATTGGTTGCCCAAGACAAAAGTCGGGGTGCCAGAGATCGCCAGGTTCTGCGCCAGCGCGCGGGTGCGTCGCAGCTCTTCGGTAACGGCTTCGCTATCCATGGCCGCGAGAATGGCATCGGCGTCCAGGGAAAGCCCCTCTGCCAGGCGTCGCATGCTGACCTCATTTAGCTCACTACCCATCTCGATCAGAGCGTCATGCGCCTGCTTGTAGGCCTCATCCCCGGCGACCTGTTTTGTCGCCACGGCAAAGCGAGAAGCCATAACGGAACCTTCACCAAGGATGGGGAATTCTTTTACAATCAATCGGATGTTGCCATCTGCCTGCAATAGCTTGGCCACCTCGGGGGCAGCTTTGCGGCAATAGCCACAGCGATAGTCGAGGAATTCGACCAGGGTGATATCGCCGTTAGGATTGCCGCCGACCCAGGAGTAGCCATCGTTGTGCAGCTCTTCCAGATTGGCCGCGACCAGGGCGTCATCACGGTTGGCCTCATGGGCGGCCTGCTGTTGCTCCAACAGATTGACCGCTTCCAGGATCACCTCTGGGTTCTGCATCAGATAGGCGCGCACTTCGGCGCCAAAGGCGGCGCGTTCTTCGGCTGTCATCGCACCCAGGTCAAAGGCCTGCGCAGCAGGGGTGCCCAAGATCAACGCCAGCGCCGTTGCGGTCCCTGTGACCAAGCGTGAAAGAGGTTTCATCTTCTGTTCCTTTTTTGATTTTGTTCGAAGGCCTGTAAAACAGTCTGTTCCCGCCGCCAGGTGACGGAGCCACGTGGCAGAAGGGCGGTGGCACGTTGTGCTTGCAGGCCTGCAGTGTGCAGGGCAGGGGCGATCAGCCGATCGAGCCCTCGTTGGATATCCATATCTCGGAAACCTAGCAACCAAGCCGCCTGCAGCCGAGCGAGGGCTTGGTCGAAGCGGTTAAACGGCAAAGCTGGGATTGACGCCAGCCTAGAGAAACGGTCAAAAGTCATGCGCGCACCATGGGAGATCAGCATGCGAAACTCAAGCAGGTCGAAGGTTGATCCCTTCATTGTGATGGATGTGATGGAGGCCGCACGCCAGGCCGAAGAACAGGGGCGCCACATTATTCACATGGAAGTGGGGCAACCTTCCACCGGGGCCCCAAAGGCGGCGCGGCGCGCTCTGGCGGATGCGCTGGAAAACAATGCCTTGGGCTATACAGTTGCCCTTGGGCTGCCAGCCCTGCGGCAGCGTATCGCAAGGCTCTATGGCGAATGGTATGATGTCGATCTCAATCCTGAACGGGTGGTGGTGACGCCGGGCTCTTCGGGAGCTTTTCTTCTTAGCTTTACGGCGCTTTTTGACAGCGGTGACCGGGTTGGCATTGGCGCGCCGGGCTATCCCTCCTATCGGCAGATCCTCAAGGCGCTGGGGCTCACCCCTGTGGATATTCAAACGGCCCCGGAAAACCGGCTGCAGCCCGTTGCTGCCGATCTGGAGGGGCTGGATCTGGCCGGGCTGATGGTGGCCTCGCCCGGCAATCCGACGGGCACCATGCTGGATCGTGGGGCGATGGCAGGTCTGATCGATGCCACGCGCGAACAGGGGGCGGCCTTTATTTCGGACGAGATTTACCATGGGTTGGAATATGAGGCCAAAGCCGTCACCGCGCTCGAACTCACGGATGAGTGCTACGTGATCAATTCCTTCTCCAAGTTCTTTTCAATGACCGGCTGGCGGGCAGGCTGGATGGTGGTGCCCGAAGATCAGGTGCGGGTGATCGAGCGTCTGGCGCAGAACATGTTTATCTGCGCCCCCCATGCAAGCCAAGTGGCGGCACTTGCAGCGCTGGATTGTCAGGATGAGATGCGGGAAAACCTCGCGGTCTATGCCCGCAATCGCCAGCTGATGCTGGCAGGGTTGCCGCAGGCTGGGTTCGACAAGATCGCGCCGCCGGATGGGGCGTTTTATGTCTATGCAGATGTTTCTGATCTAACCTCGGATAGTCGCCGGTTTGCGGCGGAAATACTTGAAAAGGCGGGCGTTGCGGTGACGCCGGGTTTGGATTTTGACCCGGTGCGTGGCGCCACCACGCTGAGGTTTTCCTATGCGCGCTCCACCGAAGACATCGAAGAGGGGTTGGCGCGGCTCAAGGCCTTTATGGCGGAGCGCGGCTGATCGCTGCTCTTTTGGGGCGGTGGCATTTGATCTCGTCCCGCTGCCACGGCTAGGGTAAGGATGACCTGTCTCTGGAGGCTTTCTTGCCGGGGACATGGAAATAAGCAGTGAATAAGGGCAGGGTCGGATATGAGCAGAGTAAGTGCGGTGGTGACTGCCCTGTGGTTTAGTACCCTTTGCCTTGTTTCAGGGGCGGTTGCTGCGCAAGACTTCAGCGGTCTGGCCCGGGTGACACCAGAGAGCTCGCAGATCAGCGATGACGGCAGGGGTGCAAGTGTTCATCTTGGCCTTAGTCAGGGCGTACCTTACCGGGTCTTCACGCTGGATGGTCCGCCCCGGCTGGTGCTGGATTTTCAGGAAGTAGACTGGACGGGACTGAATACACAGGATTTTCTGGCCGGAGAGCGCATCTCTTCGGTGCAGTTTGGCAGCTACGTGCCCGGCTGGTCGCGCATGGTTCTGGAACTCGCCGGACCAATGGAGGTGGCAACCGCAGCGCTGGAGGTGGATCCGGTGACGGCGGCAGCAGTGCTCAAAGTGGCACTGCTGCCAAGCGATGTTGAGAGCTTTGCTGCGGCTTCCGGGGCGCCACATGATGCGCGGTGGGACCTGCCAGAGGCGCAGGATTTGCAGGTGGCTCCGGTTCGGGATGAAAACGCGCCGCTGCTGGTGGTGCTGGATCCCGGCCATGGC
>NZ_JBDWPJ010000169.1:0-16751 GCF_039971195.1 Pseudophaeobacter sp.
GACCTTTGCGTGTCTCCAGCGTTCTATTCTGCGGCGTTCCGTGATACTCAGTTGACTATAGACAGCGCCCATGTCGATTCCTCTCATTAGATAACATGATGTTTTCTAACAAGAGTCGCACTTGAAAGTAGCGCGCTCCCCCGCTACAAACTTTATTCCTATAATCGGTATTATGTTAAATAAGCATTGTTCCGTTCCGTCACCCAGGATTGGCAGATTGACTTTGCCCCTATAGCCTTTCCCCAACAAAACCAGGGACAAGGCGAGTGAAATGGATATCAAGGGACGTTGTGTAGTGGTCACGGGCGCCGCGCAGGGCATCGGCAAGGGTCTGGCGCAAAAGTTTTCCGATCTTGGCGCGGCACAGGTCATCTGCGCCGATATTGATCTGGATGGCGCCAAGCTAACAGCAGCCCATATCGGCGGTACTGCGATCCACGTGGATGTACGTCAGGAAGACAGCATCAAGGCGTTGATCGATACCGTTGAAGGCAGCATCGCACCAATCGATCTGTTCTGCTCCAATGCCGGTATTCTGACCATGGGTGGTTTTGAGACCTCCAACGATGAATGGCAAAAGATTTGGGATATCAATGTGATGTCCCATGTTTGGGCAGCCCGGCATCTGGTGCCAAAGATGATGGAACGCGGTGGTGGCTATATGCTGAACACCGCCTCGGCGGCCGGGTTGCTGAACCAGATTGGCGCAGCGCCATATGGGGTCACCAAACATGCTGCTGTTGGTTTTGCCGAATGGCTGGCAATCACCTATGGCGATCAAGGCCTGGGCGTATCGGTACTGTGCCCTCAGGCTGTGCGATCCGAAATGACCCGTGGTTTTGAGGACAGCGTTGCCAGCCTTGACGGCATGCTGGAGCCGGATATGGTGGCCGATTGCTGCGTAGAAGCGATCAAAAACAACGCGTTCCTGGTGCTACCGCATCCACAGGTCAAAGACTACATGCAGGCAAAGGCTGCCAATTATGGCCGCTGGATTACTGGCATGCAAAAGCTCCGGGACCGGTTTATGGGCCGCTAAGGCGTCTGGCGTTTGATCGGGCGCATCAGCCCTTCCTGCGCCACGCTGGCAACCAGCCTGCCCTCACGGGTATAGATGGAGCCGCGGTTAAAGCCGCGGCCACCACCGCCAAAGGGCGAGTCCATGGTATAGAGATGCCAGTCTTCAAACTGCACTGGCGCATGAAACCACATGGCATGGTCCAAACTGGCAGTCATCGCCTCTGGTTTGTGCCAGGTCAGCCCATGCGGACGCAATGCAGACCCCAACAAACCAAAGTCAGAAGCATAGGCCATCAGCACATGTTGCAGCTGCGGCCCTGCCCCTTTGGCAGCTTCCATTCTGATCCACATATGATTGATATCACTGGTGATATCAGGGTTTAGGGGATCGCGTGGTTCAATGTCTCGGATCTCAAAGGGACGCGAGCGGGTGAACTCTGCGCGGTGTTTTTCATCAATGCGATGGGCATGTTGTTGGTGCAGCACGTCCCGCGACTTGAGACCTTCGGGCGGTGGCACATCCGGCATTTCATGCTGATGTTCCCAGCCTTGCTCAATGTGATGAAAAGAGGCCGCGAGGTTGAGGATTTGCCGTCCATTCTGAATTGCGGTCACGCGCCGCGTGGTGAAACTGCCACCATCACGGGCTGGATCCACCTCATAGATCACCGGCTTGCTGGGGTCCCCGGGCCGAATGAAATAGGCATGTAAGGAATGACACAGTCGTTCCGGCACGCTGGCATAGGCAGCAGCCAGCGCCTGGGCAATGACCTGGCCGCCATAAATCCGCATCGGAGTTTCACCGCCAGACCCAATGCCACGATAAAGATTGGTATCCAGCTCCTCCAGATCCAGAAGATTAAGGAGAATACTACCGGAATCAGTCATTTATCACGCCTTTCTAGGCTTGTTTTCGGGCATCTGCATAGGCAATGAAGCGATCAAAACTCTCTGGGTTCACCATCGAGTCCCGGTTCACCACCGTGGCGGGATCCCCCCCAAGTAGCAGCTTTTTCACCGGGACTTCCAGCTTTTTGCCCGAGAGCGTGCGCGGCACCTCTGCCACCTCGATGATCTCATCCGGGACAAAGCGCGCCGAGACAGACTGGCGAATAGCCTGTTTGATCTGATCCTTCTGCGCCTCATCCAGGCTGCCGGGCGTGGTGAGCACCACAAAGAGCGGCATGAAGCTGTCGCGCCCGAGGAATTCCAGATCCACCACCAGACTGTCCTGAATCTCGGCCAGACCTTCGACAGCCTGGTAAATCTCGGAGGAGCCGAGCCGCAGCCCGCGGCGGTTGATCGTCGCATCCGAGCGACCGTAGATCACCGAGCCGCCTTCAGCACTGATCGAAATCCAGTCGCCGTGACGCCAGATCCCGGGATAGGTGTCAAAATAGCTCTCATGCAGGCGCGACCCATCGTCATCGCCCCAGAAAAACAAAGGCATAGAGGGCAAAGGTTCCGTGCAGACCAACTCGCCCACCTCGCCGATCAGTTCCTTGCCAAAGGGATCAAAGGCACGCACCGCATTGCCAAGGATCCGCGCCTGCATTTCTCCGGCCCGCACCGGCAACATGACATTGCCTCCCACAAAGGCTCCGCAAAAATCAGTACCACCAGACACCGGCGCTAACCAGATATCCTCACTCACAGCGCTATAGACCCAATCATAGCCGTCCGAGGTCATCGGCGATCCGGTGGCTCCCAAAGAGACCAGCGCAGAGAGGTCCAGTTCGGCACCGGGTTGAATGCCAGCCTTGGCACAGGCAGTAAAAAAGGCCGCGCCGGCGCCAAAATAGCTCAGCTTTTCCGCCGCTACCCGGCGCCAGATATCCAGCATATCCGGATGGTTAGGGGCGCGATCATATAGCATGACCGTCGCCCCCTGCCCCAAGGCCACCAGCTGCAGGTTCCACATGATCCAGCCCGAGGAGGTCAGCCAGCAGAACCGACTACGCTGATCCAGATCCTGATGCAGCGCTTGCTTGCTACCTTCCAGCAGGACACCTCCATGACCATGCACAATCGGCTTGGGGTTGCCGGTGGTGCCAGAGGAATAGACGATCCACAGCGGGTGATCAAAAGAGACCTGCGCAAAGTCCAGTTCCGCCGGGCGATCAAGCAGATCGGTCCAAAGCACAGAGCCCTGTGTCGCCGGACTGTCGCCAACGGATACAGCGATATGATGGGTCAGGCTTGGCAGCCCTTCGATCACTGTTGCCAGTTCGGCCTCGCGGCTGATCAGCTTGCCGCCATGATGGTATTTGTCCTGATAGATCAGCACCTTTGGCGCGATCTGTTGAAACCGGTCCAGAATGGCGACATGCCCCATGTCCGGCGCACAAAGCGACCAGATCGCACCAATGCTGGCCGTGGCAAGGCAAGCAATAATGGCGCATTCGGTATTGGGCAGCACTGCCGCCACTCGGTCCCCTTGCTCCACGCCCATTTCGCGAAGATGGGCGGCAAGGCTGGCCACCTGAGCCTTGAGCTCCCCACGGCTCAACTCGTTGCGGCCAAAGCTTTCGGAATGGGTGATAAGCGCTTGTTTCTCTGGCTTATCCGCCTCAGCCATCAGGATGTTTTCAGCCCAGTTCAGCCGGGCTCCGGGAAACCATTCAGCGCCGGGCATCACCCGTTTGGTCAGGACACTAGAGGCATATTTGGAGAACTTCAGCCCGGCAAAATCACAAATGGATTGCCAGAACTCTTCGATCTCGGCGACGCTCCAGTCCCACAAATCGTTGTAGCTGGCAAATTCCAGCCCCTTGGTCTGGCGCAGCCAAGATTGATAGGCGGCCATCTTGCTATTGGCGGCACGTTCAACACTGGGGGTCCAGAGGATCGGGTTTTCAGTCATTTAGGTCATGGCTCCATGCACCAGGGCTTTGAGTTCGGCACGGGCCGGATAAGAGCTCGACGGGGCGAGCTGGGTGAAAAACACAACCGAGAGATCCAGCACCGGATCCACCCAGAAGAAGGTCGAGGCCATGCCGCCCCAGCTGAAATCTCCCACCGAACCCGGGCAGCGAGCACGGGCCGGGTCCAGCACTACGGCGCCGCCTAGTCCAAAACCCATGCCCTCCATCGGCTGCTCGGCAAAGCTTTGCGGCCCCATCGAGGCGATATCGCCTGGAAGATGGTTTCTCATCATAAAATCAATGGTTTTTGGTGACAGGATAAAGCCATCCCCGGCCCGTCCACGCCGCCGCAGCATCTCTGCAAACTTCATGTAGTCGTCAATAGTGCCAACAAGCCCGCCGCCACCCGACATCATATCTGCGGTTTCAAAAGGCGAGCCACCATGCAGATCAGTAAGACGCAGAGTTTCGCCGCCGCTTTGGGCAGAATTCAGCGCCATGGCATCACCCGATAGCGGCGTATAGAGCGAGGCAAACCGATTGCCCGCTGTGCGCGGCACCCGAAAAGCAGTTTCAGTCATACCAAGCGGCTGAAAGATCTCGCTCTCAAAGAACTCAGCCAATGTCTGGCCCGAAACCACCTCGATCACCCGCCCCAAGACATCAATGGAAACCGAGTATTCCCAGCGCGTGCCCGGCTGAAACGCCATCGGGTAGCTGGCCAGATGCGCCGCCATCTTGCCAAGATCGCCCTGATTTGGCTTGAACATCAGCTGTTCAGCCTCCATCGCCTGTGGCAGCACGCCGGGATTGAACGGGTAGCTCAACCCGCTGGTATGGGTCATCAGCTCGTGTAGGGTTGGCGACCGTGAGGGTTCAGTCTGGTCAATCGAGGTGGCACCGGGGATCAGCGCCTGCATGTCGGAAAACTCGGGAATAAAATCCGAAACCGGCGCCTCCAGATGAAACAGGCCTTTCTCGGCCAGCATCATCAGCGCAACCGAGGTCACCGGTTTGGTCATGGAGTAGATCCGTACCAGCGTGTCACGGCTGAACTCAAGCCCCTCTTCTACATTGCGCAGGCCGGCCGCATGGAAAAAACGCTCTTCGCCCGCCTGATTGATCAGCAAGGAGCTGCCAGCATATTTTCGTTTATCCACATAGCGTTGTTGCCAGTGTTTCAGGTTCTCCAAACGCGCCTCATCCATACCCTGCATCTTTCTTTTCGCCCCTGTCACCTTATCCCAACCAGTTCGTATCGCCGGGTTATCCCTGATCAATCATCCGCTGCATTGCCTCCTTGGTCTGGCTATTGAACCAGCCCCCTTCAGGCGCATTGCCGCCCGCAGCTATAGCAGCTTTGATCTTTTCTATCGTCTCGCCACGCAGCTGCTGCTTGATCGAGGCATAGGCGATCGAGGGTAGCTCGGCCAATTTGCGGGCCTCGGCCAGGGAGTAGCCGATCAGATCTTCGCGGTCCTCAGCGATGATATCGATGAAGCCAAAATTGCGTGCTGCGATAGGCCCGATGGGCTGACCAGTTAGCATCAACCGGCGCTGGGTGTCTGAATCCAGTGTTGCCTTGGCGATTTCCAGCGGGCCAACCGGGAAATCAGCCCCAACCCGAACCTCGGCCAGACCAAAGGAGGATTTGGTCATCGCAACCCGCCGGTCGCTTGCCAAGACAAAAAACAGCCCGCCCGCAATGGCAGCACCGCCAACACAGGCCACAACCGGTTTTGGACAAGCATAAAGCGCTAGGAACCCCTCGTTGAGCCCCTGCACAATCGCCTGTTGCTGCTCAAGATCAAAACCCTGTGCTTCCTTGAGGTCAAGACCTGCAGAAAACACCTTGAAAGGGCTGGACAAAATAATGGCGCGCACCGCGTCATCCTCTCCCAGACGGGTGATTTCAGCGGCAAAATCCATCAGGAATTCGGCGCTTAGCGCATTGACCGGGCCGCGTCCCAGTTGCAGCTCGACAATTCCATCCCCGTGGTCACGACTGCTGAGCGTTTCTGCCTCTGCCATCGCGGCTCTCCTTTGTATCCAAACATGCCGCTTTAGGCATGGATTTGTTTGACATATTGCGCTGCCCAGCCCCAATGGTCGAGCGATAACAGCTACGTAGAACCACGCATAGGCGCGGGTCCTTCTGCCGGTTCTAGAGGCAAGATGTAAAGAAATGCGCGCAAAAACTGCACGCATTTCACTAGTTTCTAGACTTATTTCCGTAGCGCATCCAGACCACTACGGGCAAAGAGTGAAACAAAGCCCCCCAGTTTGACCGCCCGTTCGGGGTTGGAGGCATTGCCATCCAGCGCGCGTTTCAACACGCCTTGCAAAATGCCGCCCATTCGGAAGAAACTAAAGGAGAGGTAGAAGCCAAATCCGTCGATCCCGGCCATACCGCGCCTCTTGCAATAGGCCTCGATAAAGGCCTGATCTGAGGGCAGCCCCAGCGCGCTGCGATCAATTCCGGCCAGCCCACGCCCCTCAGCGCCCGGAGGCATCTGCCACTGCATGATCACCCCGGCCAGATCGGCATAGGGGTGGCCAATGGTCGACAGCTCCCAATCCAGCACCGCCTGACAGGCGGGGCCCTCGCTGGCAAAAATCATATTGTCGATGCGGTAGTCCCCATGCACCAGCCCGCGCTGGCCGTCATCTTCGGGCATAGCCGCTTCCAGCGCTTGGATCAGCTCGTCCATTTCGGGGATCTTGTCGGTTTCAGAGGCGCGGTATTGCTTGGTCCAACGCGCCAATTGGCGTTCAAAGTAATTGCCCGGCGGTCCATAGTCCGCCAGTCCGACAGCCTCGATATCCACCTGATGCAGGTTCGCCAGGACCCGGTTCATCTCGTCAATGACCTGCCCGCGCTCTTCTGGGCTGGCGCCCGGCATGGTCGGATCGGTGATATTGCGCCCGGCGACGTGATCCATCACGTAAAAAGAAGATCCAATGACATCATCGTCTTCGCACAAGATATGCATCTTGGCGACCGGGACCTCGCTGCCCGCCAGGGCCTTTTGCACCCGGAACTCGCGATCGACTGCATGGGCGGATTTTAACAAAACCCCTGGAGGTTTGCGCCGCAACACATAGTTTCCGGCACTGGTTTTCAACATAAAGGTGGGGTTTGACTGGCCAGTCTCGAATTTGACCACGTCAAAAAAATCGCTGTCAAATCCCGGCAGGCGCCCGCGCAAATAGGTGCCTACGGCCTCCCGATCCAAGGTCTGGGTCTTGGTGCTCATCCTCTTCTGCTCCCGTCAGCTATAGGTCATGAGTGCGGCGCGTTCCAGATTATGGAAATGCGGCACTGAATTGAATTCATGGAGAAAAAACTTATCTCCCGAGAACACGTACCGGCTGGTGGAACTGTTCTTGATCTGCAGGTTCAGCGCAATCATCTGGTCATTGGACAGTTGAAGGCTATTGGCTACCAGCCGCGCAATCGCCCCGCCGGAACTGACCACCAGAACCCGCTCCGCCCCGGGTCGGATGGCAGCGAGGCGCGCCTGTTCGATCCGATCGCAAAAACCCTGCCATGTTTCCCGCGCTGAGGGAATACCACCCAGCTGCCACTCTGCCAGGGTTTCTTTGAGCGCGCGAAAATGGGTTTTGCGGTCGGTAATCACATCTACCAGAGCGGTGCCACCATAGCGGCTGTTCAGCAGGTCGTGGAAATCATATTCGTTCCAACCTGCCTGTTCCTCGACCACGCCATCAAAACCCATCTCTGCCAGAGTTTGCGTTTGCCGCATCAGGCTACCGGTCACCATCCGGTCCGGCACCCAGTCGAGCGCCCGCAGAGTTTCTCCCAGGGCGCGGGATTGCTGCCGCCCCAGGTCGCTCAGCTCGTCATAGTTGGCGGCCCCAAAAGAGGCCTGCCCATGACGTACTATCAGCAGTTCAGCCATTGTCAGCCCGTGAACTCGCGCGCCAGCGCCGAACCAGCCGCCTGATATTCGCTGGCAATGCGGTCAACCAGCTCCCCGGCCGAACATACTGATTTGACATCACCAATACCCTGCCCCGAGCCCCAGATCTCTTTCCAGGCTTTGGGCTTTGACGAGCCGCTGCCAAAATTCATCGAAGAGGAATCCGCAGTTTCCAGATTGCTCGGGTCAAGCCCTGCGTTCTCTACCGATTTCTTGAGGTAGTTACCGGAAACCCCCGTAAACAATGAGGAATAAATGATATCTTCGGCACTGCTGTCGACGATCATATCCTTATAACCCTGCTGGGCATTGGCCTCGTGGGTGGCAATAAAGGGTGAGCCGGCATAGCCAAAATCAGCCCCCAAGGCCCGCGCTGCCAGCAGCGCCTCGCCACTGGCAATGGCCCCGGACAGCGCCAGCGGCCCGTCAAACCAGCTGCGGATTTCACGGATCAAGGCAAAGGGAGACTGCTGACCTGCATGGCCGCCGGCACCAGCGGCCACCGCGATGAGCCCGTCTGCGCCCTTCTCGATCGCCTTTTTGGCAAAGGTATTGTTGATCACGTCATGCAGCACTACGCCGCCACAGCTATGGGCGGCTTCATTGACCTCGGGCCGCGCGCCAAGTGAAGTGATCCAGATCGGCACTTTCCAGCGGTTACAAATTTCCAGATCCCGCTCCAAACGAGTGTTGGAGCGATGCACGATCTGATTCACCGCAAAGGGCGCGGCGGGTTGATCCGGGTTTTCCTGGTTGTGGCGGTCCAGCTCTTCGGTGATCTGCTTCAGCCAGGCTTCCAGCAGAACCGGATCGCCTTCGCCCTCACGGGCATTCAACGCTGGAAAAGCGCCAACAATGCCGGCCTTGCACTGCGCGATGACCAGTTCCGGCACCGAAATGATGAACAGCGGCGAGCCAATCAGGGGGATCCGCAAATTTTGCAGCGCCTTTGGCAGGCGGTCTTGAGTTGAAGACACAGTTTCTTCCTTTTATCAGTCTCTTATTCCCCAAACCTATTGGGGTTAGTCCAGCGCGCTGGCAAAAATATTCTGGCCGGACATCACATTGATGCCGCCCGATATCGGCACAACCGAGCCCGTCACATAGGCACCGCCCTTGCCGCTGAGGAACAGGACCGAGCCTGCGATATCCTCGTAGCGGCCGACCCGGCCCAAAGGCACATCCTTGCCAACCTTGGCGCGTTTCTCCTCATCTTCTGTCACAAAGGCGGTCATGCGCGAGACAAAAGGACCAGGGGCCAGAGCATTTACCGTAACGTTCTTATGCGCCAGCTCCTTGGCCAGCACTTTGGACATATGGATGACCGCCGCCTTGGAGGCGGAATAGCTGTAAGCGCCATCGCCCATCGGCACCTCCCCCATGACCGAGCCGACATTGATCACCCGCGCCGGGTCGCCCGAGGCCCCGCTTTTGATCAGCATCGGCAGCAACCGCCGGGTCAGATCAAAGACGCCGGTTACATTGACCGACATCACCTTTTCCCAGGCTTGATAGGGGAAATCCTTGAGTTCAGCCCCCCAGGTAATCCCAGAGTTATTCATCAAGATATCAAGAGTTTCGGTGCGGGATTTGACCTCTTCAACCAGGGCCTTGATCCCGTCTTCGGTGCCAACATCGCCGCCAAAACCCTCGGCAGTGCCCGGTGCATCCAGCGCATTCAGCTCCTTGGCTACCTCCTCACAGGCAAAGCCCTTGCGCGAAGCGATGAGCACCCGTGCGCCGGCCCGTACCATGGCTTCGGCGGCCATGCGGCCAATGCCGGTGGCGCCGCCGGTGATCAGGGCGGTCTTGCCCGTCAGTGTGAACAGATCCTGCATTGCTCTCTCCCTTAAAATCCGCGCAGCTGAGCGACGCGCCCAGCGTGGTAGCCATAGTCACCCAGCCATTCGGCGGCGACCCTGGCCCGTTTCATGTAAAATCCCATGTCAAAGGCATCGGTCATGCCGATACCGCCATGCATCTGCACGCCCTCTTGCACAGATTTCTGCGCCGTATCGCTGGCGCGGGCCTTGGCGACAGATACCGCCAGAGCGGCCTCTTCTGGGGACTCGTCCAGAATACGCCCGGCGTTGAGCACAGCTGAGTGGGTCAGCTCGATCTCGCACCACAGATGGGCAGCGCGATGTTGCAACGCCTGAAAGCTGCCAATGGTGATGCCAAATTGCTTACGCTCTTTCAGATAACCGGTTGTCAGGGCAAAAGCCGCTTCAGACAGACCTGTGGTTTCGGCCGCCAAGGCCGCCTGCCCGGCCTCAAGCGCAGGCTTCAGCAAGTCATAGCCTGCGCCTGCCTTGCCCAGAAGGGCATCGCCTGAGACTTCGACAGCGTCGAACACCAGATCTGCCGCATCACGACTGTCAATCATCGCCAGCACTTCGCGTTCCAGCCCTTTGGCCTGATTGGCCAAGTCGAACAGACACAGCCCGTCAGCGCTATTGGCCAAAACCAGGATACGATCCGCCTCGCAACCATCTACCACAAAACGTTTCTTCCCGTTCAGGACATAGCCGTTGCCGCGCTTTTCTGCGCTCAGCCCGACGCTCTCTGGAGAGAATTTGGAATTCTCATCCAAGGCCAGCGCATAGGTCAACCCACCCGCAGCGATCTGTTTCAGCTTATCGCGGCTGGCGTCGTCCTGCAGCTGACGCAACAGGGTTGCGGCCATAACAGCTGTGCTGAGGAAGGGGCTGACGGTCAGATTGCGCCCCATTTCCCGGGCCAGCACATGGGCTGCGGCATGGCCCATATCGGAGCCCTCGGCCGCTTCAGGTACCAATACACCCGCCCAGCCCGCAGCTGCCATTTCCTGCCACAGCTCTGGGTCGGATCGACTGCCGCCATCGCGCATCTCGCGCAGGCGGGAAACGGGTGCGGATTTTGCCAGAAAGCCCTTGGCGGCTTCGGACAAAAGGATTTCTTCTTCTGTTTGAGTGAGTTTTGCCATGGTTCTTATCCTGGAAGGTTCAAAATGCGGCGACTGATGATGGAGAGCATCACCTCTGAGGTGCCGCCTTCGATCGAGTTTGCCTTGGTGCGCAACCAGGACGAGGCCGGGGTTTCTCCCCAGGCCAACGCTGCTGAGCCCTCAGCGGCCATGACCAGCTCCAACCGCTGCTTGTTCAGCTCGGTACCCATGTATTTCAACATGGCAGAGGCATCACCAACGCCCTGGCCACCCTCGGCCTGATCCTTGTAGCGTTCTAGGGTCATTTCCAGCGCCAGGCTGTCGACCTCGGCCCGCATCGCCTCACCGCGCAGCACAGGATCGCTCAGACCGGTGTCGCTTTCGGCCAGAACCGCGCCCAGGGGCCGCCCAGAACCCATGACATTGCCGCCATTGCTGATCATTTCGCGCTCATGGGTGAGCAGGTATTTGGCCACATCCCAGCCGCGGTTGATGGTGCCCACCACCTGGGTCTTGGGCACTTCGACATCTTCAAAAAATGTCTCACAGAAAGGTGAGGCACCGGAGATCAACTGGATTGGCCGCGTGGTGATACCTTTGCTGCGCATATCCATCAAAACAAAAGAAATTCCCAGATGTTTCTTGGCCTCGCGATCGGTCCTGAGCAGAGCAAAGATCCAATCCGCCCGGTCCGCATAGGAGGTCCAGATCTTTTGGCCATTGACCAGCCAGGTGTCACCCTGGTCCGCCGCATGGGTCTGCACCCCGGCCAGATCAGAGCCTGCCCCTGGTTCGGAATAGCCCTGGCACCATCGGATTTCGCCACGGGCAATCGGCGGCAGGAAATGTTGTTTTTGCTCCTCGGTGCCGAACTTCAGCAAGGCCGGCCCCAGCATCCAGATACCAAAACTATCCAAAGGGGAGCGCGCACCAATCAGCTGCATCTCTTCTTTGAGGATCTTGTCTTCATCGCGACTAAGACCCGCGCCACCATAGGCCTTGGGCCAGGTCGGAACCGTCAGCCCGCGCGCCGCACAGCGGTCCAGCCAGGTCTTTTGCGCCTCGCAGGAGAACTGCCAGGTGGTGCCGCCCCAGCAGATGCTGTCTTCGCCAGCGGCTCCATCACGCATCTCCGGCGGGCAGTTCTCTTTCAGCCAGCTGCGGATCTCGCTGCGAAACCCAGCAAGCGCAGCTATTGTCTCTACGTCAGCCATAGTTTGTCCCTCTCCCCATACCCGCTGCCGCGCACCTCCCGTGGCGGCAACTTGTTTCACAATGTAGAATTACATTTCGCTATTGCATTGACAACGCGGCTGAGCAGCAGAAGACTTTACGTAATTTTAGGAAACACCAGGCTGCCGCTACGGCACCAGAAGGGCAAGAAATGAAATCCATGCTGAGCACCACCCCCGGTGGTCCCGAAACCCTGGTCTGGACCGACCAGCCTGACCTGACCCCAGGCAAGGGTCAGCTGCTCGTCGAGATCCGCGCTGCTGGCGTCAATTTCCCTGACACTTTGATCATTCGTGACCTCTACCAGATGAAGCCCCCCCGCCCCTTTGCCCCCGGCGGTGAAATCTCTGGCGTGGTTGCCGCAGTGGGGGAAGGCGTCACCGAATTTGAGATTGGTGAGCGGGTGCTGGCGCTGACCGGCCATGGCGGCTTTGCCACTCAGATCTGTGTGGCGGCCAATCAAGCGGTCAAATTCCCCGAAGCGATGCCATTTGAAGACGCGGCAGGGTTTGTCTTTACCTATGGCACCTCCTACCACGCGCTAAAGGACCGCGCCGCCTTGCAGCCCGGTGAAACCCTGCTGATCCTTGGTGCTGCAGGCGGCGTTGGTGCCGCGGCCATTGAACTTGGAAAATCCATGGGGGCCAGGGTGATTGCGGCTGTTTCCTCAGCCGAAAAAGCCGCGTTTTGCGCTTCGGTCGGAGCCGATGAGACCCTGGTCTACAGCCGCGAAATGAGCAAAGAAGAGCAAAAGAATTTCTCCAAGAATATCAAGGCCCTCTCGGGCAAAGAGGGGGTAGATGTTGTCTACGATGCCGTGGGTGGCAACTACGCCGAGCCCGCCCTGCGCGCAATGGCCTGGCTGGGGCGCTATCTGGTGGTTGGCTTCCCGGCCGGCATCCCAGAAATCCCACTGAACCTGCCATTGCTCAAGGGCTGTGATGTGCGCGGTGTTTTTTGGGGGGCTTCGGTGTTTCGCGATCCCAAGGGACATGCCGAGAATATGGCAGAGCTGCAGGCGCTTTATGGCAGCGGCAAAATCAAGCCGCAGATCTGTGAGACCTTCCCTATGACCGAGGCCGCCAAGGCACTGGAGATGATGCAGGATCGCCGCGTTATGGGCAAAGTCATTCTCACCAACAGTTAACTCTATAGCTCCCTCACGGAAACCACCAAAAAGGGCGGTGCTGCAGGCGATGTAGCACCGCCCTTTTGACGTGCGATATTAGCAACATACTGAATAGAAAACGACTTCCCCACACGCGTCATGACATGTGCAAGCAGTGGAATTCATCTAGAGTTTTAGTATGGGGAGAAGATGATGCGAAGCATATTGATTTTGAACGGCCCTAATTTGAACTTGCTGGGCACCCGTCAGCCGGAAGTCTACGGCCGCGAAACACTCGAAATGGTCGAATCCGCCTGTGTGGCCCACGCAAAGAATGTCGGGTTGAAGGCTGAATGCCTGCAATCAAATCACGAAGGGGTCTTGCTGGACGCCATTCACGGCGCGCGCGGTATGCATGGTGGTATTATCCTCAATGCTGGCGCCTATACTCATACCTCAGTTGCCCTGATGGACGCGGTGTTTTCGGTAGAGATCCCAACCGTCGAGGTGCATCTCTCCAATATTCACGCCCGCGAGGAGTTCCGCCATCGGTCTTTTCTGGCCCGCGCGGCTATTGGCCAGATCTGCGGATTTGGAAGCCAGGGCTATCTCTTGGCGATTGATGCCCTGGCCCAAAAACTGTCTTTGCAGGATGGTGCAAACTGATGTCCATCACGGATTACCTGCATTTTGTCTCTGGCGCCAAAACCCTTGAAGAGCTGTGGCACACCCATGTTTTGAAGATGGCCGACTACGGTTTTGACCGGCTGATCTACGGCTATACACGGTTCAAAACGGAAAATTCTCTCGGTGATCCGGATGATTTTGTCATTCTGACCAACCACAGTCAGGACTATATCAACGGCTTTCTTCACCAAGGGATGTATCGTCACGCGCCGATGCTGGACTGGGCAATAGAGAACGAAGGAGCGCGCAGCTGGGAATGGAACCAGAAAATGTACGCCGAAGGTATGCTCACCCCCAAAGCGGAGCAGGTCCTTGCATTCAACCAAAAGATGCATATGACTGCCGGTTATACGATCAGCTTTTTCTCCGCATCCAAGCGCTACAAAGGAGCAATTTCCCTGGGCGGAAAGATCGGAGCTGAGCAGGCCGAGCTGGACAAGGTCTGGGACGAACACGGTGAAGACATCATCCTGATGAACAACGTTGTGCATCTCAAAATCCTCACCCTGCCCTATGAACCACCGAATCGCAGCCTCACCAGCAGGCAGCTGGAGGCGCTGGAATGGGTTGGCGATGGCAAGACAACGCAGGATATTGCGCTATTGATGGGGCTCACATCGGCTACTGTTGAAAAACATTTGCGGCTCGCGCGGATCTCTTTGTCGGTCGAAACCACGGCTCAGGCGGTGCTCAAAGCGGCGCTGCAAAACCAGATGTATGTCGTTGAAACCTGACCAGTTTTAGTTAATTCCAAATATGAAATTTATAAAAAGCTAAACCTTTCCTAAACCCTACCGGAAGCTAACCTAGGGGAAGGTTTCGGTATTCGGGTATGGAAAACACTACTACCCACAGAGGCCAAATTGGGCCAAAATATCCCTGTTCCGTGAGTGGTGGCTTTGGCCTAGGAACTTTGGGAAACGATCCTTGTGATATCAAGGCTCTCGGACCTGTTCGGTTTCTGGCGTGTATTTTTCCGCGCCAGTACCGTGATTAAGAGGGGCCCCATCCATCCCCATCTATGGGGCCTCTCGACACCTCCCCTTCTAGATTTCTCAGAATAAGCTGCGCCTTAATATCCCTTAAGTTGTGCCCCTCCCTGTATCGGCTTTGGGTCATAGGCCCCTTTGCAGCCTCGCTTGGGCGTCAACTCTAAATGAGGTCGATTAACCGGGTCCCGGCCAACAAAAAGGGCTGACGAAAATCGCCAGCCCTTCTTTGGATCAGTATGTTGCTAGACTTAGTACAGAGGCTTAGCCCTGTGCTGCCTTGGCAACCTCAGCTGCGAAGTCTTCTTTTTCAACTTCGATGCCTTCGCCAACTTCCAGACGCACAAAACCGGTGATGGTGGCGCCAGCTTCTTTGGCAGCCGCTTCAACAGTGAGGTCAGGGTTCACAACAAAGGCCTGGTTCAGCAGAGTAGCTTCGGCGACGAATTTCTTCATACGGCCAACGATCATCTTTTCGATAACCGCTTCAGGTTTCCCGGATTCGCGCGCGATATCCATCTGAACCTGCTTTTCTTTCTCAACAACCGCGGCATCCATGTCGGCCTCGGACAGAGCAGCTGGGTTCACAGCAGCAATGTGCATTGCAACCTGCTTGCCAAAGGCTTCGTCGCCACCGGTCATTGCAACCAGCACGCCGATTTTGCCCATGCCAGCAGTTGCGGCATTGTGGACGTAGGAAATGACGGTTTCGCCTTCCAGTGCGGCCATGCGGCGCACGGACATGTTCTCGCCAATGGTGGCGATCTTGTCGGTGATCACGGCTTCGACGGTCTTGCCGCCCATGTCAGCCGCTTTCAGCGCGTCAACATCCGCAACACCCAGGGCAACCTTGGCGATGCCGCCAACCATTTCCTGGAATTCAGCGTTTTTGCCAACAAAGTCGGTTTCGGAGTTCACCTCAACGGCAACACCTTTGCCAGCGTCAACAACAACGGCCACCAGGCCCTCTGCTGCGGTACGTCCGGATTTTTTGGCGGCTTTGGCCAGACCTTTGGTGCGCAGCCAATCAACGGCGGCTTCCATGTCGCCATTGGTTTCAGTCAACGCTTTTTTGGCGTCCATCATGCCGGCGCCGGTGGAGTCGCGCAGTTCTTTAACGAGTGCAGCTGTGATTGCCATCTTTAGGCTCTCCTCAAATCAAAACGGAATTGGGGCAGGTGATACCCTGCCCCGCATGTCAAATCTGTGACAGGTAGCTTAGGCCGGGTGCTTATTCAGCAACGGCTTCTTCTACGGGCGCATCTTCCAGGGCGCCGAGGTCAACACCGGCAGCACCCAGCTGAGCGGACATGCCGTCCAGGGCCGCGCGGGCAACCAGATCACAGTACAGCGAGATGGCGCGCGATGCGTCATCGTTGCCTGGGATCACAAAGTCAACGCCATCAGGGGAGCAGTTGGTGTCGACAACAGCCACAACCGGAATACCCAGTTTCTTGGCTTCGGCGATGGCCAGTGCTTCTTTTTTCACGTCGATGACGAAAAGCAGATCAGGAACACCGCCCATTTCGGCGATACCGCCCAGGGAAGCCTGCAGCTTCTGCTGGTCACGCTCCATGCCCAGACGCTCTTTCTTGGTGAGACCTTCAGCGCCACCTTCGAGCTTCTCGTCGATTTCGTTCAGACGCTTGATCGACTGGGAAACGGTTTTCCAGTTGGTCAAGGTGCCGCCCAGCCAGCGGTGGTTCATGAAGTACTGAGCGGATTTCTCAGCAGCTTCGGCGATGGGGCCTGCGGCCTGACGCTTGGTGCCAACAAAAAGGATGCGGCCGCCTTTGGCAACGGTGTCACGTACCAGCTGCAGCGCCTGGTCCAGCATTGGAACAGTCTGCGTCAAGTCCATGATGTGGATGCCGTTACGTGCACCATAGATGTAGGGTGCCATACGTGGGTTCCAGCGCTGTGTCTGGTGACCAAAGTGTAGGCCTGCTTCCAGCAGCTGGCGCATGGTGAACTCGGGAA
>NZ_JBDWPJ010000170.1:0-26730 GCF_039971195.1 Pseudophaeobacter sp.
GCAAAGGCAAGTTTGAAGGCAACGCCAAACCAGATCTGCGTGTCATCGCCAATCTTTACCCCGAAGACCTGCACCTGGTGCTGCCCGAGGGTCACAAGCTCGACAGCCTGGAAGACCTGAAAGGTCAGCGGGTTGGCATTGCCCAGGCCGGGTCCGGCACTCAGATCGCAGTGGAGCTGATCCTTGGCGATCATGGCGTCAACCGCGACAATATCGACGAGGCAGAGCTCAACAACAGCCAATCGGCTGAGCGCATCGCCGATGGTCAGCTCGACGCCTATTTTTATGCGGCGGGAACCCCGGTGGCGGCAATGATCCAGCTCGACAATACCAAGGGCATGGAGCTGCACAATTGGTCGGCCGAAGAGATAAAGATGGCCAATACCACTGTGCCTTACTACATCCCCTCAACCATTCCGGCTGGCACCTACCCTGGTGTTGACTACGATGTGAACACAGTGGCGGTCTCTGGTATGCTGGTGACCAATGCCAATATGAGCGACGATCTAATCTATGAGATCACCAAGGCGATGTGGTCCGACACAGCCCGCAAGCTGCTGGACAATGGTCACCCCAAGGGCCGCGCCATCACCCTGGAAACCGCCCTGATCGGGGTTGAAGGCATCGGCGTACCGCTGCACCCAGGTGCCGAGCGCTACTACCGTGAAATCGGCGCTCTGAACTAATACCTCCCCACCTTACGGCGGCAAGGGCAGCACCTTTGTCGCCGTATTTTTCAGCCCCCTCCCCCACTGCCTGTTTGCCAATTGGCCACGCCGAGACAATCCTCAAGGCAAGGCGGCTGGCGCGCAGCCTTTCGACATTTTGGAACCGCCCATGCCTGTGAATTCACATCTCGACAATAAGGCGCTGGAAGAGCTGGAAAAACAGTATGATTCCGCTCTCAACTCCCGTGACAATGGTCCTCGGCTGAATCAGGTCTTGTATTGGGCCAGCATCGGCTTTGCGCTCTATCATCTGTGGACCGCAGGGTTTGGAACCCCGGTGGATCATGTGCATATGGGCATTCATCTGGCCGGGCTGTTTCTGTTTATCTTCCTGGGCTTCCCACTGATCAAATCCGCTCGCGCCCTGCAATGGGCAGGCCCAAACCCATGGTGCCCTGGCAATGTGCCGCTTTTTGACTGGGCGCTTGCAGGCCTTGGCATCGCGGCCTCCCTGTTTCTCTGGTTCAGCTGGCGCGGCTTTTCAGGTTTTGGTTTTGACATCCCGGAACAGGCTCTAAGACAGGGCAATCCATCCAATTTGGATGTTTTTTTTGGCTCTTTCCTGATCCTCACCGTGCTGGAAATCGCCCGGCGCACCATTGGCTTTGTGCTGCCCCTGATCATCTCAGTCTTTATGATCTACGCGCTGTTTGGCCCCTATATGCCGGCGCAGATTCTCAAACACCCCGGCGTCAACTGGCAGCAGTTCGTCAACAATATGTACTTCCCGTCCGAAGGAATTTTTGGCGTCACCCTCTGGGTGGTCTCCACCGTAGTGTTTCACTTCGTGCTGTTTGGTGTGGTGGCCCAACGCATGGGGTTGGGTCAGTTCTTTGTTGATAACGCAATGATCCTGGCGGGGCGCTACACCGGCGGGCCAGCCAAAGTATCCGTAGTGTCTTCGGCTTTTTTTGGCACGATATCCGGCAGCTCCATTGCCAATACGGTTTCCACCGGATCACTGACCATTCCGAACATGAAAAAGATGGGCTACCCGGCACATTTTGCCGGCGGTGTTGAGGCCGCAGCCTCTGCCGGGGGCCAGATCACCCCGCCGATCATGGGCGCGGCCTCCTTCCTGATGGCTGAATACCTCGAGGTGCCCTATACCACCATCGTCATTGCCGCCATCGTGCCTGCCCTGATGCATTACATCGGCGTGTTGTCGATCGTGCATTTCACCGCCAAACGGCTTGGCCTCAACGCCTACCCAAAGGAACAGCTGCCGCAGTTCCTGTCGGTCTGGAAAGACGGCTGGTACACGATTATTCCACTGATCGCGCTGCTTTTGGTGCTGTTCTCTGGCTACTCACCCAATATGGCCGCCTTCATTGGCCTCAGCCTTTGTGTGGTGGTTGGCTTTTGCGCTGTGGACAAACCGGCGAGCCTGTTGATCCCTTTTGCCCTGCTTGGCTTCATTTTCTGGAAGGCCTCCCCCTATAGCGGCGAAGGATATACCCCGACCATGGCCGGGATTCTGGCGGCGCTGACCATAGTGGGCGCGCTCCACCGCAACAAACGGCAGGATTTCCGCGATCTTTTTGATAGCTTCCATGTTGGCGTGCAATATGCGCTGGCCGTGGGCGCGGCCTCGGCGGCCGTGGGCATCGTGGTGGGGGTGATCAACACCACCGGAGTCGGTTTTCGCCTAGGTTTCATGGTTACCGGCGGCGCCGCTGATATGGCTGCCTCGCTGGCGCCATTGCTGGATTGGACCTCGCTCGAGCTGTTTAGCCAGCCATCGATTCAGCAGTTCCTGTCGCTGGTGCTGATTGCCATCGCCTGCATCCTGATGGGTGCCGGCCTGCCGACCACCGCGCTCTATATCATGCTGGTGGCTGTGGCACAGCCCGCCCTGGCACAGCTAGGGGTGCCACCGCTGGCCACCCATATGTTTGTGCTCTATTATGGCGTCATCTCAGAGATCACCCCACCGGTCTGCGCCTCTGCCTATGCGGCGGCAGGCATTGCCGGGGCCAATCCGTTTCGCACCGGTGTCAGCGCCTTTACCCTGGGCCTTGGCAAACTGATGGTGCCAATGGTCTTTGTCTATGCGCCGACCATGCTGATCGTGCTGCCAGAATACTTCACCTGGGCCAGTTTCTTGCAGGTCAGCCTGACCTGTGCCCTAGGTGTCTTTGCCATCGCTACTGCGGTCTCCGCCTATTTCCTGGCGCCTTTGCAGGGGATCTGGCGATTGTTGATGGCCATCGGCGGCTTGATGCTGGTAGCCCCCAGCCTCAGCTCTGATCTGCTGGCCCTGGCAATCATGGCCCCTGTTCTAGCCTTGCAAGTGCTTCAGCAACGTCGGCTGGAGGCTCCCGCATGAGCACTGCAAATGGCGCGGATCCGGCCCCCGATGTTACCGTATTGGGGGCCGGCATTATCGGCCTGTGCACCGCATTGTCACTGCTGGAAAAGGGCCTTAAAGTCCGGCTGATTGACCGTGACGACCCTGGCCAGGCCACCTCTTTTGGCAATGCCGGCATTATCTCCCCCTGGTCCGTTGTGCCGCAATCCATGCCCGGTCTGTGGAAGAAAGTGCCGGGATGGCTATTGGATCCCTTGGGGCCCGTCACCGTCAAACCCAGCTACTTGCCGCGCATGGCCTTTTGGGGGCTGCGGTTTTTGTACGAGGGACGCGCCAGTCGGATCGGCGAGATTTCAGAAGCGATGGATCTGTTGAACCGCGACTGCGTTTCCCTGTTTCGCCAGCATCTGAAGGGCACCGGCCACGAAGGTCTGATCCGCGACAGTTACTATGTGCATGCCTTTCGCAAACCCAAGGATGCCGATCCAGACAGCACCGACTACGCCATGCGCCGCGCCAAGGGCGCCGAGATCCTTCGCATCGGTCCAGAAGAATTGCGCAGCCTTGAACCTGCGCTATCGACCGATTTCAAATCTGCAATCGTGATCAAAGGTCAGGCCCGCGCCCTGTCCCCAGGTCGCATCGGAGAGGTGCTGGCGCAAAAGTTCCAAAATCTAGGAGGGGATTTGCAGCGCCAGTCCATCTCCGCCATTCACCCGGTTGAGAGCGGCGGCTGGTGTTATCACAGCGAGTCCAGCGCGGACTGGACCCCCAAACTGGTGCTCGCCATGGGGGTCTGGTCAACAAAACTGCTGAAACCCTTAGGCTTGCATATCCCGCTTCAATCTGAGCGCGGCTATCATGTTTCCTTCTCCGACCCCGGTGTCAGCCTGAATAACTCCGTCATGGATATGGACATGAAATTTGTCGCCTCCTCGATGGAAGAGGGACTGCGGGTGGCTGGTACAGCGGAGTTTGCAGGGCTGGATGCCCCGATCAATCAAAGGCGCCTGGATGGGCTGGTCAAACTGGCTTCAGGCATGCTGCCTGATCTCAATGCCAAGGAGTTCACCACCTGGTCAGGCCAGCGTCCCAGCCTGCCTGACAGCCTGCCCTGCATTGGCGCGCTAGAAGGGTTTCCCGATCTGGTCACCGCATTTGGCCACAGCCACTATGGGCTGATGATGGCCCCAAAAACCGGGCGGCTGGTGGCTGATCTGGTGACCGGGACCCCCAGCAACAATGACCTGACGCCGTTTCAACCGCTGCGTTTCTAAAGGAAAACCCCATGACATTTCATCCAGGTGGGCAAAACATCTGCGGCCTCTCCATTGGTGTGCTGGCACTAGAGAGCTATTTCCCCAAACCCCCAGGCCATATCAAGAACCCTTCCAGCCTGCCCTTCACCCTGATCTATGAAATGCTCGACGGCATCACTGTGCCCGAATTGCTGGGCAATCCAACGGGGGAGATGAAGCAACGGCTGATCCAGGCGGCGCAGGCGCTTGAAGCCAAAGGCGCCAAGGCAATTACCGGCTCTTGCGGCTTTTTGGCGATCTTCCAGCAAGAGATCGCCGCCGCTGTGTCTGTGCCGGTCTTTGTCTCCTCGCTCATCCAGGTGCCGCTGGCATATCAGATGACCGGTCGCCCGGTGGGCGTGATCACCGCCTCCGCCAACAGCCTCACCCCGGCACATATGTCCGGCGTCGGCGCCAGCGCGACCCCCATCGTCGTGCAGGGGCTGGACGATACAGAGGAGTTCGCCAGTGTCATTCTGCGAAATGAGCGGCCCGGTATGGATCTCGCCAAGGTCGAGGCTGAACTGCTGGCCATCGCCGCAGATATGCTCAGGCGCCACCCCGAGATCGGCTCTGTTGTGCTAGAGTGCACCGATCTGCCACCCTATGCGCATCAGCTGCAGGCAAAACTGCGCCTGCCCGTCTATGACCTCACCACCCTGGCCACCATGATGGCCAATGTGGTGCAACGTCAGCCCTTCCCCGGATTCACCTGAGCCGGGACGCAGATGTCCGTGTTAGCCCTGCAGGGCCTGGCTCAGATCTGCAATCAAATCATCCAGGTCCTCGATCCCTATCGAAATCCGCAACAGGCTTTCGGGGATGCCGGTATGGGGCTCAATCGTATGGCGGTGCTCCACCAGGCTCTCTACCCCGCCAAGCGAGGTGGCCCGATGAAACAGGTTCATCCGCCCGGCCACCGCCAGCGCCGCCTCACGCCCGCCTTTCACCAGAAAGGACATCAAAAATCCATAGCCACCGTTCATCTGGCGGCTGGCCAATGCATGGCCTTCATGGCTAGGCAATCCAGGGTAGAACACATCTTCGACTTCAGGGTGGGCCGCAAGGAACTCGGCTATCGCCATGGCGTTGGCGCACATTCTTTCCACCCGCAGCGGCAGGGTCCGCATGCTGCGTACCAAGAGCCAGGCCTCAAACGGGCCCATCACCGCACCGGCTTCGTTGCGATCCATGCAGATCGCCTCCCACAAAGCCCCCTTCACACGGGTGCTCAGCACGCCGCCCAACACATCCGAATGGCCATTTATGACCTTGGTGGCGGAATGCATGACAATGTCAGCGCCCAAGGCCAAAGGCTGCGTCAACAGCGGGGTGGCGGCAGTGCTATCCACCACCAAAGCGGCACCGCAGGTTTCAGCGCAGGTCTTGGCCACAGCGATGTCGACGGTTTTTAACCAGGGGTTGGACGGGGTTTCCACAAAGATCAGCTGCGCATCATGAATGGCACAGAGCGCCTGCAGGGCGGCGCTGTCGCTTGCATCGACCTCGTGCAGGGTAATCTCGCGCCGGGTGCAAAAATCACGGATCCATTTTGTGGTGCCCCAGTAGATGCCCGATTGCACGATCACCGAACCACCATTTGGCACTGTACGAAACACCGCCGCAATTGCCGCCATGCCGGAGGGAAACAGCTGGGTATCTTCGGCACCTTCCAGACGCGACAGGATCTCTTCGCCCAGACGCACCGCCTCATTGTGTGATCGCAGATAGACGTTACCCTCGTTGACCAGTTGATAGTCACGGTCACGCACAAAGGTGGTAGAGGGCTGGATCGGCGGCACCACGCCGCCGCTGGCCATATCAACCGCCCCGGCGGCCTGGGCGGCAATCGTGGCCGGCTTGATATCATTGCGTTGCATGTCAAAAGCTCCCCAAGGCTGGTCTCGCCCAACCTTGAAGTGTGTGAGGGCCAAGTTCAATTGCTTTTGGCCAAAATTCACCAGCCTGATCCGCGCCTCAGCCCTCCTTGCGATTTTTTTCGCCGCGTGCTCCTACTTGCCCGGCATCAGGGCAGAACTGCAAGCGAGGGCCGGAATATGACAACACAGATACGTCAAGCATTGCCACAGGATGCCATTGCTATTGCCCGCATTGCCAATGCGCTGATCCGCGATACCCTCGTCACCTTCACCACCCAGGAACGCCTGCCCGAAGAAATCTCTGCTAAACTGCGTGAGGCTGCTACGCCCTTTCTTGTGGCCGAGATTGAAGAGTATGTGGTAGGTTTTGCCACCTATGGGCCGTTTCGCAACGGCCCTGGCTATACCCACACTCAGGAGCATTCCATACAGCTGTCACCCGCCGCCCAGGGGCGCGGGTTGGGTCGCGCCCTGATGCAGCGGCTGGAAAAAGAGGCCCGTGCCAATGGGGTTCATACACTGGTGGCCGGTATCAGCAGTGCCAACCCAAAGGCCGTAGCTTTTCACGGTGCCATCGGCTTTAGCAAAAGCGGCCATATGGCGCAGGTCGGGCGCAAATGGGATCAATGGCTGGATCTGATCCTGATGCAAAAACAGCTCTGACGACGCGTCCTGAAATCAGCGCAGTTGCTCAACAGCCTGCGCCAGACGCGCCAAGGCCTCGCGCAGTTCCGCTTCGCTGGTGGCATAGGAAATCCGGAAATAAGGCGACAAGCCAAAGGCGCGTCCCGGCACCATGGCCACATCGTAATGCTCCAGCACATAGGCGCAAAAATCGGCGTCGGTTTCTAGGGTTCTGCCCTGAAGTGTTTGGCGCCCAAGAACGCCAGCACAGCTGGCGAAGGTGTAAAAAGCCCCTTCGGGACGCGGACAGCTTATCCCGTCAATCGCATTCAGCCCCTCGACCACCAGATCACGGCGCGCTTGGAAACTGGCGCGGCGCTGGTCCAGAATTTCTTGTGATCCGTTCAGTGCCGCAACCGCCGCCGCCTGGGATACCGACGAGGCGCAGGAGGTGGACTGCCCCTGAATCACCGCCATTGCCTTGATCAGCGCCGCAGGTCCCCCGGCATAACCAATGCGCCAGCCGGTCATGGCATAGGCTTTGGAGACGCCATTGATAGTGAGGCAACGCGACCTCAGCCTGGGTTCCACCGCCGCCGGGGTGGCAAATTCAAACCCCGCGTAGGTGATGTGCTCATACATGTCATCCGCCATGACCCAGACATCCGGGAGCTGCAACAGCACCTCCAAAAGCGGCGCATAATCGGCCGCTAAATAGGCAGCGCCAGAAGGATTGGACGGCGAGTTAAACAGGACCCAGCGGGTGCGCGGGGTGAGCGCCTGCGCCAATTGATCTGCGGTCATGCGAAACCCAGTTTCCGCACCGCAAGGCACCGGAACCGGCCTGCCCCCTGCAAGGGCAATGATGTCAACGTAGGAGGTCCAATAGGGCGCGGGAACTATCACCTCATCGCCGGGTTCAAGACTGGCCATGAAAGCATTGTAGAGCACCTGCTTGGCCCCGGTAGAGACAATGATCTCATCCGGGGTGTAGACCAACCCATGGTCACGTTGGAACTTTTTGCTGATGGCCTGTTTCAAAGCCGGGGTGCCGCCAAGCGCAGTATATTTGGTTTCCCCCGACCAGATCGCCTCTACCGCAGCCTGTTTGATCGCATCGGGTGTATCAAAATCCGGCTCACCTGCCCCCAAAACAATCACCGGACGCCCCTGGGCTTTTAGCGCCGCCGCCCGCGCGCCGATTTGCAGGATTTCTGAAACCTCGATGGCATTTATACGGCTGGCCTTGCGAAACTCTGACATCACGGGTGGTCCTTCAGCTCTGCACCCAGGCCCAACGCCTGCTGCAATTAGGCAAACCCTAGGCCAGCTCACCCATTGAAGAAATCCTCAATTAGGATGTGACTCATTCCAAAAGCGCATGGATCAGACAGACGTCGAACTGCGACCCAAAGCTATTGCGATCTTTGCCGCAATTGCCGGGTGATCCAGCTCTCGAAGGTTTGCACCGCCTCTGGTGCGGACCCATGCGGGCGCACCAGGTAATAGCGCTTGCCCGAGCGCAACCCCGGCCCCGGCAGCGGCACTAGGGCGCCACTCTTCAGCTCACCTGAGACCATATCAAATGGCACAATCGCCGCACCAAGCCCGGCTACCGCAGCGCCAATCACCATGGAATACTGGTCAAAATAGCGCCCATCCTGTCGCGGCTGCCCGGTAAGCCCGGCCTCGCAAAACCAATCCGCCCAGGCGTCACTGCGACTGTCCAGATGCACCAGCGGCACCTCCATCAGGGCTTCGACGTCGTGCAGCCCATGGCTGGCAAACAGCTCTGGAGCGGCAATGGGCACCATCTGTTCGCCGAACAGTTCGACCATCCGGGCGCCGGGCCAATTGTCGCGGCCATAGTGGATGGCCAGATCAAAAGGATCGCGCGCAAAATCAAAGGGCTCCAGCCGGGTAGACAGGTTGAGTTCGATTTCCGGGTGGTGGGCAAAGAAATCAGGCAGCCGGGGGATCAACCAGCGATTGGCAAAGGTCGGCAACACCGCAATACGCAGCGCACAGCGACCGGCGCCGGCTGCCACCGCTTTTTGAACCGAATTGTGCAGAGCCCCAAGATCCTGGGCCAAATCGGCGGCCAGCCCAGCTCCTGCTGCGGTCAGAACAACACCGCGGCCGACCCGCTGGAACAGAGCAAAGCCGAGGTCCGCCTCCAACTCCTTCACCTTTTTGCTAACGGCGCTCTGCGTCAGGCCGACCTCCTCACCCGCAGCGGTAAAGCTTTGATGGCGGGCCGCACTGTCGAAGCAGCGCAGATGTGTCAGGCTGGGCAGGCGCATATCAGGTCTCCTCGGCTGCGATTTGATCCAGCAACCAGTTGCGGAACTGGATCAAAGGGTCGTTCGTGTCATGTTGCGGCGGCCAAACCAGAAAATACTCTCCTAGCGTGACGGGCGGTCCTTTGATGGCGAGACACAACCGGCCAGCAGCAATTTCGGCATCGGCCAGAAAGGTTGGCAAAAGGGCAATTCCCAAGCCATGCACCGCCGCCTGCGTCATCGCCGAAGATTGGTCAAACAACATGCCCTGCAGCCGCTCGCTAGCGACATCGTGCAGGGCAAACCATTGCTCCCAACTGTCGGGGTGGGTTTCCAGATGCAACAGGGGGTAGCCCAGCAGATCCCTGGGCTGTGCCAAAGGCGCGGACAACAGGCCTGGCGCACAAACTGGCAACACATGTTTGGGCATCAGCGGCAGGTATTGCACACCGGGCCAGTCCCGCGTCCCATAATGGATCGCCGCCTGAGCGTTGCCTGTTTCAAAACTAAAGGGCAGATTATGGGTCTGTAGATTGACCGTAATGCCTGGGTGCTGCCCAACAAAACCCTTGAGCCGCGGTGCCAGCCAATGCAGCCCGAATGACGCCAGGATCGACAGATTCAAGCTGCCGCCATCCGGGTTTGCCCGCAGCTTGACCGAGGCCTGCGCCAGGCGCGACAGGATCGCGCGGGCCTCCTTGGCATAGGCCGCCCCCCCCGGCGTCAGCTGCAGGCGCATCTGGTCACGGGCAATCAGATCGACCTCCATCTGCTGCTCCAATTGCTTGAGCTGACGGCTGATGGCGCTTTGGGTGAGGCTCAGATCCTCGGCTGCTGCCGAGGCGCTGCCAAGCCGGTCAACGGCCTCCAATGCCAGCAACGAAGAGATAGAAGGCAAAAAGCGACGCGGCGCAATCATATGACCATACCTCATACCTTTAGGATTTAGTATCATGTGCAATTCATCCGTAGTCGTGGAATTTATAGGGAAACCCCAAGAGTCGCCAGCCTGTTTCGGTGCGAAATTCTCATGGGATAGCAGTTTCTTTGAAAGGTCAGACCATGCCTCATTCCCAAATCCTCAACGCTGCCGGCTTTACCAAAGACGAGCTGACAGGCGGCAGCCTCAGCGTCAAAACACCGGTTGATGGCAGCGAAATCGCCAGCCTGAACATGCACAGCCTGGACGAAGCCGCGGCCCAGATCGCAAGCGCCAAGGCAGCGTTCAAATCCTGGCGTTCCGTTCCTGCCCCACGTCGGGGTGAATTGGTGCGCCTACTCGGCGAAGCGCTGCGGCGGGAGAAGGAAAACCTCGGCCGACTGGTGACGCTGGAATGCGGCAAGATCTATCAGGAAGGGCTGGGCGAAGTTCAGGAGATGATCGATATCTGCGATTTTGCCGTTGGCCTGTCGCGTCAGCTCTATGGTCTGACCATTGCCTCGGAACGCCCCGGCCACGCCATGCGTGAGACTTGGCACCCGATGGGCACCTGCGGCGTGATCACCGCCTTCAATTTCCCGGTTGCCCCCTGGTGCTGGAACGCCGCCCTGGCACTGGTCTGTGGAGATCCGGTGATCTGGAAGCCCTCAGAAAAGACCCCCCTGACCGCCCTCGCTGTGCAGAAAATCTGTGACCGGGTGACGGCTGAATTTGGCGATGATGCGCCACAAGGCCTTATTCAGACCCTGATTGGCGAGCGCGACCTGGGCGAGGCGCTGACGGCCTCCAAAGATGTGGCGATCATTTCCGCCACCGGTTCGGTGCCCATGGGCAAGGCCGTTGCCAAAGATATGTCCAGCCGTTTGGGCCGCACAATTCTGGAACTCGGCGGCAATAATGCGATGATCGTCGCCCCTTCGGCAGATCTGGAAATGGCCCTGCGCGCCATCGTGTTTTCCGCCGTAGGCACCGCCGGTCAGCGCTGCACCTCGCTGCGGCGTCTGATCGTCCACGCCGATATTTATGACGCGCTGATCCCCCGTCTGATCAAAGCCTATGAGGGACTGCCGATTGGCGACCCTCTGGTTGACGGCTCTCTCGTTGGCCCGCTGATCGATGACATGGCGCTCACCGCCATGGACAATGCCCTGACCCAGGCCAAGACCGAAGGCGGCAAGGTGCATGGCGGTGGCAAGGCCCTGGCCGAGAGCCATGCTGCGGCGGCCTATGCCCATCCGGCTATTGTCGAAATGCCTGGCCAAAGCGCGATCATGCACACTGAAACATTTGCGCCGATCCTTTATGTGGTGAAATACGACGATCTGGATCAGGCCATCGAAATGCAGAACGAAGTGCCGCAGGGGCTGAGCTCCTGTATCTTTTCCACTGATCTGCGCGAGACCGAATATTTCCTCTCGGCAGCCGGGTCTGATTGCGGTATCGCCAATGTAAACATCGGCCCCTCGGGCGCAGAAATTGGTGGCGCTTTTGGCGGCGAAAAAGAAACCGGCGGTGGACGGGAAAGCGGCTCTGACGCCTGGAAAGGCTATATGCGCCGCCAGACCAATACCGTGAACTATTCGCGGGAACTCCCGCTGGCACAAGGAATCAAATTTGACATCTGACCTGACCTCTAGCCTCTGGCACAAGACCTGCCAGGAAACCCCCGCCTCCTCGGCTCTAACCGGGGAGGTGACGGCAGATATGGTGGTGATTGGCGGTGGCTACACTGGCTGTTCTGCGGCGCTGCGGGCGGCTGAAATGGGGGCTTCAGTCTGTCTGATCGAAGCAGAGGTTTTTGGCTATGGCGGCTCGGGGCGCAATGTCGGTCTGAGCAATGCCGGGCTTTGGCTGCCGCCGGAAGAGATCAACGCCCAGCTTGGAAAAGAGGTCGGCAGCAAACTGTCGCAGGCGCTAGGAGAGGCACCTGATTTGGTCTACGGGCTGATCGAACGCCATGGCATCGCCTGCGAACCTGTGCGCAATGGCACCCTGCACTGCGCCCACGCCCCAAGTGGCAGGCCGGACCTGCAGCGCCGCGCCGATCAACTGCAGGCCATCGGTGCACCAGTTCAGCTCTTGGACGCAGGTGAAGCCCAAGCGCGGGTTGGATCGGATGCGGTGCATGGCGCATTGTTCGATCCCCGCGCCGGCACCCTTCAGCCCTTAGGCTTTGCCCGTGGTCTGGCCCGCGCTGCACATGAGGCCGGCGCGCAGATACATGACCAGACCCCAGCCACGGCAATCACCCAGGCTAAGGGCATCTGGCAGGTCACCACGCCGCAGGGCAGCATCCGCGCCAAACAGCTGATCATGGCGACCAATGGCTACGCCCGTCCTGTTGCGGGCTATGACGCGCCTGCGATTGTGCCTGTCCACTATTTTCAGGGCGCCACCCCGCCCCTGACCCAAGCCCAGCAAGAGCAGATCCTGCCTGGGCGCGAAGGCTGTTGGGATTCCGCCCTCGTGATGTCCTCTTGGCGTCTGGACCAACAGGGGCGCCTGGTTATTGGCGCCATGGGTGCCCTTGATCATTTTGGCAGCTCAATTCACCGCACCTGGCTGGATAGAAAACTGGCGGCCATGTTTCCGGCGCTTGCCGGGACAAAACTAGAGAGCCTCTGGTTTGGCCGTATTGCCATGACAGGAGAATACCTGCCAAAGATCGAAAAGCTGCAAGACGGCTATGTGAGCTTTGGTTATTCCGGGCGCGGCATTGGACCGGGGACATTGTTTGGGCAGAAGATGGCAGAGGCCCTGATTTCTGGCGACGAGGCGCGACTGCCCCTGCCCGCCAGCCACGGGCACAGCCTGCCCTTTGCCGGGCTACGCGGCGCCTATTACGAAACCGGAGCCACTCTCACTCATCTGATCAAAGATCGGGTTTGACAAGGAGAAAGGGCCAGAGCGCTGGCTCTGACCCTTTCCAATTTTGCTGGCTCGCATGCAGTCGTGCACTTAGTGGCAGGAAGCCATTGCCCCACCGAGTTCTTTCAACAGCGCAGGGTAATAACCAGCGCCAAGCTCTAAGCCGGTGCCCAAAGGATCGATAACCACGGTTTTGGCGCCACTGCCCTCCAGAACGGTCGCCACCAGATGCGGGTTGAACTGCGGCTCTGAGAAAACGCAAGAAACTTGCTTATCTTTTACCACCTGCTGAATTTCCGCGATCCGTGCGGGGCTAGGGTCTGATGCATCGCCCAGCGAAATTGCACCGGCAGCCTGAATGTCAAAGCTCTGCTCGAAATACTGATAGGCATCGTGAAAGACAACAAACCCGCCGTCGCGCAGCGGTTCCAAGTCGGCAAGGATCACCGCCTTCACATCCGCGATTTCCTGTTTGCCTGCAGCGGCATTGGCGGCATAGGTGGCAGCGTTTTCCGCATCCAGTTCCGACAGTTCTGCCGCGATCACATCAAGCCACAGCATGGCGTTTTCCGGCGCCAACCAGGCATGGGGATCCAGACCGTCGTGATCATGCCCATCGTGATGGCCTTCTTCGTGCTCATCCTCATGGCTATGTTCCGCACCAGCGTGTTCCTCATGCGCGTCACCATGCTCGTGCTCGTCTTCATGCTCTTCGTGATCATCATGTTCGTCATGATCATGGTGTTCGTCCCCGTGCGCCTCTTCGTGCTCATCGTGACCGTCATGATCATCGTGGTCGTCGCCATGGTCATCATGCGCTTCTTCATCGCCATGGTCATGCGCTTCAAACCCTACGCCCTCACGAAAAGGCAAGGCCAAGCCCCCTTCAAGGTCCAGCAGTTCAATCACATGGGCGTCCTTGGCCAACTCCCCAACCGCCCCTTCCAGCCAGGGTGTCAGCGCCTCGCCCATCCAAAAGACAACGTCCGCTTGCGACAACGCCATGGCCTCGGAGGGGCGCATGGAATGGTGATGCGGGGACGCGCCTGCGGGCACAACCAAGCTTGGCTCGCCCAGGCCCTGCATTACCCGCGCAACCAGGCCATGTACCGGCGCAATATCGGTAGTCACTTTTGGTACATCCGCCATGGACATACCGGCAAAGCCCAGCAGAGTTGCGGTGGAGGTCAGAGTGGTTTTGATCATGGGGACTCTCATGTAATCTTATAACATCTCACAGGTTGATAAACAGCATATCATAACATATCAAGAGCCGAGTTCACCCCGGCTGCTATGGCCCTATTTCAACGGAGACCCAGGACCATGGAATCCTTAGGATTTGAAACCCATGATCACGCGCTCTGCATTTCTGACTGCATCGCCTCTGCTGACGCGCAGTGCAAATCTCGGGGGCTAAAATTCACCCCGGTGCGTAAACGGGTTTTGGAAATCCTGTTGCAAGAACACCGCGCCCTGGGCGCCTATGAAATTCTCGATCGGTTGCGTGCAGAGGGTCGTGGCTCGCAGCCCCCCGTTGCCTATCGCGCCCTCGACTTTCTCGTGAGCAATGGCTTTGCACATAAGATCGAGCGCCTGAATGCTTTTATTGCCTGCACCCATCCTGGCGAAGACCACGCCCCGGCCTTTATGATCTGTCGACAATGTAGTGCAGTGGCCGAGGCGCAGACCGTTCCGACCAAGGGGCAGCTGGGGCAGGCCGCCCGTGACATTGGCTTTCAGATTGAACGTACCGTCGTTGAGGCCGAAGGCCTCTGCCCTAAATGCCAAGAGCACGCTCCCCTATGACGCTGATCTCCCTGCAGAACCTCTCGGTCCGCTATGGCGGCCATACTGTGCTTTCCAATGTGAGTTTTTCCATCACCCCAGGCGAAATTGTCACCATCGTTGGCCCCAACGGATCTGGCAAATCCACCTTGCTACGATGCGTCATTGGCGCGCAGGAACCCAACGAAGGCAGCGTCCAGTGCAGCCCTAGTCTGCGCATCGGCTATGTACCGCAAAAACTTCATATCGACCCGACCCTGCCAATCACTGTGCGCCGCTTTCTCAGCCTGCCTCAAAAAGTCACGGATCACCAAGCCGCCAAGGCTCTGGAACAGGCCGGGGCCGGTCAATTGGCCAGCCGCCAGATGGCGGGCCTATCCGGCGGCCAATTCCAGCGGGTTCTGCTGGCACGCGCGCTGATCTGTGAGCCCCAGCTGTTGATCCTCGACGAGGCCACCCAGGGGTTGGACCAGCCCGGATCGGCCTCATTTTACCAACAAATCGAAAGCCTGCGCGAAAGCCTGGGCTGCGCCATCCTGATGGTCAGCCATGAATTGCACGTGGTGATGGCAGCCTCGGATCGGGTGATCTGCCTCAATGGCCATATCTGCTGCGAAGGTGCACCCGAACATGTCGCCTCGGCCCCCGAATATCGCGCACTGTTTGGCAGCGGCACCCAAGGGGCCTTGGCGCTATACCGGCATGAGCATAACCACAGCCACGACCAAAGTTGCGGCCATGACCATGGCAAGGATAAGGCCCTCCAGCCCCAGCAATCCGATCCGAAAGGCGCCCAAGAATGATGAGCCTCTTTGACAACTTTCTGCTGCGCGCAGCCTTTGCCGGGACCGGCGTTGCCATCGCCGCGGCGCCGCTTGGCTGTTTTGTGGTTTGGCGGCGTATGGCCTATTTTGGCGATGCCACAGCCCATGCGGCAATCCTTGGCGTGGCCTTGGCGCTTGGTTTTCAAGCGCCGATCTTTACCGGTGTATTGATCGTTGCCCTGCTGATGGCCGCCGCCGTTTCCAGCCTCAGCGATCGTGGTTTTGCCATGGACACCATGCTGGGCGTGCTTGCCCATTCCTCATTGGCCTTTGGTCTGGTGGCGGTTTCCTTTTTGCAGGGCGTGCGGATCGACCTGATGGCCTATCTGTTTGGCGATATTCTGGCCGTCAGCCGGTTTGATCTGCTGGTTATCTGGGGCGGGGCCGCCCTAGTACTGGCGCTGCTTTGGGCCCGGTGGTCTGCGCTGCTGACTGCAACCCTGAGTCCGGACCTGGCCTATGCAGCCGGGCTAAACCCGAAACGTGAGCAACTCATCCTGACCATCGCCCTAGCGCTGGTGGTGGCGGTTGCCATCAAAGTGGTCGGTGTTTTGCTGATCTCTGCCATGTTGCTGATCCCCGCCGCTGCGGCCCGCCCCTTTGCTGCAACACCTGAACGCATGGCCCTCGCGGCTACCGCCATAGGAATACTGTCGGCCCTGGCCGGCCTGCAGCTTTCCTTTATGCTCGATACCCCAACAGGACCAACAATTGTTTGCTTTGCGGCCTGTGTTTTTGCGGTGACAAACCTTGGCGATCAGTGCCGCCAGTGGATCACCTCACGCTCTACTGCGCAGCACTAGTTCTTCCCAAAGCCAAGGCAGACGCGCTTAGGTGCCTGGCTCAGGTGCCCGTATTGCCCTGATCTGGCGCCTCGGACCATTTGTTGATCGTTTCGATCAGCGCTTTTTTATTGATCGGCTTGCTCAAAAAATCATCCATGCCGGCCGCCAGGCATTTTTCGCGATGCGCCTCCAGCGCATTGGCCGTCAGGGCCACGATATGGCTCCCGGGCACTCTGGCTTCGAGCTCATATTCCCGAATCTTTTGCGTCGCCTCTACGCCGTCCATGCCCGGCATCATCATATCCATCAACACGATGTCAGGGTGGCTGTTTTTATAGTGTTGCACCGCTTCGATGCCATTTGCCGCAATAGTAATGTCATACCCCGCATCCTTGAGCATGCGCGTCACAACCAGCTGATTGGTTCTGTTATCCTCGGCGATCAAGAGTTTGAGCCGGTTTTTGTGAAGCATTTCCACCGGTGCCACAGCAGCGATTGGCAACCGCCGTTGCCCCAGGCTCAAAGCCCGGCCAATCACCTGCTTCAACTGGGCGGCACGCAGTGGCTTTAACACAATTTCGCAGCCTTCCAGCCCTTCGTGGCCGGTGCGCGGCATGGCGTTTTCAACGGAAGAAAGCATCACAATCGGCAAGGCGCCGTATTCTGGAATGGCCCGGATGCGTTGCGCCAATTCGCGGCCATCAATGACCGGCATCTGATAGTCGAGGACAACAAAGTCCAACCGATCTGACCTGGACTGCAGCTCAGCAATCAGCTCCAGCGCCCCCATCGCATCGCTGGCCTCCATGCAATTGACCCCCCAGGAGCCTAATCGCTCTGCCAGGATCAGCCGGTTAAGATCAAGATCGTCCACAATCAGGCCGGTCAGGCCCGCCAAAGACGGATCACCGACCACGATTTCCTCAACAGGCTCGCTGGCTGGCAGAGGCAGACGGATGGCAAAGACCGAACCCTCGTCCGGCTTGGACTGCACCGTGACGCGCCCGCCCATCAACATCAATAACCGCGACGAAATCGCCAGCCCCAGGCCGGTGCCTTCAAAGCTGCGCGTTGCGGCGCCATCGACCTGTTCAAAAGCATTAAAGACCTCATCAATGCGGCTTTCTGGAATCCCGATACCGGTATCGGACACCGCAATCGACAAATGATGGCCGCGCGCACCCTCGGTGCCCGTCACATCGATGTAGACATAGCCGACATTGGTGAACTTCACTGCGTTGCCAATGATATTGGTCACTACCTGGCGCACCCGCCCGACATCGCCTTCAAAGAACTCTGGAAGCGAAGGATCATAGCGCAGGATGATCTCGACACCCTTGGCTGTGGCCTTTGGCGACAGCAGTGTCACAACATCTTCGATTGCAGTTTGCAAATTGAAGGAGGTCAGATCCAGCTCGATCTTGCCAGCTTCGATCTTTGAGAAATTGAGAATGTCATTGATGATGGTCAACAGCGCCGACCCCGATTTGGAGATCGTCTCTGCATAGATCTGCTGATCCTCGTCCAACTCGGTTTCCAAAATCAGTTCCGCCATGCCGATGACGCCATTCATCGGCGTCCGGATTTCATGGCTCATATTGGCGAGGAATTCAGACTTGGCCTGATTGGCAATATCAGCCGCCTCGCAGGCTTCCTCCAGGGCGGTTTCCCGCTCGTCACGCTCCGCAAAGGTCTCTTCCAGAACACCGACCGAGAAATTCAGCGCCCAGAATTCCCGCGAGGCATACCAGGGCAAATCCCCCGCAACACGCCGCGCGCCGGAGATGGCATCGGACATCCTCAAATGAATGGTCTTGAGCGGCTGCAAAGCAAGTTTGTAGACCAAAAACAGAACCAGGGTTGAGAGCGCTGCGATGGCAAGCCCGGTCCACATGATGGTGTAGCGAACTTTTTCTTTGACCAATGCCTGCCCTTCTTGCATCGACCATTGCACCACCATGGTGCCAAATTTGAACCCTTCCATCTCGACGGATTGCTCGTAGGTTACAAATTCCTCGTGCACATCCCTACGGCTGGCAGAGGCAATCAGGTCGCCGTCCGCATTCAGAATCTGGATAGATAGGATTTTGGGCGTGCGCGCCAGAGTCTCATGCAGCCCTGTTTCCAGGACCGGCACGTCTTCGACAATAATCGACTCGAGCATCAGCCCGCTCAGCAGCGAGACCGTCAGTCCCGCCTGCTCGGTCAGCTGTTCGCGCAGACGGTTGCCCTCATATTGCCGGGCAACAGCTCCCACGACAAAGGCCACCAGAAGCGCTGCCAAAGCTAGGGATAGAACGATCTGAAACAGAATTCCTGTGCGTTTCATTTTACCTGCTCTTTGGCGCCTAGAAGCCGCGGCTTTGTTCGATGGCTTCGCGGATCAAATCATAATCTGCGTCTTTGCTGGCCAAGAAACCGTTCTTTGAAACCCGCCGCACAATTTCTTCATTCTGCGACGACAACATGACGTCCCGCATCGCCTGTATAATTTCTTCATCAAGATCGGCAGAGGCTAACCAGGGCTTTGTGACATTATCAAAGGTCATCAGCACCCGGATCGGCACCCCCTTGGTGATGAGGTTCTTGTAAGTGCTTTCCTTGAGGGCGCCCGCTGCGTATTTCCCAGAGCCAACCGCGACACCCACTAGATCATGGCGCCCAAGATAGTCAAAACTATGCAGATCAGCGCCAGAAATACCAGCCTTGAGCAATTCCGCCTGCGCCAGATAACGCCCGATCGTCGACAGCTCATCGCCAAAGGCAAAGGTAAGACCGGCGAGCTCTTGCAGCGATTGAACAGGGCTATCGCGGTGCACCACGATGACGCCTTTGAACCGTTTCTTACCTTTCTTGGACTCGATCGCCACGATACGGATCTGCGGGTTCAAGTCTTTCACCATCACATAAGAGGCAGGCCCGAAGCGGGCGAAATCGACCTCCCCTTCGGCCAATTGACGAATGCCTTCCTCGTATTCCTTTGCAATGGTCATCTTGATCGAGACCTTCTCCCCCAGCCGTTCGGACAACCGGTCGGCCAGGAATGACAAAAAGGGGCGGTATTTGCGCACCGTCTGCGTTGGCTTGTCAGCAGCGTAGGTTCCAAAGGTGAGGGTGATTTCGGCCCGAGCCGGGATCGGCGCCAAACTGACCAGCCCCAGGACCAACCCCAATGCTGTAGCAAAGGATTTTGGCAATCCCTTTCGCAACCCAAAGATGAGGGAAGAAATGAACCTGTCTACAAGCTGCACGGGTAAGCCTCCTGGCCAATTAGTATTTTCTGACCTTGCGGGCCATGTCTGGTATCACTCGTTTCCTGAAACAAAGGCGTTAACATCTTCGCACCCCTTTCAGAAAATTTAAATGAAACTCTTGACCTAGCCCAACAATTAACTGTTCGGTATCACATTGGACGCCATCTTTTACAATTGTCCCAACAACAAAGAAACCCACAACAGTTTGCAGGAACTTCAGTGAGAACACTCAACCCAAGACCAACCCACCTCAAAGACCTTCGCGCTCCGCTGGTGGTGACCATTTGTACCGCGACCCTAATGGTTGCACCAGTTAAAGCATGGGCAATCCCCTCACCCGAACTTGTTATTGGGTCTGTTTCTTCCCTTTCTCAGGTCTTTGCAGTGGGTTTGGCCATGATGTCTGGTCTTGGAGCTGTTCTTGCTAGAAAGTTGGGTTTCTTAGCAAAAACAAAAACAGGATCAGGGCGTTACCCTGTCAAAATTGTATCACTATTGATGCTCTTTGTAGCACTGCTTTTTGTAGGGAATTATTGGCAATTTTCCTCAAACCAACAAAAGGAGTTGTCCAGGTTACAAGCAACCCTGGTGCGTCCTGCTCAATTTGCAGGCACTGAGATCAAAGATGAAGACCTAAAAGAGACCAGTTTCTTCAAACAAGAAGACAATCCACAGGCCATTTCCACCAGCGAGGCGGCCGCTTTGCTTGCGGCTGGTGATACTGCTTTCTTTGACATTCGCGAAACTGGTGAGAATGCCATGGGAAGCCTTCCAGGCGCCGCTCACATTCGATTTCCGGATTTTCTCCAATCTCGCCCCCTACGCCCCGGGCAGCGCGCTGTGGTTTTTTGTCACAATGGAAATCGCAGCTCCGAAACCTGCGCGGAGCTCGCTAAACTAGGGATTGATTGCAGTTTTGTTGCTGGCGGCATCGAGAAATGGATTGTCGAAGGTCGGCCCTTTAGCGATGCAGAGGTCGAAAGCCTGGCGGATCTGCGCGCCATCCCGGACTATCCGCACAAAGACAGGTTGCTCGATACAGCCGAGTTCACTGTGCTGATGAACACCGAGGCGCTGCAGATCGTTGACACCCGCTATCCGGGGGATTTTGCCGCCGGTCACCTGCCAGGTGCAATCAATATTCCAATCCGTGCCCTGCCAACCGATGAGTTGATGCAGCGAATTGCGGCGCTTGGCACCGGACCAACGGTAGCTGCCTGCTATGACCGGCGCAGCTGTTTCATGGGGCAGGTCCTAGGGCTTGAGCTCAGCCAACAGGGCATCGACTTTCAGGGGCGTTACACTTTGCCTTGGGAGTATTTCATTGCACCACAGCCAAAGCCACATGTTCAGAATTGGTTGGCGGAGCAACAGACCACCTATTGGCAACGGGCCATATCAGCCCTTGCTTCGGCCCTGGTCTGGACCCATGACCGCAGCCACCTATTGCTGGGCCTCTTTGCCCTGTCACTGGCCACCCGCCTTCTGGTGCTGCCGGTGGCGCTAAAGTCGGAACGCGATCAAATCATCACCCAAAACAGCGCCGCGGAGTTGGCCGTACTCAAGGCCAAACTGGCAGATGACCCGGTGCGCAAGGCCCGGGCTATTCAAGCCTTTTATGCCGACAAGGGGCTGACACCAATGCGTAACCTCAGCGCCTTGGTGTTTTTGCCTGTCATGATGTTGGGGGTTTCTGCCGCCGGAGAAGCCAGTGGGCACATCCCTATCAGCCTGATGTGGATGGCCGATCTTGGCCAGGCCGACCCGCTGTTTGTCTTGCCGCTGCTATTCTGTGTTCTGGCAGCAATCTACCTGCTCTGGGCCGTGGCCAAAACGCCCCGCCAGGTCAAGCTCTGGCTGTTCCTCGGTGTTCCCGTGCTTTTTGCGATGGTCTTTAGCCTGAGCGCCGCAGCCAATGCCTATCTTTGTTTTAGCCTCGGCCTGCTCTTGCTGCAGCGCGCCTTTGTGACCGGGTTGCATAATACTCTGGGCCAAAAACTTGCCCAAGGGCTGCATCAGCGCACCTTGGCCAGACTGCCCGCCGGAGTTATTCCAATGGGCTTTACCGAGGAGCTAAGCAGCGCCGGCAATAAGGCCTTGCGGCTTTCGGTATTGAAAAATGCTGGGCTGCCGGTTCCGGGCGGCGTTGTTCTGCGTAGTGAGGCCATCAACAACTATCGTCAAATGAACCCCGAGCAAAAGCAAGGGTTTGCCACGAAGATTTGGACCCTAGCGGGTGGAAAGCCCTGCGCTGTGCGCAGCAGTGCCAGCAATGAAGACGGCGCCGATCAAAGCTTTGCCGGGGTGTTTGAATCCGAGTTGGATGTCACGGAAAAGACCATGCGCCTGGCGCTGGACAATGTGATTGCCAGTTTCTCCTCTGAACGCGCTGCCAGCTATGACGGGCAGGCCCAGGACGGAAGTACTGCCAATATCCTGGTGCAGCAAATGGTACAGGCACATTATGCAGGCGTCATGTTCACGCAAGACCCCACCGCCCCCGGCATGACCATGGTGGAATGGGTCCGCGGCAACGGAGAAGATCTGGTTTCGGGCCGGGTGACGCCCGTCTCATTGCGATTTGGCCGTCACACCGGCCAGCCTGCCGAGGACGATCAGAATCAAACCCTTGATCTGGCCCCCCTGCTCGCCCTTGGCTGCGAGATCGAAAACAGCTTTGGCTGCCCACAGGATGTGGAATGGGCCTATGCCGATGGTCAGTTCCAAATCGTACAAAGCCGCGATATTACCACCCTGTCGCTGGGTTCTGAAGCCGAACAGATCCGCCTGTCAGAATGGCGTGTACACTTGGATCGCTTTGCCGATGCCGCCCCTGATCAGATAATTCTGCAACAGGACGAAATGTCCGAAGTTCTGCCCCGACCGACACCACTGTCCTTTTCGGTGATGGGCTCGCTTTGGGCGCCGGGAGGCAGCGTCGACCTGGCTTGTCGCGACCTAGGGGTGCCCTATGGGCTGCCAGAGGGGCGTGATGGCCATTTGGTGAATCTCTTTGGCAAAACCTACGTGGATGCCGCCTTGAAGGACGAGATGGCTCTCAAGTTGACCGCCAGCAAGGCGAAGAACTTGCGCCGTCAGGCCCGTCCATTGGTCTGCCACTTCCGCACCAATGTTTTACCCGATATGGCCGACCGATTGGCGATCTGGCAGGCCCTGGACTATAGCGCTCTGCCCCGGCACAAATTGGTAGAAACCATTCAGCTCCTACATGGATTTTTTGCCCGCGAAATCTATGTCGAAGCGGAAAAAATCAACATTCTTGCCGGCTTTACAATGGGCGAGGCCAGCACGGCCACCGCCGGAGATCCCTCTTTGCGCGCCCATTTGATGCATGCGGATCTGCCCCATGCCCCCACCGCAATGTTGGCCACCTGCACCGGCAAATCAGCGCGAGAAAAGGCACTGAAGCTGATGGGCCACCGGGCCACCTATGACTATGAGCTCAGCGCGCCGCGCTTTTGCGAAAATCCAGCAGGGCTTTGGCCCTTGTTGGAGACACCGGTTAAATCCCTCTCCGGGCAGAAATCATTGCCTGCAAACCTGCCAGCTGAGCTGAAGGATACCATTTCCCTGGCTCTGACCTTTCAGGATCTGAAGGAACAAGCAAAACACGAAGCACTACGGGTCCTAGCAGAACTGCGGCGTGCATTGCTGGCCCTGGGTCAGCAATCAGGGCTTGGTGATTTGGTCTTTCAGCTGACCCTGCAGGAGGTGCTCAGTGGCGACTGGAGCAAGCCGCAGAGTTTGCGTCGTACAGCGCAAGACCGTCACAAAGCTGAAGATTTACGAAAACCTGCCGCTCCGAACCAGGTCGCGCTCACCCTGAGGGATTGTGAGATACTGTCGCTGGGAGCCCAGACGCAGCTTTCCGAGAGGGATCTTGGCGGCACCTGCGTGGCCGGCAGCGGTTCGGTGACTGGGCGAGCCTTTTGGGTTGAGGAAGAAACCGCTGCCGGACCGGAGGCATTTGACGGCTTTGAAGACGGGGACATTCTGGTCTGCAGCATGATCAACCCCGCCTGGCTGCCCTATGTGCAGCGGTCTGGAGCCGTGCTGAGCGAAGTGGGCGGGTGGCTCAGCCATATGGCTATTGTCGCCCGCGAAAAACACATTCTGATGCTGGTTGCCTGCAAAGGGTTGGGCCAGATCGAAACAGGGGCGCGGCTAACCGTCACCGAAGAAGGATCCATCGTGCTGATCCAAGAGAGCTCCCTAAAAGCTGTTTCTGGCTAGCCTTGGGTTAAAATATCGAGCAGAAGGGCGGAACAGGCGTTTTGTGTTTCGCCCTGCAAGATCATGTGATCTTATTGGCGCATGGACCCGCATCTCGACCCAAAGCAAACCGCCCGCCTGATTGCCTCGCTCAAAGAGCAGATCGCTTTGATGCCTGCCAAGCTGTCGCAGGCGGCGAAGTATATTATCGACAACCCTGGCGCCTTTGCCCTGGATCCTGTGCGCGACACCGCCCGCAAGGCAAAGGTCAGCGCCAATAGTTTTGTGCGACTGGGCGATCGCATGGGCTACAACAGCTTCGAAGCCCTGCGACGGCCCTTTCGCGATGCGCTTGTAACCTCCAGCGAGACCGATCTGGGGGAGGATTGGTTGACCCGGATGGCAGAAGCGGGACCAACAGCTGCGCTGCAAGCGCGTGCAGCCCGTACCGAGCTGAATGTTGTCTCCAGATCACTGCGCCAAATGGGGGCGGAGCGCACCGGCGCCATTGTCGAGACCTTGTTGGGCGCAAAACGCTGCTATGTCACCGCCAGCCGCGCCAGCTACGCATTGGCCTATTATTTTCACTATATCGCCCGGATGGCCTTGCCAGAAATCGATCTGGTCCCCCGCCACATCGGCACAACATTGGATGATCTGATCGAGCTGGGTCCCGAAGACTGCCTGATTGCCATCACCTTTGCCCCCTACTCGGCCACCACCATCAAGGCTCTGCAACAGGCACGCAGACTCGGCGCGCAGATCGTGCTGATCTCAGACAGTGAGGTCATTGCGCCGGGCGTGGAGCCAGATCATGTGCTGACTGTTACGGCCGATTCCCTGCATCCCTTTGGCGCCTATGCAGGCGCGATGGCGGTGATGGATTGTCTGCTAACCCATCTGATCGAAGCTGGCGGCGCAGAGGCACGCCAACGGATCGAAGCCTATGAAACCCTGCGCCAGGACAGCGGCGCCTATTGGTCCGCCCCCAAACTACCGCAGATCCGCAGCTGATCAGAACCGCAGTGACAGGCAGGACATGCCGCCATCCAGTTTGGCACAATCGGTGTTGTCGATCTGGACAACCTCGTACCCCGCCTTGTCGAGCATTTCCGCCGTGCGGGGGAAACCTGCCGGGCACAGCACCAGATTGTTGAACCGAATGGCATTGGCAGCAGCTTCCTCGCCTTCTGCCACGTCCAAAATCCGGTATCCGTCAAAACAACCCGAAGCCGACAGGCGTTTGGTTGCCAGGATGGTTTCGGCATCCATCAGGGAACAATCGGTCTTGAAGTGCAAGACGCCCGGCGGGGTAAAGACCTCGCGCAGACTGTGGCCCCATTCGCCGACAATCTCTGCCAGTTCCGCCACCCCTGCGGCATCGGTACGGTCAGACCGCCCCACCAGCACCTCGCGCCCGGTCACCAGGATATCGCCGCCTTCGATGTGGCCGGGGCCTTTGATCTCGCGGACATCATCATAGCACTGGCGCAGCGTTGGCGCCATTTCCGCCACTTCACCCATGCGCGACGGCGCTCCGGGGCGCATCAGAACAGCGCCCTGCGGCAAGCAAAGCGCCGTGTCCTCAACAAAAACCGCATCTGCAAACGCCTCTAGTGGCGGCAGTTCGATCACTTCGGCGCCGGTGCTTTTCAGCGCCGCCACATAGGCTTCATGCGCCACCAGCATGCCATTGAGACTGGGGTTGCCCATGTCAGTCGCGCGCAGCCCCTCAACGATACTGGCCGCCGGGCGGCGGGTGATGGCGCGGGAGAATTCAAAACTTGGCTGTTTCATTTCATCAATCCTTAGCAGGCACAAAGACGGGTGCGGTTATTTCAACAAAGCGCGGCCCCTGCCCCTGGTTCTTGGCAACGGCGGCAGAAATCTCTGCCGCATCAGTGCCAACGGTGACATGTGGAATGCCAAAGGACTGGGCAGTCCCGGCAAAACTAGGCGGGGTTGGGTCACAGCCCACAACCGCAACGCCCACATCCTCCATCGAGGTAGCAATTTCGCGGTAGCCCTGGTTGTTCCAGATCACAAAGGTGATCGACAGGTTTTCGTCTACGGCCGTCATCACCTCGGGCAAAGAGAACTGTGCGCCGCCATCGCCGACGATGCAGATCACCGGCACATCCGGTTCGGCGATCGCCGCGCCGATGGCGGCAGGAATGCCATAGCCGAGCGCACCATAGCCGGTGGCGGCATTGAACCAACCACCTGGGCGATCATGATCATAATAAAGATTGCCGGCATAGATCGGTTGGGTCGAATCCCCAACCATCAAAGACCCAGGCATGACATCACGCATCGCGCCCAGAATCTCCACCTGCGACAGGTAATCTGCGCCAATCTCCTGCTGAGCTGCGCGACGGGCCTCGGCGGCTCTTGCTTCCCCGCCCGAGCCAGCCCCTGAGGGCAGATCCTGCTGCAGCGCCGCGACAAAACTGGCTACATCGGCAGTGATGGGCAGCGCCGCCGGATGGCGGGCGAGCTGCGCTGCGCAAAGATCCACCCGGATCAGAGCCTGCATTTTTGGCCAGACTCCGGTGGCATACATATCGTAATCTGTCGGTCCAAATTCGGTGCCCAGGGCAAGAACCACATCTGCGCTTTCGATCAGATTTCGAACCGAAGCCAGACTGGGGCTTGCAGGCACGCCAAGCGGATGCTGGAACATCACCCCGCGTGCATTGGTGGTTTGAATCACTGGCGCATCGAGCCGCTCTGCCAGGGCACAGATTTCTGGCCCCGATCGTTTGGCACCGCCACCAACCAAGATAACTGGCTGTTTGGATTGCGCCAGCAAATGCAGCGCCTCTTGCAGCGCCTCTTCGTCTATGGACTTGGCCTGCAGTGACACCGGCGGTGTCAGATCAGTGGCCGCACATCCAGCAATATCCAGCGGCACCTGA